>JAUNHS010000097.1 GCA_030523805.1 Acinetobacter sp.
ATTGATATTAAGTTAATTGAGCAGCACTGATTTTCTTCGTATCAACATCTTTCACTTGTTCAGTGTATTCAGCGATTTGATCAAAGTTCAAGTACTTATAAATATCGCCAGCCATGCTGTCAATTTGTGTTGCATACTGTTGATATTCTTCTACAGTTGGCAACTTACCTAAAATCGCAGCGACTGATGCCAATTCAGCTGAAGCCAAGTAAACATCTGCACCTTGACCTAAACGGTTCGGGAAGTTACGTGTAGAAGTAGATACACATGTTGTATTTGGTGCTACACGAGCTTGGTTACCCATACATAATGAACAACCTGGCATTTCTGTACGAGCACCTGCACGGCCATAAACGTTATACAAGCCTTCTTCCATCAACTGATGAGCGTCCATACGTGTTGGTGGAGCTAACCATAAACGTGTAGATAATGCACCACCAGGTACTTTGTCTAACAATTTACCAGCTGCACGGAAGTGACCAATGTTTGTCATACAAGAACCGATGAATACTTCATCAATTTTCGCACCTTGTACGTCAGATAACAATTTCGCATCATCTGGATCGTTTGGACAGCAAAGGATTGGTTCTTTGATTTCTGACAAATCAATTTCATATACTTTTGCATATTCTGCATCAGCATCAGCTTTAATTAAGCTAGGGTTTGCCAACCATTTTTCCATATTCTCAACACGGCGAGCCATTGTACGAGCATCACCATAACCTTGAGAAATCATCCATTTTAACATCACGATGTTAGAGCGTAAGTATTCAGCCACTTTTTCTTCAGAAAGTGTGATTGAACAACCTGCTGCTGAACGTTCTGCAGAAGCGTCTGATAATTCAAATGCTTGCTCAACGGTTAAGTCAGTTTCCATTTCAGTCAAGTCAATCTCTAAGATACGACCAGAGAAAATGTTTTTCTTACCTTTTTTCTCAACTGTTAAGTCGCCAGCTTGAATTGCATAGTAAGGAATGGCGTGTACCAAATCACGTAATGTGATACCAGGTTGCATTTTACCTTTGAATTTCACAAGTACAGACTCAGGCATATCCAATGGCATTACACCTGTTGCAGCTGCGAACGCAACCAAACCAGAACCCGCAGGGAATGAAATACCGATCGGGAAACGAGTATGAGAGTCGCCACCTGTACCTACAGTATCAGGCAATAACATACGGTTCAACCATGAGTGAATTACACCATCACCAGGGCGAAGTGATACACCACCACGGTTCATAATGAAGTCTGGCAATGTGTGGTGAGTTACCACATCTACAGGTTTTGGATAAGCTGCTGTATGACAGAATGATTGCATTACTAAGTCAGCAGAGAAGCCTAAGCACGCCAAGTCTTTCAATTCATCACGAGTCATCGGACCTGTTGTATCTTGAGAACCTACAGTTGTCATTTTTGGTTCGCAATATGTACCTGGACGGATACCTTGACCTTCAGGTAAACCACACGCACGACCTACCATTTTTTGAGCTTGAGTAAAGCCTTTACCTGTATCTGCAGGTTGTTGTGGTTGGCGGAATAAGTCAGAAGCAGGTAAACCTAATGCTTCACGAGCTTTTGCAGTCAAACCACGACCGATGATTAAGTTAATACGACCACCAGCACGCACTTCATCTAAAAGTACAGGTGTTTTCAATGGCGCTTCAGCGATTTGAGCACCGTCTTTGAATGCAGTAACAACAGCTGTTTCTTTATTAATTTTTAAAACAACTTCATCACCCATATTCATGTTAGATACGTCAATCTCAACAGGCAATGCACCAGCATCTTCCATTGTATTGAAGAAAATCGGAGCGATTTTACCACCTAAGCACACACCACCGTCTTTTTTGTTTGGAATGTGTGGTAATTCATCACCAAAGAACCAAAGTACAGAGTTTGTCGCAGATTTACGGCTTGAACCAGTACCTACAACGTCGCCCACATAAGCCACTTGGTTGCCTTTAGCAACTAATGCTTCAATTTGTTTGATTGGGCCAACTTCACCTGGTTTTTCAGGATTGATACCATCACGTTCGTTTTTCAGCATTGCAGTTGCGTGCAATGGAATATCAGGACGGCTCCACGCATCTTGTGCAGGAGACAAGTCGTCAGTATTGGTTTCGCCTGTTACTTTAAATACAGTAATTTTGATTTCTTCAGGCACATCATCACGGCTAGTAAACCATTCAGCTTCAGCCCAAGATTGTAATACTGCTTTTGCATTTGCATTGCCAGCTTTGGCTTTATCTGCTACATCGTGGAATGCATCAAATACAAGTAATGTTTTCTTCAATGCTTCAGCTGCTAAAGCACCCAAATTTGCATTGTCTAACAAATCAATTAATGGTGCAACGTTATAACCACCAAGCATTGTACCCAATAAATATACGGCACGCTCAGCAGTAACTAATGGTGATGTTGCTTCCCCTTTTGCAACAGCAGCCAAGAATGCAGCTTTTACATAAGCAGCTTGGTCCACACCCGCTGGCACACGATTTTCTAGTAAATCAACTAAATAGTCTTCTTCGCCTGCTGGTGGATTTTTTAATAATTCAACTAATGCAGCAGTTTGAGCATCATCAAGTGGTTTCGGTGGGACTCCGAGTGCGGCACGTTCAGCAACGTGTTGGCGGTAAGCTTGTAGCACGGTGTTATTCCTCTATCTAAAAAATTGACTTATACATAAAGATGATACGTGATCTTCTTTATGTATCTATGACCATTTGATTTTACTAGAAATACAACAAAATGTTAATTCATTCGCTATACGGTTTTGCTAATATTCGCTATTTTTTAGCAAAATATAAACCACTCACGAGCAATATTCTATTGAATTTCTAACATCATCTATTTCATCATGCATGAAATTATTTTTTTGAGCCTAAATGATTTTGTTACAAAAATATATTACACTTTAGTCTTGCTTAAATGGCTACAAAAAATGATATTTAAAATAGAAAAATCCCAAACTCATGATGAGATCGGGATTTTCAAATATGGCTTAAAATCTAGCGTTAAATGCAATTAGCGAATTGCATCTACATCAATCACTGCACGCAATAAACCATTTTCTTGTTCAATATCTACTTCGCCAATTAATGTAACTACTTTATTGCTTGCTAATTTGCGTTTTTTCAATACATCATCATCAATTTTAGCAACAATCGTACCTGCACGGTCTTTAAAGGTATATTTTTCATCGCCCAATGATTGCGTGATATAACCTTTGATTTTAATCGGTGTACCATCTGCTAATTGAGAAATGGTTTGCGTATTGATATTCACTGCTTTGGTTTTGTGGTCTGGTGAATGATGTGCCATTACCATACTAGACGTTGCACCAAGCGTTGCCATCAATGCAATTGCAGACATGATTTTTTTCATTACATACTCCTAAAAAATAGTTTACGCTACCGTCATCATAGCGAATTTATCTTAAAAAATCTAGCTATCATTCTGTACAATTTTCTTATTCTTTTTTATCATCAAGTAAAAAGGAATATACTTAACGTATATTCCCTTTGTAGCGTTTACGCACACCTTAGTGAACGAATGCGAACATTAAACCGATAAAATTTTACTCAATGTTTCGCTCACATTACGAGATTGCACTTCACTTTGTAATGCTTGCAATTTCGCTTGAATTTCGCTGCGTTTTGGCTCGGCTAAAGTATACCAGCGAGATAAACTTTGTAAAGTTGCCGATGCTAAAATTGGATTTTTCTCATCAAAATAGCGTGCTAAATCAATGAATGAATCCGTTGCAAAATTCCACAAAAGCACTGGATTTTGCACCACGCCACGAGTAACTGCACGCACACGGTTTGGCGTTGTTAAATCAAAATCTTTGTGCTTCATCAAGGCTTGTAAACCTTGTGCCGTCAAGTTTGGATTGCTTGATTGTACCAAGAACCATTGGTCTATAGACAAGCCTTCATCTTCAAATTTTTGATAGAATTGCTCTAAATAGTGCTGTACGCTGGCATCTTGCGACCAATGTAAACTACGCAATGCACCCAAGCGTTCCGTCATATTTTTAGTGCCATCATACTGTGCAGCAGCCAAAGTCAAAGTATCGGCATCTTTTAATTGCCACAACATTTCTAAACAAATATTACGCAAAGCACGCACGCCCATTGCCAAGCTAAATTCGGCAAAATCTTGTGGGCGTGTTTGTTGGTAATAATTTTTCCAGAAATCAGCCAAAGCTGTTGCCACTTGAGCAATCAATTCATCACGGCGTTGTTTCACCACTTCTGGTTGATAATTTTGCTCAATACGGCTTGCCAAGTAGCTTTCCGTTGGAATATCTAATAAACGAGATGCCAATAATGGATCGTGTTTTGCGACCGCTGGAATCACAGCTTGCAAGGCTTGGCAATATTCTGTCGCAGATTGTTGCTCTAGCAAAATACGCTCAAGCAAGGTTTGCGATGCTTGCCATTGGTTAAAACCATTGGTTTCATATTGCATTAAAAATGCTAATTCGGCATTGCTATAATCAAATTCTAAATTGACAGGTGCTGAAAAATTACGCAATAACGAAACGATTGGTGCTTTGCTTACGCCTGTAAATGTAATGCTGGCTTCATCTTGCGTGAATAAGTACATACCATCTTGTACTTGGTTTTGCATTAAATCTGTACAATTAAGCGTTAATTGCTCGCCTGAATCACGGTCAAATAATGCAATCGCTACAGGAATTGGCACAGCTTTTAAGTCTGGATATTTGCTATGCGGCTTAATGTGCTGTTTGAACGTTAATTGATAGCTTTGCTGTGCTGCGTCATAGTGTTGTTGCACGATGAGTTGTGGCGTATGTGGTTGGTTGTACCAGCGTAAAAATGCCGATAAATCCACGCCTGAACCTTGAGATAAAGCAAAAATCCAATCTTCTACCGTAACAGCTTGACCATCAAATAATTCAAAATATTTGTCTGTCCCTTGACGGAATTTTTCTTTACCCAATAATGTCGCCATCATACGAGAAATTTCTGCACCTTTTTCATACACGGTAGTGGTATAAAAATTGTTAATTTCTACAAAATGGTCTGGGCGTGGTGGGTGTGCCAATGGGCCTGCATCTTCAGGAAATTGGTATGATTTTAATACAGCAACATCATCAATACGTTGTACTGCAGCGGATTGTAAATCTTCCGAGAACACTTGATCACGGAATACGGTTAAACCTTCTTTTAAGCACAACTGAAACCAATCACGGCAAGTAATACGGTTGCCTGTCCAGTTATGGAAATATTCATGTGCAATCACCGATTGTACACGCATAATTGCCAAGTCGTTGGTATATTCTTCATCTGCCAATACACATGAAGTATTGAAAATATTTAGACCTTTATTTTCCATTGCCCCCATATTGAACTGGCTCACGGCAACAATCATATAATTGTCTAAATCATAGCTTAAACCATAATGCTCTTCGTCCCAACGCATAGAATGCTTTAAGGCTTCCATTGCAATGTGGCATTTCGCAATATCTTTTTCTAAGGCGTAAATTTCCAAGTTTACTTTACGCTGTTCAGCTGTGGTAAATTCATCACGCAATACAGCCAAATCACCAATCACGCAAGCAAATAAATAACATGGTTTTTTCGTTGGGTCGTGCCATACGGTAAAATGACGATTATTTTCCAATTTGCCCTGCTCTACCAAATTACCATTTGCGAGTAAAGTTGGATATTTTTGATCGGCTTCAATGCGTGTGGTAAATACCGATAATACATCTGGACGGTCTGGGTAATATGTAATTTTACGGAAACCTTCAGGTTCATTTTGCGTAACATACAAATTCCCTGCTTGGTACAAACCTTCCAAAGCAGTATTGTGTTCTGGGTGAATGATGACTTCAATGTCTAACACCGCTTGCTCTGGGGCATTAGCAATTACTAATTGTTCATCATCTTGCTGATAATCTTGTGCAGAGAGTACTTGCCCATTTAATTGAATGCTTTTTAATTCTAACTCACGACCAAGCAGCACTAAATCGCCTGCATTTTGGCGTTGCATACGCAATTGACTTTTGACGCAAGTATGGTCATCGTACACTTGAATGGTTAAATGCACCGATTCTACGCTAAAACTAGGTGCTTGATAATCTTTTAAATATTTCACTTGTGGAGCATTCATGGATCAATCCTACAATTCATTGCTAAAATAAAAACTGCTATAGTATAAAATAATTTACCCTTTTTCCCTAATGCTTTTTGTGTTTAGTGCTAATATTTTATACAAGCATTTTACAG
>JAUNHS010000003.1:0-29692 GCA_030523805.1 Acinetobacter sp.
TCGTCCATCATATTTAAAATCAGCAATACTGGACGCTTTAACGCAATCATTTCTAGTACTAATTTTAAATTGAGTTTTAAATTGGTCGCATCTGCCACCAATAAAAAAGCATCTTGATGAACTTCTTCTGGCACTTCGCCCAAGCATACACGACGAGTAACATCTTCATCTAAACTTGCCGCATTCAAGCTATATGTGCCTGGTAAATCTAGTACACGCACCGCCTGCCCTGACGGTAATTGGAAATGCCCTTCTTTACGCTCTACAGTAACCCCAGCATAGTTGCCAACTTTTTGCTTAGTGCCTGTCAGTTGGTTAAACAGCGATGTTTTACCACAGTTTGGATTGCCGACCAATGCAATTCTTAATACTTCACTCATGCCGACACTCCTGTAATTTCTACTTTTGCCGCTTCACTTTTGCGTAAGGCAAAACGTGTAAAACCAATTTGTACTAAAATTGGCTCGCCACCAAAAATACCTTTGGTAATCACTTTTACAGGCGTACCTGCGACAAAACCTAATACTTCTAAACGGTTGGCAACAATATCTTGCTGACCGCTTTCATCACGGGAGATACCACAAATGGTTGCAGACTGTTTTCTTTTTAAATCAACTAAACGCACTTGAACACCTTAATTCGGCTATTTGGGTTGGCTAAGCAGTGTGTCGCTTGACCTGATATGTCATAGAATAAAAACGCTATAGTATAAAATAAAATCAAATAAATACCTAGAAAAATGTAAATTATTCTTAATTGTTTTTAGTTTACATTTTGTATCTTAAAATTTTGACAAGGTGAATTGTGCAATGTGTCCAGCTCAACACGCACAATGAAAAATACGCACAAATCCATAGCCGATAAAGTGCTTTTTTGCTACACTTAATAGCGTTGTGATTGCCACAACAGATGAAACAAATTCTTTTCATAATTTTAGGATTATACTGCTATGCTCATTATCCCTGCTATTGATTTAAAAGATGGTCAATGTGTTCGCTTAAAACAAGGTCGTATGGAAGATGATACCGTTTTTTCAGATGACCCAGTCGCTATGGCTCAACATTGGGTCAATCAAGGGGCAAGACGTTTACATTTGGTGGATTTAAATGGTGCATTTGCAGGTACGCCAATTCATAAACCTGTGGTAGAAGCGATTGCCAAAGCACAGCCCAATTTACCGATTCAAATTGGCGGTGGTATTCGTTCATTGGAAACCATTGAGCATTATTTAGATGCAGGCGTAAGTTATGTGATTATTGGTACAAAGGCCGTGCAAGAGCCTGAATTTGTAGAATTGGCGTGCCAAAAATTTGCAGGACACATCATTGTAGGCATTGATGCCAAAGACAGCATGGTCGCTACTGATGGCTGGGCGAATGTTACCGATGTAAAAGCGACTGATTTGGCAAAACGTTTTGCCGATGCAGGCGTATCAAGCATTGTTTATACCGATATTGCTCGTGATGGCATGATGCAAGGTGTTAATGTCGAGCAAACAGTACATTTGGCACAATATTCTGGCATTCCAGTGATTGCATCAGGTGGTGTTACCAATTTAACCGATGTAGAACGCTTAAAACCTTATGCACAGCATTTGGCAGGGATTATTACAGGGCGTGCAATCTATGAAGGCACGCTAGATTTAGCACAAGCACAAGCCTTGCTTGATGCTTAATGCTCATCTAACGTCATGCGACTGATGTACTCAATCAGTCATTATTGTTCATTTTTAGGACGTGTACGGCGATAATGCTGTACACGTTTTTGTTGTAAATTACGATCTCGCCCTTTTTGCCATGGCAATGGTCGCTCAATACTTTCTGGTACTTGCCCACTTAATGAACGCAATTTTAAATGCAATGCCGCTTGTGCCATCAAATTTGCCGATACAGGTGCGGTTAAAAAAGCAAAAAGCGTAATCAACAGCCCAGCAATAGAAAAATGCCCTTGTGCAATCGCATAAATCATAAATGCTAAAATCAAACCACCCAAACCCAATGTACTAGATTTGGTCGGGGCGTGTAAGCGTGTAAACAAATCGGGTAAACGCACCAAGCCGACACTACCAATCAGCATAAACATTGCACCAAGCAATACAAAAAATCCAACCACAATTTCCATCACTATCATGCCCATCTCCTAATCAATTACATGACCTGATGTAAAATAACGTGCCAATGCGGCAGTAGATACAAAGCCCAGCATAGCAATCAACAACACACTTTCAAACAGCAATACACTAGACCAATAAATGCTCAACAGAATAATCACACCGATGGCATTTAAAAATAATGTATCCAATGCCAGCAAACGATCAATCACCGATGGCCCAACCACCAAACGATACAAACATAGCAACATAGACACTGCCATCATCATAATGGCAATACATACACACCAAATTAATAGGCTCATGTTTGCTCCCCTTGTTCATTGCCATCAACTTGCACATCAAAAATTTGCATGAGCAAGGCTTCATATCGCTGTTTCATATCTTGTATATCGGCTTGTTCATCGTCCGATGATAAAGCGTGTACCAAAATATCACGGCGTTCTTGGTCTATGCCTGCCGATACTGTCCCAGGTGTGGTGGTAATAATCATCGCCAATAGAGCATTGACTTGCTCATGCTCGCTTTCTAAAGGTACACGATACCATTTGGGTTGTAATTGGTCTAATGACCCTAGCACCAAGCGTGCAATCTTAATATTAGAAACCAAAATATCCCACATCACAATTGCAATTAATTTGACTGCCAAGCCCCAACGGATTTTTTGTGTACGCCCAACAAATGGACGCACCATGCGTGGAATGACAATTGCCAAAATACTCGCCATAACAATACTTTGTACGCTATAGCTTGCGGCAAGAATAATCCACGTCAATGCCACCAAAACCGATACAAATGGGTGGGGAAACCAACGATCAAACCATGTTTTTTGCACTTTATTTGCCATTGCTTGCCCCTTGTGTCTGACCTAATTGCTGTTGGATTTGTGCTTGCTTTTCAGGTGAAATATTGTCGCCTTGCAAGGTATTCGGTGAAAGAATATACGGTAAAAACTTCGCATTGGCATCGGCTTGTTCACCTTGATATTTGGTATGTGGTACATATTTCGCATCAAACGGTTGTGTGCTAATCACTTCGCCATCAGCGGCTCGGTGCAATACTTTTTGTTGATATAAGGCATGATCTTTCATCATGATGGCAGCTTGCTCGGTATATTGATAACTTGGCGAAGCAAATGCCATATAAGCCAATAGCACCGTAATTAAAATATAAATCACACTATCATTGGCTTTAGGTGCTTTGCTTGGCAAGGCTTGGTCATGAGCAAACCCTTCATGGTTAGGATTATCTTCAGGGCGTTCCGCTTGCCAAATCAGCACATAGCCCACACGCACAAAAGCGATAATACTCAATAAGCTCACAATCAATACAATGGCAAAAATCCAAAATTGAGCATCATGCCCAATCGCTGCTTGCAATAAAAAGACTTTACCCAAAAAGCCACTAAACGGTGGTAAGCCTGCCATAATTAATGCCAATAAAAACAAGCACCACGCAATCGCTTTTTCCTGTTTCATTTGTGCAGACACTTTGAGATGGTCTTTAAAATCGCCACGTTGTGAAGTAATCCAACCACACAGCAAATAGAGTGCTGCTGCTGCCAACGTACTATGCACCATATAATACAATGCTGCCGCCCATGCTTCACTACTCACCAAGGCAAGACCAATCAAAATGGTACTCACCGATGATAACACCATAAAGCCAACAAAACGTCTTAAACGCACAGCTCCTAATGCACCAATTACCCCGTACAATGAACCAATTAAACCAATGATTAACAAGGCATTTTGCCATAATTGCTGCGATACATCATCTACAAATACTGTACCATTGACACGCAAAATCGCATATACGCCCACTTTGGTCATAATGGTAAAAATTGCAGCGACAGGCGTAGCGACAATGGCATAAGTTTTTGGCAACCAAAAACCGACAGGAAACATGGCGGCTTTAATACCAAAAACCACAAAAAGCAACAATCCACCAGCCACAGCGAGACGATGCTGATCAGGTGCAAGATTTGGCATTAATCGTGCCACGTCTGCCATATTCAAACTGCCGACACTGGCATAAATTAAACCTAAACCGATTAAAAAGAGTGCCGATGCAAATAAATTGATGACCACATAATGAATACCCCACTGAAAGCGGACTTTGCCTTGAGCATGAAGCAATAGCACATACGATGACATCAACAAAATTTCAAAAAATACGAATAAGTTGAATAAATCGCCTGTGAGAAACGCCCCAGACACGCCCATCAGCAGGAAATGCACCATGGCATGAAAATAACGTCCACGCTCGTCCCATTTCTGGCTGGCATACCATAAGATTGGTAAAATCAAAACATTGGTTAAAACAATCATCAATGCAGATAATTGGTCTAAAACCAAAACAATGCCAAACGGTGCAGACCATTCCGATAAGCGATAAACAAAAATCTCGCCATTGCTCACCATCAGCATATAACTAATGGCAACGACTAAACTGAATGTTGCCGAAAGCAAACTAATGCCACGTCGCCAAGGTTGTCGCCAATCCACACGCAACGAACCTGCACCAGGGTTGCCAAGTAAAACCAATAAAAAACCTGTAAATGCAGGAATGAGAATGCTTAAAATCGGTGCATGAAATGTCCAAAAAGCCGATAGATTAGCCATGTTGCTCATCCTCCGCTTCGTCATCATCTATAGACGCATCTTCTTTGGCATCTACATGGTCTGTACCTGATTCATAACGGCTACGCAATGCCAATTGCACCACAAATGCCGTGGTGGCAAAGCCAATCACAATCGCTGTCAGTACCAATGCTTGCGGTAAAGGGTCGGTAACTTGCGTGGCATCACTCAAAATCACATGACCATCTAGCTGAATGCGACCTGTGGCAAACAGAAATAAATTGACGGCATAGCCAATCATCGCCAACCCTAACACAACAGGATAGGTTCTCGCACGCAACATTAAATAAATCCCTGTTGCAGTCAATAAGCCAACGGACGAAGCTAATAAAAATTCTAAACTAATCATATGCTTACCCTTTAGCGTTTTGGCAATGGACCAGACATGGTTGAGTGTCTTGAGTCGCCTAATACCGAAATTAATAACATGGTCGCACCGATCACCGTTGCATACACGCCTACATCAAACATCGCTGCCGAAGCCAAGTGCATATCACCCAATAATATCGGGTGAACGTGAATGTGTCCGCTAGTTAAAAATGGTCTGCCCCACAGCCATGCAGCCACACCTGTTAAACCTGCAATGCTCAATCCTGTACCAATCCACACTTCATACAAACGCCCCGATTTTGCCTTGAGTAAACGCTCGGTATAATCTTGTCCCAAAGCGATATATTGAATGATTAATGCCATTGCCGTAATCAAACCTGCAATAAAGCCACCGCCAGGTAAATTATGCCCACGCAAGAAAATATACAAACTCGCCACCAACGCAATCGGCAAAATCCACGATGCCGTAATACGCAACATCAATGGCGATGGATTAAAACGATATGTCAAACCTTGTGTAATCGTCGTACCGTGCGTACGCATACCGTCCATCAAACACAATGCCCCAATCGCTGCAATGCCCAATACGGTAATTTCCCCAAAAGTATCAAAACCACGGAAATCTACCAAAATCACATTTACAACGTTTGAGCCACCACCCAAGGCAATAGAGTTTTGCATAAAGAACCATGAAATTGATTGATGATCTCGGGTTAAGAAAAACCATGTCAGCCAACCAATGCCACCACCTGCAATAATCGCAATCAAAGCATCTCGCCAACGACGAGATTGTTTAGATTCATAAGGCGTTAATTGCGGCAACAATGCCAATCCCATTAGCAATAATACCGTTGTAACCACATCTACCGTAATTTGCGTCAAAGCCAAATCCATTGCAGAAAATGCAATAAACGTCATGGTAACAACCAAACCAATCACACCACTAATCAACACGGCTTTAATGCGTTCATGGTGAAACCACAACATCATCCAACACGCTGTAAACAGCAACAACCACAACACAATGGCAATCACAGGTGCTTCATTCAACGGTCGTGAACCTGTAGTCAATGGATAATCTAAAAATGGCAATGCCACCATGCCAATGACGAACAATAAGATAATAAATAAATAATTTTGTAATGAACCTGTTTCACTGCGTGTTTTTATCATTTGTGATAGGCTCACCAAACGTTCCATCGCCCACTCAAAAATCTCTTTGCCTTGTGCTTTACCCAAATTGTCTTCTAATTTCATTCTACGTAAGCGGTCGCCTTTGGCTAAAGCAAAATAGAATACAATCCCACCAATCAAAGCAATCACACTCATGATTAATGGTACATTCACACCATGCCAAATCGCAAAATGTAAATGTAATTCTGCTTGCATAGTGCTGGCTTGAGCCACCATTTGCACCAAAGTTTCAGCAAAAAATGCAGGTGCAACCCCAACGGCAATACACAAGATTGCCAATAAAGTCGCAGGCAATCGCATACCTAAACTTGGCTCGTGTGCTTGCTGATTTGGAATATCTGCACCGTATGCACCATCAAAAAATATGCCATGCACCAAACGCAATGAATACGCCACAGCAAAAATACCTGACAAGGTCGCCACTGTAGCTCCTAGCCACAATGCCCCACCAGTCAAATGTGCCAATAATTCAGTAAAGAACATTTCTTTAGACAAAAAGCCATTGGTCAAAGGCACGCCAGCCATAGAAGCCGCAGTAATCATGGTCAGCGTACCCGTATAAGGCAATGCCACCCATAAACCACGCAATTTTCGCATACTGCGTGTATTGGTTTCATGATCCACAATCCCTGCAATCATAAATAACGCAGCTTTAAAAGTCGCATGATTGAGAATATGGAAAATCGCTGCAGCAACAGCCAATGGCGAACCCAAACCCAACAAGCTCACAATCAAGCCCAAATGACTAATGGTTGAATACGCCAAAACGCCTTTTAAATCTCGCTTAAAAATCGCAAAAAATGCACCAATGCACAGCGTAATCAAGCCAATGCTTGTCACTAAAACATGATATAAACCTAAACCAACAAAAATCGGTAAAAAGCGAGCCAAAATGAAAATACCCGCTTTCACCATGGTCGCAGAATGCAAATATGCCGACACAGGCGTTGGTGCTGCCATCGCATTTGGCAGCCAAAAATGGAAAGGAAATTGTGCTGACTTGGTAAACACACCCAATAAAATTAATAATAATGCAGGCAGGAATAAGGTGTGTTGTTGTAAAGCTGCCCCTTGAGCCAATATATCGCTGATACGATAACTTCCCGCAATTTCCCCTAAAAATAGGAAACCGCCTAGCATTGCCAAGCCACCCATACCAGTAATGGTGAGTGCCATTCTCGCACCACGTTGAGCAACTTCATAATTGCTCCAGTAACCCACCAATAAGAATGATGAAATACTGGTCATTTCCCAAAATACGATTAATAAAAAAACATTGTCCGACAGCGAAATACCGAGCATTGCCGTCATAAACAACATTAATAAGCTGTACAATTTACTTAACGAATTTTTTTCATCTAAATAATAATAGGCATAAATAAAAATCAGCGTACCAATGGCCGTAATCAAGCCAGCAAAAAATGCTCCCAACGCATCTAATCGCAAACCCAGATTAAAACCGACTTGTGGCAACCACGCCCACTCATGCTGCACCACTTGCCCTTGTGTCAGCAAAGGCACTTGACTCAAAATCAAGGCAAGACTGGTAATGCTCACAGCCACTGCCGCACACGCAGAAAGCCCACGAAAACGAGCCAGCACATTGACCAAGCCCGTCCCTAAAATCAAAGGAATTAGGATAATTAAAGCCAGTACACTCATATCCATACCACACAAAAAGATGGAAAAATACGCCGTTGGCAGGTCTGCAAAGAGCAGTCCAAAACTACAACGCTAGGAAATTTTAAAAACATATTCAATATGATACGACATATTGACCATCTAGTGTACTACAAAACTTCACTAATGTTTTAAATCCTTACATAAAACAACGTTTTTCTTGCCTTAAACGGTGCTTTTTGTGAATATAATCATTATTTTAGATGATATTTTAAGCAAAATAACAATGCGATCAACACGCTTCGCATTTTTAATGGCAAAATCAGCAAAATAAATCTGTCATTCATCGCAATAACATCGCAACTTTTTACCCACAAATGCTTAAAAACAGTTTAAAATAAACATCATTAGTCAATTTTGGAAATCGCCACCATGCGTCGTTTATCTACCCTTGAACCTACGTTTCAATCTCAATTTAAACAATTATTGGCGTTTGAAACCGTCAATGATCCACAGCTTTTAGCGACCGTTGATCAAATTATTGCCGATGTACGCACGCATGGCGATGCCCATATTTTAAAATTAACACAACAATTTGACCAACACCCTGCACAAACTTTTGCTGAATTAGAATTAACTGCTGCACAGCTCAAAGCCGCATTTGACGGTTTAAGTGATGATGTTCGCCATGCTTTAACTTTGGCAGCAGACCGCATTCGCTCATTCCATCAAGCACAAAAACAAGACGGTTGGAGCTATGTTGATGATTTGGGCAATACGCTTGGGCAAAAAGTAACGCCATTGGATCGTGTCGGCATTTATGTTCCTGGGGGATTGGCATCGTATCCATCATCAGTATTAATGAATGCTGTCCCTGCACAAGTGGCAGGCGTGGGCGAGATTATCATGGTTGTGCCTGCACCAAAAGGCGAACTCAATCCATTGGTATTGGCTGCGGCTCATTTGGCAGGTGTGCATCGTGTGTTTACCATTGGTGGAGCTCAAGCAGTAGCTGGTTTAGCCTATGGCACAGAAAGCATTCCCCGTGTGGATAAAATTACTGGGCCAGGCAATCGCTTTGTCGCTGCGGCAAAACGTGCAGTTTTCGGTCAAGTCGGCATTGATATGATTGCAGGGCCTTCGGAAATTTTGGTTTATGCCGAGCAAGGTAATAATGCAGAATGGTTGGCGATGGATTTATTATCACAAGCGGAACATGATACGGTGGCTCAAGCCATTCTCATTACGCCTGATGAAACTTTGCTCAATGATGTGATGGCATGGATTGAAAAGCATTTAGAACATCTCCCTAAAGCCGATATTGCTCGCACGTCTATTGCCAATCGTGGAGCGTGCATTTTAGTGAAAAACCGTGCCGAAGCCATTGAATTAATTAATGATGTTGCTCCAGAGCATTTACAGTTGTGTGTAGATGATGCGTTGGCAATGAGTGAAACTATTCGCCATGCAGGGGCAATTTTTATGGGGCGTTTTACACCTGAAGCGATTGGCGATTATTGTGCAGGGCCAAATCATGTGTTGCCAACATCAGGCACAGCACGTTTTTCATCGCCACTTGGGGTGTATGATTTCCAAAAGCGTTCAAGTTTGATTTTGTGTAGCGAGCAAGGTGTGCAACCTTTAGCCAAAACGGCAGATATTTTGGCTCAACAGGAAAATTTAGATGCTCACGCACGTTCGGCACGTTATCGTTATTCATCTTAACCTATTGATAAGGATACAATTATGACCATCAGCGAACAACAAAAACGCCTATGGAGTCCATTGGTACGAGAGCTTGAGCCGTATGTACCAGGGGAACAACCGAAAATTGCCAATTTACTCAAACTCAATACCAATGAAAATCCGTATCCACCATCGCCAAACGTGGTGCAAGCGGTGCAAAATGTATTGCAAAATCAAGCCGATGCCTTAAAACTTTATCCCGACCCTGATGCCAGCGAGTTAAAGCATGCCATCGCCAAACAACAAGGGTTAGACTATGCCAATGTATTTGTCGGCAATGGTTCGGACGAAGTATTGGCTCATATTTTCAAAGCCTTTTTTGTGCAAGATTTGCCCTTGCTATATCCTGATATTAGCTACAGTTTTTATCCTGTGTATAGCCAACTGTTTGAAGTGAATGCGGTGCAAATTCCATTAAAAGATGACTTTTCGCTTGATGTGAATGACTATACACAAGCCAATGGTGGCATTATTATCACCAATCCAAATGCTCCAACAGGGCGTGCCATTACGCTCGCTGAAATTGAAATTTTATTGCAAAATAATGCCAATTCGGTGGTGGTCATTGACGAAGCCTATGTAGATTTTGGTGCAAAAAGTGCAGTACAACTGATTGAAAAATATGATAATTTAGTGGTATGCCAGACCACATCTAAATCTCGTTCATTAGCAGGTTTGCGTGTTGGTTATGCGTTGGCTCAACCGCATTTAATCACGGCTTTGGAAACGGTTAAAAATAGTTTTAATTCTTATCCAATTGACCGCTTTGCCCTTGCAGCAGCTGTGGCTTCATTTGAAGATCAAGCCTATTTTGAACAGCAATGCCAACAAGTCATTGCCAATCGTGAAATTTTGGTGCGTGATTTGCAGGCATTGGGTTTTGATATGTTGCCGTCTAAAGCGAATTTTGTGTTTGCTCGCCATACACAAAATGCCAGTGAAATTGCTCAAAAATTGCGTGAATTGGGCGTGATTGTGCGTTATTTCAATAAGCCACGCATTGACCAATTTTTACGCATTACCGTAGGAACGGAGCAACAAAATCAACGATTGATTGACAGTTTAAAGCAAATTTTAGTGGCGTAAAACATTTGAATTGCAGCAATCAACATATTGCAATGATTTTAAAGGAAGATGTGTGTCATCTTCCTTTATTTGTTTACCATTTATTCGCAATATTCATATAAAAAAATATCATTTTTCAGCAAAATCATGGATAATAGAACATCTTTAATTATCTAGTAAATGATTAGGCTTGAAATGAAACATTTTCGCTTTTCTATTCTTTTTACGATTGTGTGTTTAGCACTTTCGGCATATTGGGGCTATACACACGGCCCAAATGCTGGCATTTCTGCCATGCTCAATGCTTTAGCCATTACTGCAATTTTAGCGATTATGGAAGTGTCTCTCTCTTTTGACAATGCTGTGGTCAATGCTTCAGTATTGCGTGGTTGGGACGAATTTTGGAAAAAAATCTTCCTAACCGTCGGGATTTTAATTGCCGTATTCGGTATGCGTTTAGTTTTCCCAGTCGTGATTGTTGGCGTAACTGCCGATATGGGAATGATGCAAGTTGTTGATTTAGCATTAAATAATCCAGCAGAATATTCACAACGTTTGATGGATCATCATGCAGAAATTGCTGCATTTGGTGGTACATTCTTATTAATGGTTTTCTTAAACTTCTTCTTTGATGATGGTAAAGATACACATTGGTTTAAGTGGTTAGAAACACGTTTAACCAACTTGGCAAGCATTCCAGCCATGTCTGTTTTCCTTGCACTCATTGCCATTTTAATCATGGCTGCCAATGTAGATGAAGCTCAACGTCTTGTCGTTGTTATGGCTGGCATTTGGGGCGTGGTGATTTATATCGGTGTGCAAGTGGTCGGACACTTACTTGGTGGCGAACCTGAAATTGATGAACATGGCAATGCCGTAAGTAGTAACGGTGGTGGCGTAGTCAAAGCAGGTTTAGGTGGCTTTTTATATTTAGAAGTGCTTGATGCATCATTTAGTTTTGATGGTGTGGTCGGTGCATTTGCCATTAGTAGCGATGTGGTTATTATCATGCTTGGCTTGGCGATTGGTGCAATTTTCGTACGTTCTATGACCATCTATTTAGTAGAAAAAGGTACTTTAGATTCATATATTTACTTAGAACACGGTGCTCATTACGCCATTGGTGCATTGGCAATTATCATGCTTGCTAGCGGTACAGGCTTACACATTCCTGAAGTAGTTACAGGATTAATTGGTGTCGCCTTTATTGTATGGGCAGTTTTTGCATCTATCGCTTATAGTAAAAAGCAAAATCAAAACGGCTAATTACGACCAAAATTGAAAAACTGCATATCAAAATATGCAGTTTTTTATTGCCCAAAGAAAATTGCCATTTGCTGTAAATACATTATAATAACAGCACCAATGAGGAGATTCTAATGACTGATTTTGAACAACTGACACTTGAGCAACGTAAAACCATTTACCGTGCTAGACGTGGCTTAAAAGAATTAGATGTTTATTTTGACCCGTATGTCAAAAACCACTATCTACAAGCCGATGCACACGAAAAGCAATTATTTGCGACACTCATTGAGCAAGAAGACCCTGATTTATTGGATTGGTTTATGGAAGTGAGTGAACCACCAAGCCAAGAATTAAAACAATTCATTCTTAAACTCAAGCACTTATTGCATGGCTAAACATTCCATTTTTCACGAATTTCAATTTCGTCCAAGCCAGCTTGCTACACTCATACACTTGAGTAGCTTAATCATCATTACTATTTTAAGCTACTCGTTATTAGCCCTACTCTACTGGTTGATATTTATTGGTAGCTTGCTTATTTTATTATTTATTTTTAAGCGACAATATACACATATCATCTATTTAGGTCATTTAGACCAAGAGCAATGGACACTCAAAACTCGCCAACGACATCAAGAAAAATTACAGCGTATTCGCATTCAACGTATGCTCAATCATCAATTGTATATCATCATTGAATATCAAATACTCAATCAAACACAAAGCAAAAGCCAATCACTCATTATTTGGTACGATCAATTAGACCAAACACATTGGAAAGCATTACAAAGCCGAGTGAGCCTACAGCATTTTAATCGCTAAATTGCATTTCACATCTTCAAAACAAATCACAGCAAATAAAAAAGAGCCAATGTAAACATTGACTCTTTTCTCTTCATCAAGTAAAAATTATTTTACTTCACGATCTACAAGCTCTACATAAGCCATCGGTGCTGCATCACCAGCACGGAAACCTGCTTTAAGAACTCGTAAATAACCACCGTTACGTTCTTTATAACGAGGGCCAAGTACGGTAAATAATTTACCAACAGTTGCTGCATTACGAGTACGAGCAAACGCTAAACGACGGTTTGCTACTGTATCGTTTTTAGCTAAAGTGATTAAAGGCTCAGCAACACGACGCAATTCTTTTGCTTTAGGAACAGTTGTTTTAATCAACTCATGTTCAAACAAAGAATTCGCCAAATTTTGAAACATCGCTTTGCGATGGCTGCTTGTACGGCCTAATTTCACACCACTATTACGATGACGCATGGTGATAGTCCTACTTAATTACGGCTACGATATGCAAAACGGTCATCCATTCTCAAACTAGCAGGTGGCCAATTTTCCAAACGCATACCTAATTGCAAATCTTTAGAAGCCAACACATCTTTAATCTCTGTAAGCGATTTTTTACCTAAGTTAGGTGTTTTTAACAACTCAACTTCTGTACGCTGTACAAGATCACCAATGTAATAAATATTTTCTGCTTTCAAACAGTTAGCAGAACGAACAGTAAGCTCTAGATCATCTACTGGACGAAGCAAAATAGGGTCAACTTCTTCACTTGGTTCCATATTCACTGGAGTTTGATCTTTTTGAAGATCAACAAATACCGCAATTTGTTGCTGCAAAATAGTTGCCGCTTTACGGATTGCTTCTTCAGGATCTACAGTACCATTAGTTTCAAGATCAATAATCAGCTTGTCTAAATCTGTACGTTGTTCTACACGAGCATTTTCAACTGTGTAAGAAATACGCTTAACAGGGCTATAACTTGCATCTAACTGCAAACGACCTACTGGACGAGTTTCACCTTCAGGGAAACGAGAATCAGAAGTCTCATAGCCACGACCTTGAGCTACTTTCAAACGCATTTTTAATGCACCTGTTGCACTCAAAGTACCAATTAAATGATCTGGATTGACCACTTCAACATTGTGTGGCAAACGAAGATCTGCAGCAGTTACATCGCCAGGACCTTGTTTTTCCAATGTTAAATATGCTTCATTTTGATCGAACAGCTTAATAGACAATCCTTTTAGATTCAGCAAGAGCTCGACGATGTCCTGCTGCAAGCCTTCTAAAGTACTGTACTCATGCTCAACTCCTTCTATTTCTACTTCAACCACGGTTGCACCTGGTAAAGAAGACAATAGAATACGACGTAAAGCATTACCTAGAGTATGACCAAAGCCACGCTCCAATGGTTCTAGAATTACTTTTGCTGAAGTTTCATTCACCGCTTCGACTTTAATCGCTTGTGGTGTTAGAAACTCATTTGCAGTACGCGTCATTTATTGCTACCTCAAGGATTATTTAGAATACAATTCTACAATCAAGCTTTCGTTGATTTCAGCAGATAGATCAGAACGATCTGGTGCAGATTTAAAAGTACCTTCCAACTTAGAATGATCTACATCTAACCAAGCTGGGATACCACGTTGAGTTGCCAACTCAATTGCATTTTTGATACGCAATTGTTGTTTTGCACTCTCATGTACTGCAATCACATCACCCGCTTTTACTTGAATAGACGCAATATTTACACGACGACCATTCAATGTAATGCTACGGTGACTTACAAGCTGACGAGCTTCTGCACGAGTAGAACCAAAGCCCATACGATAAACTACGTTATCTAAGCGGCTTTCAAGCAACTGTAACAAGTTTTCACCTGTCGCACCTTTAATGCGAGCTGCTTCTTTATAATAATTACTAAATTGACGCTCTAAAACACCGTAAATGCGACGGACTTTTTGTTTTTCACGTAATTGTAATGAATACTCAGACTGCTTAGCACGAGGCTGACCATGTTGGCCAGGAACTTTTGCATGTTTTTTAGTCTTAACGTCAAATGGTTTAACGCCAGACTTAAGTTGTAGGTCTGTCCCTTCGCGACGAGAGAGTTTGCATTTTGGACCAATATAACGAGCCATGAATGTTTCTCCTTACACGCGACGTTTTTTAGGTGGACGGCAACCGTTGTGAGGAATTGGAGTCACATCGGTAATGCTATTAATCTTATAACCCACTGCACCTAATGCACGAACCGCAGATTCACGACCAGGACCTGGACCTTTTACAAGTACGTCCAAGTTTTTCAAACCATAATCTAAAGCTGCTTTACCAGCAACTTCAGCCGCTACCTGAGCAGCAAATGGTGTTGATTTACGTGACCCACGGAAGCCTTGTCCACCTGAAGTGGCCCAAGCCAATGCATTACCTTGACGATCAGTAATCGTGACAATGGTGTTATTAAAAGACGCGTGAATGTGTGCAACACCTTCAGAGACGGTACGAGAGACCTTCTTGCGTGTGCGAGTATCTTTAGCCATCTTTTAGCTTCCAGAAATCTTACTTTTTAATCGGTTTGCGAGGACCCTTACGAGTACGCGCGTTAGTTTTTGTGCGTTGACCACGGACAGGCAAGCCACGACGATGACGAAGGCCACGGTAGCAGCCTAAATCCAACAAACGTTTGATGTTCATTGAAATTTCACGACGTAAGTCACCTTCGGTAGGAACCTTAGCAACTTCCGCACGAATCGCATCGAGCTGAGTATCATCTAAGTCACGGATTTTTGTTGTTGGTGCAATACCTACAGCAGCTAAAATTTGCTGAGCAGTAAAACGACCAATACCAAAAATATATGTAAGAGAGATAACAGCGTGCTTGTTATCCGGAATATTTACACCGGCAATACGAGCCATTCATTTTCTCCAATAAAGGCAATCAAGTTAATAAACGCCTTCTCAAAATATGAGATGCGAATAATAACTCAATTCGCCTACTGAAATCAACAGGTTTAGACTAAAAATTAGCCTTGACGCTGTTTATGACGAGGTTCTGCGCTACAAATCACGCGGATTACCCCATTACGACGGATAACTTTACAGCTACCACAAATTTTTTTCACAGAAGCTTGTACTTTCATGATAAACCTCTTTATATACTCTAGTCTTTAGAAAGAGTGGCATTTTTTCTCATCAATGTTTGATTTGTATATTGATGCGATGTTAAGTGTGATTGCAACTGAGCAATAAAGTCCATTACAACAACTGCAACGATTAATAATGATGTCCCTTCCAATCTAAATGATAAATTAAAAGATCCCACTAAAATCATTGGTAACACACAAATAACCGTAATATAAATTGCACCAATAAATGTCAAACGTCCGAGAACTTGATCTAAATAGCGAGCAGTTTGCTCTCCAGGACGTATCCCAGGTACATACGCACCACTACGTTTTAAATTCTCTGCAATCTCTTTAGGGTTAAACATTAACGCTGAATAGAAATAACAGAAAAATACAATAAGAATGGCGAATAAAACGATGTACAATGGTGCACCATATGCTAAAAATACAGATACATCTTGTAAAGCCTTTTTAATCGGCCCAGCATTTGGATCACCCAACCATTGACCTAAACTTGCAGGTACCATTAACAATGAACTTGCGAAAATTACAGGGATCACACCTGCCATATT
Organism: Acinetobacter sp.; assembly: GCA_030523805.1. Taxonomy (GTDB): domain Bacteria; phylum Pseudomonadota; class Gammaproteobacteria; order Pseudomonadales; family Moraxellaceae; genus Acinetobacter. Next base: position 16,454 of record JAUNHS010000003.1, read on the forward strand.
AATCTTAAACGGCAAATGTGTCTGTTGAGCAGAAAACATTCTGCGTCCCTGTTGCTTTTGAGCATAATTGACTGCTACACGTCGTTGGGCTTTCTCAATGAAAATCACACCAACTAATACAGCCAACGATAAAATCGCAAATACAGCAACACTAATTAATTCTTGCGAACCCTGAATCGGGAACATTTGAATTACTACGGAAGGTAAAGCGGCAACAATCCCCGCAAAGATAATCATTGAAATACCGTTACCGATACCACGCTCAGTAATTTGTTCACCTAACCACATTAAGAACATTGTTCCTGCAACAAGTGAAGTTACTGCTGGTACATAAAAGGTCAAACCTGTCGTAGAAGTAATTCCTTGACTAATCAAACCTGCACTCATACCAATTGCTTGAGCAAGTGCAATTAATAACGTACCATAACGTGTATACTGATTAATTTTACGACGACCTTGCTCGCCTTCTTTTTTCATTGCTTCCAATGATGGTACGATACTCGTAATCAATTGGATAATAATAGATGCCGTAATATACGGCATAATACCTAGAGCAAGAATAGACATACGTTCCAGTGCACCACCAGAGAACATATTGAACAAACCAATAAAAGTTCCTTCATTCTGTTGGAAAAATTCTGCTAATGCACTGTTATTAATACCTGGTAAAGGGATATGCACTCCTAGACGAAACACCAATAACGCACCAATGAGAAACATCATACGGTGAATAAGGTCACGATACTTCACATGAAAAGGCTGAGCTTTTTGCACATGGCTCGTAGAGCTAGGAGAGAGAGACACCCTTTATTACTCCTCGACTTTACCGCCAGCAGCTTCAATCGCTGCTTTAGCACCTTTAGTCAATGCTACACCTTGTACACTAAATGCACGAGTAACTTCACCAGAAAGCACGATACGAGCACGCAACATATCTTTACGCACTACATTTGCTGCTTTTAATGTTTCAAGGCTAACTACATCGCCTTCAACTTTATTTAATTCAGACAAACGTACTTCTGCTGTTTTTAAAGCGACTTGGCTAGTAAAACCAAATTTTGGTAAACGACGATAAATCGCTGTTTGACCGCCTTCAAAGCCTGGACGAACACCACCACTTTTACGTGATTTTTGACCTTTGATACCACGACCACCAGTCTTGCCCACACCAGAACCAATACCGCGACCTAAACGACGATGTTCGCGTTTTGCACCTTCTGCTGGTGCTAGTTCATTTAAACGCAGAGTCATGGCTTATTCCTCTACACTAACCATATAGTAGACTTTATTGATCATACCACGATTAGATGGAGTATCTTGTACTTCAACTGTATGACCAATACGACGCAGACCTAAACCTTTTAAGCAAAGTTTATGCTTTTCTAAACGATGCGATGCAGATTTAGTCTGGGTAACTTTAATCGTTTTCATGATTGATTACCCTTGAATTTCTTCTACTGAAAGACCACGTTTCGCAGCAACTTTCTCAGGAGAAGTCATATCACGCAAACCTTTGAAAGTTGCGTTTACTACGTTAGCAGCATTGGTAGAACCATAACATTTCGCAAGAACGTTTTGTACGCCTGCAGCTTCTAATACGGCACGCATTGCACCACCGGCAATTACGCCTGTACCTTCAGATGCTGGTTGCATATACACACGGCTTGCACCATGACGAGCATTTACAGGATGTTGTAATGTTGTACCATTTAAATCAACAGTAATCATATTACGACGTGCAGCTTCTAATGCTTTAGCAATTGCAGCAGGAACTTCACGTGCCTTACCACGACCAAAACCTACACGACCGTTACCATCACCTACCACAGTTAATGCTGTGAAAGAGAAAATACGACCACCTTTTACAACCTTGGCTACACGATCAACGGCAACCAGCTTTTCAACAAGACCTTCGTTTTGTTCAACTTTTGCCATGATTAGAACTCCAAACCACCTTCACGAGCAGCATCAGCCAAGGCTTTGATACGACCATGATATTTAAAACCTGAACGGTCAAACGCAACTTGAGTAACACCAGCCGCTTTTGCACGCTCAGCAATTAATGCACCAACTTTCTTAGCAGCTTCAACATTACCAGTTGTACCACTACGCAAAGATGCATCCAAAGTTGAAGCTTGAGCTAAAACTTTGCCACCATCTGCTGAAATGACTTGTGCGTAGATATGACGTGGTGTACGGTTTACACACAAACGAGTCACACCCAATGCACGAATATGCAAACGTGTGCTTTTCGCACGACGTAAACGAGATTGTTTCTTTTCGTTCATAATAACCTCGTGCCTTATTTCTTCTTAGCTTCTTTACGAAGTACAACTTCATCTGAATAACGAACACCCTTACCTTTATATGGCTCTGGTGCACGGTATGCACGGATTTCCGCTGCAACTTGACCTAATTTTTGTTTATCTGCAGACTTCAATACAATTTCAGTCTGAGATGGAGTTTCAGCAGTTACACCTTCAGGTAAAGAATATACGATTGGGTGAGAATAACCTAAGTTCAAGTTAATTACATTACCTTGAACTGCAGCTTTATAACCTACACCAATCAATTGTAACTTACGTTCGAAGCCTTCACTTACACCTTTTACAAGGTTGTTTAATACAGCACGAGCAGTACCAGCTTGCATCCAAGCATCTTTAGACTCTTTTGCTGGAGCAACTTGAAGTTTACCTTCTTCCTGCTTTAACTCGACCAGCGCATGCAGGTTGAAAGACAACACACCTTTAGCGCCTTTCACTTCGACCTGCCGGCCGTTCTGAGTAACTGTAACACCATTTGGTACAGTTACTGGGGCTTTAGCCACACGAGACATGAGGAATCACCTATTAAGAAACAAATGCAATAACTTCACCACCAACACCAGCAGCACGTGCTGCACGGTCAGTCATGATGCCTTTGCTTGTAGAAACAATTGCAATACCTAAACCTTGCTTAACGCTCGGTAATTGATCTTTACCACGATATTGGCGAAGACCAGGACGGCTTACACGCTTAATGTTTTCAATAACAGCTTTACCTTCAAAATATTTTAAGGTAATTGTTAAAACAGCTTTACCTTCAACGTCAGAAACTTCAACGTTTGAAATATAACCTTCTTGTTTTAAAACATTTGCGATTGCAACTTTTAATTTTGAATTTGGCATAGAAACTGTTTCTTTCTTTGCCATTTGTGCGTTACGAACACGAGTTAACATGTCGGCAACTGTATCTTGCATACTCATCTTTGTAGCTCCTTACCAGCTTGCCTTCACTACGCCAGGCACATCACCTTGCATTACAGTCAAGCGTAACATATTACGACTTAAACCGAACTTACGGAAATAGCCATGTGGACGACCTGTTAAACCACAACGGTTACGTAAACGAACTGGAGACGCATTACGAGGCAATGCTTGTAATTTCAACATTGCTTCAAAGCGTTCTTCTTCGCTTGCATTTACATTGCTAATTGTCGCTTTAAGTTCAGCACGCTTAGCAGCATATTTTGCAACTGTCTTTTCGCGTTTTAATTCGCGATTAATCATACCTTTCTTAGCCATATCGACCTCTTACTTGAATGGGAAGCCGAACGCACGTAGAAGTGCACGACCTTCATCATCATTACGAGCAGTCGTCGTAACCGTAATATCTAAACCACGAATACGATCAATCTTATCAAAATCGATTTCAGGGAAAACGATTTGCTCTTTTAGACCCATCGAGTAGTTACCACGACCATCAAATGATTTTGAAGAAAAACCACGGAAGTCACGAATACGAGGGATAGCGATAGAAATCAAACGATCCAAAAATTCGTACATTTGATCACCACGAAGGGTCACTTTACAACCGATCGGCCAACCATCACGGATTTTAAAACCTGCGATTGACTTACGAGCAAGTGTCACTACTGGTTTTTGACCAGCAATTAATTGCATATCAGACACAGCACCATCTAATAATTTCTTATCAGTCGCTGCTGCACCAACACCCATATTCAAGGTGATTTTTGTGATGCGAGGAATCTCCATCACGTTAGCCAAGCCAAGTTCTTCTTTCAACTTTGCTTTTAGCTCTTCGTTATAACGCGTTCTAAGTCTGGCCATTGCCTTTTCAACCTATTACTTCGCTACCGCCACTGGTTCACCATTTGATTTATATACGCGAGTTTTCACGCCATTTGCATCAACTTGGTAACCAACACGGTCAGCCTTTTGGGTTGTAGCATTAAAAATTGCCACGTTTGAGATATGAAGCGAAGCTTCTTGTTTAACGATACCACCTTCGGCACCAGTTAAACGATTCGGCTTTTTATGCTTCGTTACTAAGTTAAGGCCTTCAACCTTAACACGGTCATCAGATACAGATAATACTGTACCTTGCTTACCTTTTTCTTTACCAGCGATAACAATAATTTGATCGCCTGCTTTAATTTTTGCCATGATTGCCTCTTATAGAACTTCTGGAGCCAATGAAATAATCTTCATGAACTGTTCAGTACGAAGTTCACGAGTCACTGGTCCGAAAATACGAGTTGCAATCGGAGCTTTGTTGTTGTTTAACAATACAGCAGCATTATCATCAAAACGGATCAAAGAACCGTCTGGACGACGAATACCAAATTTTGTACGTACAACAACTGCATTCATCACGTCACCTTTTTTAACACGGCCACGTGGAATAGCTTCTTTTACAGTCACTTTAATAATGTCGCCAACAGAAGCATAACGACGATGTGAGCCACCTAGTACTTTAATACATTGTACGCGGCGAGCACCACTGTTGTCTGCAACGTCGAGCATCGTTTCGGTCTGAATCATTGCTCTCTCCAAAACCAGGCATCATTAGCCAATATCCAAAAGTACAATGATACTTGAATTTGACTAATGATGCAACAAGAACGTTATTTACTCAGTAGCAGCTTCAACTACTTCCACTAAAGTCCATGCTTTAGTTTTAGAAATTGGGCGGCTCTCTTTGATAGTTACAATATCGCCAATCTTAGCAGTATTGTTTTCATCATGAGCATGTAATTTGGTTGAACGGCGAATTGATTTGCCGTACACCGGGTGTTGAACGCGACGTTCAATAAGCACAACAATAGATTTTTCCATTTTGTCGCTTACGACTTTGCCGGTTAACGTGCGGACTGTTTTCTCACTCATTGTCCGTTCCCCTGTTTTTCGGTAAGGAGTGTTTTAATGCGAGCAATAGTTTTGCGAGCAGCTGTTACTTCATGAGTCTTGCTTAATTGACCAGTCGCTTTCGCCATGCGAAGACGGAATTGGTTCAATTGTTGCTCATCAAGTAAAGCCTTTAACTCTTCTACCGATTTTTCACGTAGTTCTTTAGTATTCATTACATTACCGTCCGAGTCACGATAGTGGTTTTAAACGGAAGTTTAGCAGCAGCTAATGTGAAAGCTTCACGTGCTAATTCTTCGTTAACACCTTCCATTTCATACAGGATCTTACCTGGTTTGATTTCACAAACCCAATATTCCACATTACCTTTACCGTTACCCATACGAACTTCTAATGGTTTTTCGGTAATTGGTTTATCTGGGAATACACGGATATAGATCTTACCACCACGTCTTACACGACGGCTAATGGTACGACGTGCTGCTTCAATCTGACGAGCAGTCATACGACCACGTTCAGTTGCTTTAAGCGCGATAGTACCAAATGATACTGTACTTCCACGGTGTGCTAAACCTGTGTTACGGCCTTTTTGCACTTTACGGAATTTAGTACGTTTAGGTTGCAACATGGATTATTCTCCCTTGTCCGCAGCACGATCATTATTGCGACGACGACGCTCTTGTCCTTCGCCACGACCACGACCACGTTTAGCTGGACGTTCTTCTGCTGGAGCTGGGTTCATAACTTGCTTCATGCCACCCAAGATCTCACCACGGAAGATCCATACTTTAACGCCAATTGTACCGTAAGTTGTTTCAGCACGCATAGTTGCATAGTCAATATCAGCACGAAGTGTATGTAATGGTACACGACCTTCACGATACCACTCTGTACGTGCGATTTCTGCACCGCCTAAACGACCAGAAACTTCAACTTTGATACCTTTAGCACCAGCACGCATAGTATTTTGAACCGCACGCTTCATCGCACGACGGAACATCACACGTTTTTCTAATTGCGCAGCGATTGCTTCAGCAACTAGACGTGCATCTAAATCTGGGCGATCAATTTCATTGATACTTACTTGTACAGGCACACCCATAATAGCTGTAAGTTTGCGCTGTAATTTCTCAATGTCTTCGCCTTTCTTACCAATCACAATACCAGGGCGTGCTGTACTAATTGTAACTTTAGCTGCACCAGTAGGGCGTTCAATAAGAATATTACTGATCATTGCATTTTTAAGTTCTTTGTTTAAAAACTCACGAACTTGCAAATCTTTTAACAAGTAATCAGCGTATTGTTTAGGATTAGCATACCAATTTGCATTGTGACGCTTCACAACACCTAAACGGATGCCAATTGGATGAACCTTTTGACCCATATCAAACCCCTACCTTAACGGTGATATGACAAGTACGCTTAGTGATACGATCTGCACGACCTTTTGCACGTGGCATAATACGCTTTAAGCTCATGCCTTCATCTACAAAAATTGTCGTTACTTTTAGATCATCTACATCTAAACCGTTATTGTGTTCAGCGTTTGCAATTGCTGACTCAAGCACTTTTTTAACTAAAACTGCAGCTTTTTTGTTGCTGAAATTTAAGATATCAAGTGCACGTCCAACCGATTTACCACGCACTTGGTCTGCAACCAAGCGAGCTTTTTGTGCCGAGATAGCGGCACCGCGTAATTTAGCAGTAACTTCCATCATGACACCTATTATCGTTTAGACTTCTTATCAACACCGTGACCACGATAGGTACGAGTTGGGGCGAATTCACCTAATTTATGTCCAACCATATGCTCAGTAATAATTACTGGAACATGGTTACGACCATTATGTACAGAAATTGTTAAACCAACAAAATCTGGAAGAATCATCGAACGACGAGACCAAGTTTTGATCGGCTTACGAGCATTGCTCGCAACAGCCGCTTCAACCTTAGCGAACAAGTGCGCATCGACGAATGGACCTTTTTTCAATGAACGAGGCATTAGTCAGATTCCTTTACTTGTTACTTAACGCGACGGTCGCGAATAATCATCTTAGAAGTACGCTTATTAGTACGAGTCTTGTACCCTTTAGCTTTTTGACCCCATGGGCTAACAGGTTGAATACCTTTGTTACGCCCTTCACCACCACCATGTGGGTGATCTACAGGGTTCATAGCCATACCACGTACGGTAGGACGAACACCACGCCAGCGAGAAGCACCAGCTTTACCTAATGAGCGAAGGTTATTTTCGCTATTAGAAACTTCACCAATTACAGCACGGCACTCTACATGCACTTTACGCATTTCGCCTGAACGAAGACGAATGATTGCATAAGAACCATCACGACCTAACAATTGAACTGAAGTACCAGCAGAACGTGCTAATTGAGCACCTTTACCGATTTTCAATTCTAAGTTATGAAGTGTAGAACCTAATGGCATATTGCGTAGTGGCAAGCAGTTACCTGTACGGATTGGTGCATCATTACCTGACTGAACAGCATCACCAGCACGTAAACCTTTAGGTGCGATGATGTAACGACGTTCACCGTCTGCATATTTTAACAATGCGATATGAGCTGTACGGTTTGGATCGTATTCAATACGCTCTACAACAGCAGGAATACCATCTTTATTGCGTTTAAAGTCAATTAAACGGTAGTGCTGTTTATGACCGCCACCAACGTGACGAGTCGTGATATGACCGTTGTTATTACGACCACCAGTACGCTTTTTAGCTTCTACCAACGCTGCAAATGGACGACCTTTGTGTAAGTGATCATGTACCACTTTTTCTACAAAGCGACGACCTGGAGACGTTGGCTTACATTTTTGAATTGGCATAATTTTCGTCCTTACTCCGCTGCGCTTTCAGCGGCATCGCCCAAGTCAGCCATTTCTACATCTTGGCCAGCTTTCAGGGTGACGTATGCTTTTTTAACATCAGAACGTCGTCCCAATGTACGACCAAAGCGCTTAGTTTTACCTTTAGTAATTGTTGTATTTACTTTAACAACTTCTACACCAAAGAGTTTTTCAACTGCTTTTTTGATTTCAAGTTTAGTTGCATTAATATCAACTTTAAATACTTGAACACCAGCAGTATCACCTAAAACTTGAGCTTTTTCTGAGAATACTGGTCCTTTTAGAACCTGATAGATACGTTCGTTGTTCATCCGAGTTCTACCTCAATTTTCTTAGCAGCAGCTACAGACATCACAACTTTATCAAAAGCAACTAAATCTACTGGATTAATTGCTGTCGCATCAACCACATCAACGTGTGGCAAGTTGCGTGCTGCAAGATACAAGTTCTCATCAACAGCATCAGTTACGATTAATGCACGTGGAGCATTCAAACCATTCAGTTTAGCTAACAATTCTTTAGTTTTTGGTGCTGAAACTTGAATTTCATCAACCAATACTAAACGCTCTTGGCGAACCAATTCAGCCAAGATACATTGCATAGCACCACGGTACATTTTACGGTTCACTTTTTGCGACCAATCTTGTGGACGAGCAGCAAAAGTTTTACCACCGCCAACCCAAATTGGGCTACGGATAGAACCAGCACGTGCACGACCTGTACCTTTTTGACGGAAAGGTTTCTTACCACCACCAGATACTTCTGCACGAGATTTTTGAGCGCGAGAACCTTGACGACCACCTGCTAAATAAGCAGTTACTACTTGATGAACAAGAGCTTCGTTAAATTCACGTCCGAAAGCAACTTCAGACAACTCAACAGCAGAGCCGGAAACAGTTTTTAAATTCACGTTATTTCCCCTCAAGCCTTAATTGTAGGACGTACGATTACGTCGCCACCAGTTGCACCAGGGATTGCACCTTTTACAACTAAAACTGAACGTTCCGCATCAATTGATACGATTTCTAAACCTTGTACAGTTACGCGTTCATCACCTAAATGACCAGGCATTTTTTTACCTTTGAACACGCGACCAGGTGTCTGGTTTTGACCAGTAGAACCTAATACACGGTGAGAAACAGAGTTACCATGTGTAGCATCTTGCGTACGGAAATTCCAACGCTTCACACCACCCTGGAAACCTTTACCTTTTGATTGACCAGTAACATCAACAATTTGACCTACTGCGAACAAATCAACACCAATCGTGCCACCAACTTCACGTCCTTCAAGCTCTGCTTCAGTAACGCGAAATTCTTTTACTAAACGACCAGCTGCAACACCTGCTTTCGCAAAGTGACCTTTTTGAGCATTCGTTACGCGAGATTCGCGACGTTCACCTGTAGTCACTTGGATCGCTTGATAACCATCAGTTTCAAGTGTTTTGATTTGCGTGATACGGTTTGGATCGACTTCGATCACTGTAACAGGCACAGAGACGCCGGCTTCTGTGAAAATACGGGTCATACCGCATTTGCGACCGACTAAACCAATAGCCATGTGTGTAAACCTCTTAAATTACGGCTCGATTAACTACATATTCAGTTAATCAATCGAAAGCCTTATCCCAATGCGATCTGTACATCAACACCCGCAGCCAAGTCTAATTTCATCAATGCATCAACAGTTTTATCTGTAGGTTGCACAATATCAATTAAACGCTTATAAGTGCGGATTTCATATTGGTCACGAGCGTCTTTATTGACGTGTGGTGACGTTAAAACGTTGAAGCGTTCGATGCGAGTAGGCATCGGAATAGGCCCACACACTTGTGCACCTGTACGCTTAGCGGTTTCTACGATCTCTTGAGCAGATTGATCAATCAAACGATGATCAAAAGACTTAAGACGGATACGGATTCGCTGGTTAGACATACCAGTAAAACTCCAAGCCAAAATAAATAAAGAATCACCTTTAATGCACTCCAAAAGGCGAATAAAAATCGCCCTTTAGGCTTTAAAGGCAGTGAAAATCACTGTGGTCGTGATCGATGCCACGACATTAGCAATAACATACATTTTGCATAAGCAAAAACGCATGACCCTATTAGGGATTGTTCATTATATAAAATTGCGATTTTTTTTGCAACAACTTTCACTGCTTTTAATTGTGTTTTTTGTGTTATTTTTCATCGCCACAAAAGTACTGGTCTTTTTACATCATTTCCGATAGAATTTGCTTTATGTTATTCATTTTATTTAGGATTTTAAAATGGAAAATCTCTCTACATTACAAACTCGCCTTATTCAATCTGAACGCCTTGCACCGCAGTATATGCCAAGTGTACAACCCCCTGTTTATCACGCCTCTACGATTATTTTTCCAACAACTGATGCGTTATTTAATCGCCATTGGACAAAGCCCTATGATTATAGCTATGGCACGCATGGTACACCGACGACTTATACTTTGGCAGATCAAATTGCATTATTAGAAGGTGGGAAATATTGCCTACTTGCACCAAGTGGTTTGTCTGCGATTAATTTGGTCAATAGTACTTTTTTAGCCACGGGTGATGAAGTTTGGTTAGCAGATAATATGTATGGCCCAAATTTGGAGCATTTGCAATATTTGCAAAAACAATACGACATTGTACTTAAAATCTATAACCCAACAGATGTAGAAAGTTTCCAACCAAGTGAACGCTGTAAATTGCTTTGGTTAGAAGCTGCAGGCTCGGTAACGATGGAATTTCCTGACCTTGTCGGCTTGGTCAAAAAGGCAAAATCTCAAGGCATTTTAACGGTATTAGACAATACTTGGGGAGCTGGTTTGGCATTCCAAGCCTTTGATTTTTCTAGTGAGCATTTAGCTGTAGATATCACCGTTCATGCTTTAACTAAATATCCTAGTGGTGGTGGCGATGTGCTATTAGGCAGTATCGTTACTCGTGATGAGCATTTACATCATCAAATGTTGCGTATGCACGCTTTGCAAGGTGTTAGTGTAAGTGGTGATGATTGTGCCCAAATATATCGTAGCTTACCGCATATGCAATTACGCTATCAGCAACATCATCAAAATTGCTTGCAATTCATAGCATTTCTAACGCAACAAACACAGTTCCAACAGGTTTTACACCCAAGTTTGCCAGCGTGTGCAGGACATCAATATTGGCAAGATATTTGCATTGATGGTTTAGGGGCAGGTTTAGTGAGTGTGATTTTTGATGAATGCTATCATTGGTCGGATATTCGTCGTTTTTGCGATGCGTTAAAAGTCTTTAAACTCGGCTATAGCTGGGGCGGGCCAATGAGTTTAGCCATGCTTTATGATGTACAAAAAATGCGTCAATTAACACAGACACATCTTAAAAAGGGTTATTTGGTACGTTTTTGTATCGGTTTAGAACACCCACAAGATTTAATCCAAGATGTTCAGCAAGCCCTAACGGTTTTAACAGTTAAATAATGCTACATTTCAATCTATCATAAGCATTTCAAGTCATTGTAAAACTGTTATAATACGCACAGTTTTTAATTAGGAATTTATTATGGCTACACCATTAATTATTGCTAAAAATGTGAGTGATACATCTCACGATTTAGTTTTGCACTCACAATTTGCCAATCGTCATGGCTTAATCGCAGGGGCGACAGGTACAGGTAAAACGGTAACACTCAAAGTTTTGGCAGAAAGTTTTTCTCGCATTGGCGTACCTGTCTTTTTAGCTGATGCCAAAGGCGACGTATCAAGCCTTGCTCAAGCAGGTGCAGCGTCTGACAAATTTAACCAACGCTTACAGCTTTTAGGCTTGGATAGCGTACCTTTTGAAGCCAATCCTTTGGTATTTTGGGATTTATTTGCCGAGCAAGGACACCCCATTCGCACCACAATTTCTGAAGTTGGCCCAATTTTATTAGCACGAATGCTTAATTTAAATGATACGCAAGAAGGCGTTTTAACTGCCATTTTCCGTATTGCAGACGATCAAGGTTTATTACTGCTTGATGTCAAAGATTTAAAAGCGATGCTGACGCACGTCAGCGAAAATGCAGCAGATTATAAAGCAGAATACGGCAATTTATCGCCTGCAAGTATTGGTGCAATTCAGCGTAATTTGCTGTCTTTAGAAGATCAAGGGGGCGATCAATTCTTTGGCGAGCCGAGCTTAAATATTTTGGATTTTATTCAAACCGATAGCAATGGACGTGGTGTGATTAATTTATTAGCTGCTGATAAATTGATGAATACACCAAAATTGTATGCTACATTCTTATTGTGGATGTTGTCTGAATTGTTTGAATTATTGCCTGAAGTTGGCGATATGGATAAGCCAAAATTGGTCTTCTTCTTTGACGAAGCCCATTTATTGTTTGATAACGCCAGTCCAGCATTGCAAGAAAAAATTGAACAAGTGGTACGTTTAATCCGTTCTAAAGGCGTGGGCATTTACTTTATTACGCAAAATCCGTTGGATTTACCTGAAAGCATTTTAGGGCAATTAGGCAACCGTGTACAACACGCCTTGCGTGCCTTTACGCCAAAAGACCAAAAAGCGGTAAAAGTAGCAGCTCAAACGTTCCGTGCCAATCCAAATTTTGATGTGGCACAAGCCATTACTGAGCTTGCTGTGGGCGAAGCCTTAATCAGCTGTTTAGATGAACACGGTACGCCACAAGTCGTAGAACGTGGTTGGGTGATGCCAATTCATTCATCATTCTCGCCAATTTCTACAGAGCAACGTAAAGCCTTAATGCAACAAAGCGTGATTGCTGGCGTGTATGACACAGCAATTGACCGTGAAAGTGCCTATGAACGTTTGCAGCAAAAAGTGCAAGAATTAGCCGCTCAGCAACAGGCAGAACAAGATGCCAAAGAACAGCAAAAAGCTGCTGAAGCTCAAGCAAAATTAGATGCCCAAAATGCCAAAGAACAAGCTCGTTTGCAACGTGAGCAAGAAAAACAAGCTCAACAGCGTAGCGAAGCAACACAAGACTTAATGACCACAGTCGCTAAAACTGCTGTACGTGCATTAGGTAGTTCGGCAGGGCAAAGTTTGGTGCGTGGTTTATTGGGTTCATTATTTGGACGTAAATAATCTACTGCCCCCATCATCAAAAAGGTGTACCATCGTGTACACCTTTTATTTTGCCTATTTTTATTGCTCTACCCTTTTAAATCTTCCGTTGGTGTACAGCCAAAATAACGACTATACTCACGG
>JAUNHS010000003.1:29792-34499 GCA_030523805.1 Acinetobacter sp.
CTACCCTTTTAAATCTTCCGTTGGTGTACAGCCAAAATAACGACTATACTCACGGCTAAATTGGCTGGTACTTTCATAACCCACGCCAAAAGCAGCTTGCGTTACTGAATATTTATGCGTTTGAATTAATCTGCGAGCTTCGGTTAAGCGTAATGACTTTTGATATTGCAAAGGCGACATGGTGGTTACTTTTTTGAAATGATGATGAAAACCTGACAACGACATACCACACTCATGAGCCAAAGCATGAATATCCATGTGTTCATTGAGATGATGTTTAATCCAATCGGTTGCACAAGCAATTTTATAAGTATGTGAATCCATTTGTGCCATTTGTTTTAATCGCTCGCCTTGTGGGCTAATCAGCAAGCGATAGTAAATTTCCTTTTTCATCAACGGTGCTAAAGCGTCAATATCTTCTGGTGTTTCCAACAGTAGCAAAAAACGCTTAACCACGATTTCTAATTTCTTTTCCAAACCCCACTCACCAAATTCCAATGGCGTACGACTTCTACGCACAATATCTGGGTGTTCTAGCAATAATTCATTGACCAAAGCCAAATCTATGCGTAAAGATAGACCTAAAAAAGGCTGTTTTTCATCGGCATGGATTTTCATTTGCACAGGCAAACGCACAGGGCAAAACATTAAATGCTGTGGCGAAAATTGGTAAGTGTGGCGTAGCACTTGTACACATCGCTCGCCTTGCAAAATAACGCAAATACTCGGCTCTTGTACATAATGATCTACCTGCTGAAACGCATCGGCTCGCCATAAAAATAGGTCTGGAATCGGGCTTTTCCATAAACTATTTTTTGGCACGATACGCAATAATCGGCTTACTGTATCCATAATTTAGACTTTTAGGCAAAAGGTTTGGAAAATCTTTATAGCCAGCACTTATGCCATTTTTTATGCTATAAACAGCATCATAAAAATATGAGGATAAGCCTTTAACTTTTAAGATGTTATAAAACACATATATTTTATATGGTTTTTATATAAAATCCAATCCTATTCAAGCATATCATTATGCGTTTTATTGTCATTGTATGAGGTTTCCAGCTATGTCTATCTCGCCAGAACAAATTGCCCTTGTAAAAGGAACTATTCCTGTACTTCGTGAGCATGGTGTTGCATTAACATCACATTTCTACAATCGTATGCTCAACAATAATCCGCACTTAAAAGAAGTGTTTAACTTAGGGCATCAGCGTAGTGGTGCTCAAGCACGTTCACTTGCAGGTGCAGTGTTGGCTTATGCAGAAAATATTGAAAATCCTGCTGTTTTAGCCCCAGTGATTGATTTAATCGCACATAAGCACGTGAGCTTAGAAATTCAAGCTCCTGATTATGCTATTGTTGGTGAAAATTTATTGCACTCAATCAGCGAAGTGTTAAACATTCCAATGGAGCATGAATTAATCGCTGCGTGGGCGGCTGCCTATGGCATTTTAGCCGATGTGTTAATTGGTGCTGAAAAAGCTATTTATGATGAACATCAGCAAACTAAAGGCAGCTGGCTCGGTTGGAGACGCTTCAAAATCAGCAAAAAAGAACAAGAAAGCGATGAAATTACATCATTCTACCTTGTACCAAGCGATGAAGATGGTTTGCCACCGTATAAAGCAGGTCAATACATTTCGGTGCGTGTGTTAGTTGATGAATTAGGTTTAAAACAACCACGTCAATACAGTTTGTCAGATTGTGCTAAAGGCGATTATTTGCGTATTTCTGTGAAGCGTGAAGATGCACACGACGGCTTGGCTCAAGGTTGGGTTTCTACGACTTTACACGGCAAAAATGTAGGCGATGAAGTAGAAGTTACTGCACCTACTGGCAATTTCTTCTTGCTTGATCCAAACAAAAATAACGTATTCATCAGCGGTGGTGTAGGACTTACGCCAATGGTTGCAATGCTCAATCAAGTGATTGAAGCTGGTGTGCCACAGCAAGCGAGCTTTATCCATGCGTGCCGTAATGCCAATGTACACGCTATGAAGCAACATATTGATGATGCAAAAGCTAAATTTGCCAACATCAAAACATTTGTATGCTATGAAGAAGGTCAAGCCGATGCGACTGGTCGCTTAGACTTAACACAAGTGCCTGCAGATTTATTACCTGCTGATGCAGACTATTATTTGTGTGGTCCTGTTGCGTTTATGCAAGCTCAACGTGAAGCCTTATTGGCTCGTGGTATTGCGGCAGAGCAAATTCACTTTGAAGCATTTACTACAGGTGTTGCAAGTTTATAATGCACTTTGCATAAACCACAATAAATAGCAAAAAATCGCCTGCCATGTCAGGCGATTTTTTTTGGGGCTAATTTTTTATAGAGAATGGCTCATCATCATTTAACTACAACAAATTAATCATGACAAATGCAATCTGCAAACGCCAAAACAAACAAAGGCTCCCAAAATGGAAGCCTTTGTTTTTAGATTGTGATTAGATCAGCAATCGTGTCATCTCATGATTAGTGATCAGACGCTTCAGAGATACCGATACCAGTCATAGAGCGTACAAACTGTGCATCGTATGCTTTCTTCTCTGCTTCAGCACGAGCTGATTTATCAGTTACTGAGAATACATAGCAGCAGATAAATGCAATTGCCATAGAGAAGATTGCTGGGTTAGACATCGCCAAGATAGGAGAATCGCCTAATTTCAAAGTATCTACCCATACTGCTTTCGTTAATGCAATTAATACTACTGCACTAATTAAGCCTGCATAACCACCGATTACCGCACCACGAGTTGTTAAACCTTTCCAGAACATAGACAATACTAATACTGGGAAGTTTGCTGATGCTGCTACAGCGAATGCCAAGCCCACCATGAACGCAACGTTTTGCTTCTCGAATACAATTCCCAAAATCATCGCAACAATCGCAATCGCTAAAGTCGCACGTTTAGTAACTTTCATTTCAGACTCAGGGGTCGTTTGACCTTTACGGTAAACGTTTGCATACAAGTCGTGTGAAATCGCTGATGCACCTGATAATGTTAAGCCTGCGACTACCGCTAAGATGGTAGCGAATGCTACTGCTGAAATAAAGCCTAAGAATAAGTCACCACCTACAGCATGGCTCAAGTGAACCGCGGCCATGTTGTTACCACCAAGTAATTCTAACTTACCAGTAACTGCCATTTTCGCTGCATCAAGGTATGCAGGGTTGTTCGATACAAGAAGAATCGCACCAAAACCAATGATGAATGTTAATAAGTAGAAGTAACCAATAAAGCCTGTTGCAACTACAACTGATTTACGAGCTTCTTTCGCATCTTTTACAGTGAAGAAACGCATCAAGATGTGTGGTAAACCTGCTGTACCGAACATCAATGCAAGACCTAATGATACTGCATCAATTGGTGTTTTCACCAAGTTGGTCGGACCCATGATTTTTTGAGCTTCATCAATCGTCTTATGATGTACTTCAGAGAATACTCTGATTGCTTGGCTAAACATTTCTGAAATACTGAAACCTACGTGGTTCAATACCATCAATGCCATGAATGATGCACCAGACAATAACATGACTGCTTTAATGATTTGTACCCATGTTGTCGCCAACATACCACCGAACATTACGTACGCCATCATCAAGATACCTACGATAACAACTGCGATGCTATAGTCCAAACCAAATAATAGTTTAATCAACTGACCTGCACCTACCATCTGAGCGATTAAGTAGAATGCAACAACCACTAGTGAACTAAATGCTGCCATTTTACGCACTGGTTTTTCATCTAAACGGAATGAAACCACGTCAGATAAGTTATATTTACCTAAGTTACGTAAACGTTCTGCAACTAAGAATAATACTACAGGCCAACCCACCATGAAGCCTAGAGAATATAGCAAACCATCATAACCTGATGAGAATACCATCGCTGAAATCCCTAGGAACGATGCTGCTGACATATAGTCACCTGCAATCGCTAAACCATTTTGGAAACCTGAAATACCACCACCAGCGGTATAGAAGTCTTGTGTAGATTGTGTTTTTTTCGCTGCCCATTTTGTAATGAACAAAGTTAAGCCAACGAAAATAGCGAACATGATAATCGCTGTCCAGTTGGTTGCTTGCTTTTGAGCTTCGCCTTCAAGAGCAGCTGCCATCACTGGGTTAGACAATACAGATGCAGCACCTGCCATTGCCATATATTTCAACATTTGCTTCATCAGATTGAGCCTCCCTTCTCATGCGTGATTGCTTCTACTTCGTCCATCGCTTCCTTGTTCAATAAATCAAATGAACCGTTCGCTACTTTAGAATATACACCACACAATAGGAATGAAATTACAATAACACCACTACCTAGCGGAATACCCCAAGTGATGACTCCGCCATCACTGATCGGTGTTCTCAAAAACTCTGGGCTGTAGGCTACTAGTAAAATAAAGCCAATATAAATGAACAACATTAATGCTGTTAAGCTCCAACTCAGGTTACGCTTTTTAGCAACTAATGTTTTAAATTTTGGATTCTGTAGAATGCGTTCTACTTGCTTCTCATCCATAACCTTTCTCCATATCAAGATAACAACATCAAAACCCGAATGGGTTACATTGAGTGAGTTAAATTTGATTATCCACATTATTTTACATGAGTAACTTATACTTTAGTCTTGTTTCGTATAGTAACAACGTGTTTTTTCTTGTTTATTGCTGTTTAATGCTCAAAAAAAAAGCAATCA
>JAUNHS010000003.1:34599-36785 GCA_030523805.1 Acinetobacter sp.
TAGCTTAAAATCGTGGCTTCATCTTCACTACGCAACAGCTTACCAATCCGCTGAAATTGGCGACGACGTGCTTCAAACGATGTAATTTGCTGTACATCAAGCAAGGCATCAATCAATCGTTCATCTACAGGTAATTTTTTTATTTGCTCTTGGTTGAGTTCGGCAAGTTGTGAGCCAATGGCCGCCATACGTTGTACCGCTTTTTTTTGTTCGGTTTTACTCGCTCGTCCTTCTAATGCTTCAAAATCATCTTCAGTATAGCGTACAGGTCGGCGTGCCATGGTCTTCTCCAACAGTTATGCGATATGCAATCAATAAAAACGTGGGAATTATCGCAATATTCCAGCATTTCATCAAGTTTTCTTTTATGCGTGCCAGTGCTTTTGCTCTCTATGTAGCACTTGCACCGACCATGCTGTTTGCAAAGCCTGTTTTAACTGCTCCACCACATACACCGAACGGTGCTGCCCACCTGTGCAACCAATAGATACCGTTACATAATGACGATGATTTTCTGCAAAATCAGGCAACCATTTATTTAAAAATTGTTGAATATCATGCACTTGTTCATCTACTCGGCAATGCTGTGCCAAAAATTGCTGCACGGCTGCATCTAGCCCTGTGAGTGGGCGTAAATCGGCATTCCAATGTGGATTGGGTAAATGTCGCACATCAAAAACAAAATCAATATCCAACGGTACGCCATATTTAAAGCCAAAAGATTGTAAAATCACGACAATATCATGCGATTGTCCCAATTTGTGCAATAAAATTTGCTTTAAATCATGCACGCTTTTGCCTGTGCTATCTATGTGCAAATCGGCAACATCTTGAATTTGATACAGTAAATGCTTTTCTTGTTCTATACATTCTGCCAAAGTCGCACAGCGTTGCGACAACGGATGCGGACGACGTGATAAGCTAAAACGTGAAATTAATTCTTGATCTTGTGCAGAAAAATACAGCACATTTACCGTGCTATATTGCTGTAAGGCTTGCACCACTTGTGGAAAGGATTGGAAATCGCTGTCGGTGCTGCGAACATCAATGCCCAAGGCAAGTAATTCTACTTGTTGCTGTTGGTGCAATTTTTCTACAATTTCAGGAAGTAAACTTAAAGGTAAATTGTCTATGCAATAATAACCAGAATCTTCCAAAATTTGCAGTGCAGATGATTTACCAGAACCTGATTGTCCTGTAACGATTAATATGCGTTTCATAATTTTATCTATGTACTGTGATTTTCATCATCATTGTGTTGCAGTATAGCACGCTTTAAGGCGTTGCTTTGCGATCAAATTTCAATCTTAGGCAAAATAATGTATCAAAATTTGAACAAATAAAAATGCCTTATCCCAGCGGCATAAGGCATTTGATTTAGGCTGAATAAGCGATGTATAAATTATCAATCAAGCGGGGTTTGCCCAATTTCGCTGCCACAAACAGTACCACATCTTGATTAAATGTTTCCACCTTCTGTAAAGTTGGCGTACGGGCTTCTACATAATCCACATCAAAACCTGCTTGGCTTAAATTCTGGCGAATATGCTGTAACACATCACTCAACGCCTTGCCTTGCTGTAAATCGTGCTTAGCTTGCTGTAAATTTTGATAAATTTGTGGAGCAATTTGACGTTGTTCAGCCGTTAGATAACCATTACGAGAGCTTAATGCCAAACCGTCTTCAGCACGCACAATCGGCACGCCAACAATCTCAATCGGAATATTTAAATCCTGCACCATTTGACGAATGACTGCGAGTTGCTGAAAATCTTTTTCGCCAAAAAATGCGACATCCGCCTGCACGATATTAAATAATTTGCTGACCACCAACGCCACACCATCAAAATGGGTCGGACGAGATGCTCCGCATAAATCTTGTGTAATGCCACTGACGCTTACTTGGGTCAAACGTGGTGCTGTGCCGTACATTTCTTCAATGCTTGGAGCGAAAATCACATCGCAATCGTTTTGTACTAATTGGCTGTCTTGCTCCAATGTGCGTGGGTAGCTGTCAAAATCTTCGCCTACGCCAAATTGGGTTGGATTGACAAAAATACTGACCACTACAACATCGCATTGTTGGCGAGCAGTTTTAACTAGGCTTAAATGCCCTTGGTGTAAATTGCCCATCGTTGGCACAAAGCCAATGCGTTTACCTGCTTGGCGTTGCTGTTGGAGATAGT
>JAUNHS010000098.1 GCA_030523805.1 Acinetobacter sp.
TTATTTCAATGATTAAAGGTAACACAATGAAAAAATGGTTCGGCATGATGCTATTATTGCTCGCAAGTAGTGTGAGTGATGCTGCCAACTGGGTGTATTTTGCAACAGCTCAAGATGATACAAAACATTATATAGATGCCGATCGTATTTCAGTCAATGATTCACAAATTACAGTGTGGGAGAAATATTATTTTAAAGTTGCTCAAAAAGCGGAGAATGGAAAATTTTATCGTTATGCAATCTCTAAGAATATTTACGATTGTAGTGATAATACATTAACTCTGACACAAGGGTATTTTTATTCTAATAAAGGTGTAATCGTGGATAGTTTCAGTTGGCATGAATCAGAATATGAATGGAATGATGTTATTCCAGATTCTGTTGCTTCAGATATTTTAGAACAGCTGTGTGAAGCAAATCAAAACTAATCTATTGTTATTGAGATGATTGCTGCATTAAGTCAATAATTTTTTTAAGTGCTTGTATCTCTTTATCTTTTTGAGCTAATAATTCGTCTTTATGTTCTAGTTTCAATTGCAATAATTCTATTTCATTACTTCCTGTTTGGTGAACTTGGTATCCATAATTACCATGATTGTTTCCAATTAAAAGAGATAAGTTTTTACTTTCACTTTTAACAATATCGGCAATATCTATATTTAAAATATTTGCAATTTGTTCTAAACGAGTAAGGCTTACATCACTTTCGCCACGCTCAATTTTAGCGTAACCATTTTTAGACATTCCTAATTTTTCTGCCATTTCTTCTTGCGACCACTGTTGTTGCTCTCTTAATTGACGAATATTATCTTGAGTGGTCATAAATGTACCCTGATAGTGTTAAAAACAACGAGCAGTGGTTTTTTAAACTTACTCGCTGTTGGTTGAAAAGAAATAATGAGTAATTATAATTCAAATTATAGTCTTTTTGTAAATTTTATTTTATCAATTTGTATCAAATTGATTTATTAAGGAGTAGGCGTATGAAAAAGTCATTCTTGCTAGTTTTATCTTTATTATGTACACCATTGGCTTATGCGGAATTTTATAAGGTAAATGTAAAACGCATAGATAGTAATCTTTATCAAACCAATGATAAGCGAGTACTTATTGTTACAAAATATTGTTATGAATATGCGTATTGGGAAAATGCAATTTTGCAATATGAAAAGAATTCTTATGACAATAAGATTATTTTTGAAAATGGTCAAACATGTGAAGTGAAAGACGTGTATTCTAAATAATGGGAGTATAGCAATGAAGTTTTTATTATGTGTGATGGCATTATTTGTTAGTACTGTGAGTTATGCCGCAACATGGACAGAAGTTGCACGTGGAAAAAATGGCTTTAAAGTGTATATTGATATGGATAGCGTATCTATATATGATAAGCAAATTACAGTTTGGACAAAATCAACTTATAAGACTGCACAAAAGTTAAAAAATGGCAAATTGTATAATTATACGATTGCACGCTATATATATGATTGTGCTAGTAAACGTGTAAAATTATTAGAGGAAACAGATTATACAAATAATGGTGCAAGTGTGAATTCTTGGAGTAGTCCTTATCAAAATACGTATCTAGGCGATAGTTATGGTTGGAATAATATTATTCCTGACTCTGTTGCAGATATTATTTCAAATCCTAAAACTGGTATTTGTCAATGGGTACAAAATCAAAGCTAATTTAGCTTACAAGCTAGAGATGTTGTAGATTTTTACGATACCTTGTTACAATTCCCCCAAGTGATTTCTCACTTTTCCCACCACGACTAATGCTATAATACGCCCCAAGCAACCACAAAAACTTGGGGCAATCATGACCACACTTAAAAATGACCGTTTTTTAAAAGCACTACTCAGAGAACCTGTAGATACCACACCTGTATGGATGATGCGACAAGCAGGGCGTTATCTCCCAGAATATAAACAAACCCGTGCCACAGCAGGCGATTTTTTATCATTGTGCAAAAATACCGAATTTGCCTGTGAAGTAACTTTACAGCCCTTACGCCGCTATGAATTAGACGCAGCGATTTTATTTTCCGATATTTTGACTGTGCCAGATGCGATGGGCTTGGGGCTTTATTTTGAAACAGGTGAAGGCCCACGTTTTCATAAAACCATTCGCACCGAACAAGACGTTGCCAATCTGCCAAAAATTGATGCCAAACGTGATTTAGATTATGTGATGAATGCCGTTACAGCCATTCGTTCAGCATTGGCAGGGCAAGTGCCTTTAATTGGCTTTTCAGGTAGCCCTTGGACGCTAGCAACTTATATGATTGAAGGCGGTTCAAGCAAAGAATTTCGCCACAGCAAGGAAATGATGTACCGTTCGCCTGAAATTTTACACGCCTTGCTTGACCATTTAGCCGATGCTGTTACCGATTATCTCAATGCTCAAATCCAAGCAGGGGCTCAAGCGGTGCAGATTTTTGATAGCTGGGGTGGGGCGTTAGCTCATCGTGAATATCAAGCTTTTTCATTGGCTTATATGCAAAAAATTGTCGCAGGTTTGCAGCGTGAGCATGATGGTCGCCGTGTGCCTGTGATTGTGTTTAGCAAAGGTGGGGGGCAATGGTTAGAAAATATGCTCACGACTGGAGCAGATGCCTTTGGTTTGGATTGGACCACGCCACTTTATACCGCTCGTCAAATCGTCAATGGTCGTGCGAGTTTACAAGGTAATTTAGACCCTGCAGTGCTGTATGGCGATGATGAAACCATTCGTAAAAATGTACAACTGATGATTGATGATGCGTACCAAAATGGCGAAAAAACAGGCTATGTTGCCAATTTAGGACACGGCATTACGCAATGGGTTAATCCAGATCAACCGAAAATTTTGGTGGATACGGTGCATGAATATAGCCGTAAATATTTGGGTTAATGGCTTTATTCATTATAATGTTTAAATCCATTTTATTCGCAGTGTACGATTTTACCTTTAAGGCAGTTTCCGCTGCCTTATTTGGTATTTTGCTGTTGCTGGCGTTTGCCATAACTGCACCGATGGGGCATGAATCCTATTTCGGTTTGTATCGTTATGATTATTTATTGCTATTTTCCATTAGCATTCAAGCCTTGCTGATTTATTTTAAATTGGAAACGTGGCATGAAGCCAAAGTGATTGCCTTATTCCATTTTTTAGGCTTTGTGATGGAATTGTACTTGACGCACCCAGCGATTGGTTCATGGCAATATCCACAACCTGCCACATTAAAATTATGGACTGTGCCGCTTTTTGCGGGGTTTATGTATTCTGCGGTGGGCAGTTTTTTTGCTCGGGCATTGCGACTGTATCAAGTGTCGTTTGAGCAATTACCAAGTTTTCGCAATATGTTGGCATTGTCGGTGCTGTCGTATTTAAATTTTATGACCAAGTTTTTTGTGCCTGATATTCGTTATGGATTATTTGTGTGGTCGGTGCTGATTTTTTACAAAACGAAAGTGTCTGTGCAAGTGGGCGTGTACCATTTAAAATTTCCGATGTTGTTGATTTTAATGCTACTCGCCTTGATTATTTGGATTGCAGAAAATATTAGCACTTTTTATCAAATTTGGTTGTATCCAACTCAGGTGGAGCAGTGGCATAGAGTGGGTTATGCCAAAATGGGGTCGTGGTATTTATTGCTGATGTTGAGTTTGGTGTTGGTAATGAAAGTATTGAGGACGTTTGAAAAACGCAAATAGAAACAACTGCATAGCGTTTCTATGCTTGAAAGTGTTTACAAATGTAATCATGCTATTTATAATACAGCATAAGAGAGAAGAATATGAAATATCACCCAAATAAAGAGATTAGTCAGGCGATAGAATATGCTTTAAATCATGGCTGGCATATGGTGGAGAGTGGTAAATCATCACATTGTTATTGTCGGTTAAGGTGCAATTTTGCTCATAGTTCACATCAAATGAGTGTGTGGAGTACGCCAAAATCTACTGAAAATCATGCAAAGCAAATTATACGCAAAGTCAATGAATGTAAAGGAGAAATAGAATGAATACTTACCATTTTACGGTAATTGTACGAGATGCCGATGTTGCCGATGTAGGTTTAGATGACCATCTATTTGAACATCATTGTGATGATGCGTTGATTTGTCGCATGGATAATGTGGTTTATCTTGAATTTGACCGTGAAGCAGAAACAGCACAAAATGCGATTGATTCTGCATTTGAAAATCTAAAACAAGCAGGTTTTTCTGATTTAATTTTACAAGAGCAAGGGGTATCAAGCCTTGCGGAAATGGCAAAACGTTTAGGTGTATCTCGTACGACTATGAGTAATTATGCCCATAATAAGCGTGGACAAGGGAATTTTCCTAAACCTGTTGCAGGCGTACTTTCAGGTTCTGCACTTTATGCGTGGCGTGAAGTTGCCGAGTGGTTGTACCAACAAAATAAACTTTCTAAAGCTGATTATGATGTCGCTTTGTATCAAGCGACTTGAGTAGAAAAAATGAGCAATGATATTCACCCATACCGAGCACCAATGGTTACAGCGATTGGTATTATTCTCGGTTTTGTGCTGGCATATATGGGCAATTGGGTATCGCAACCCTATGAACATCGTAGTGATTGGTTGGTTATGGTCGGTTTTATGTTGGGCATTAGTTTGCTATTAATTGCCTTGTACCGTATTTTAAACCATCGTGTGCCACAGGACAGAGAAGATGCGTATTATACTCGCACCTTGCAATTATTTATGCTGGGGATTATTTGTTCCTTTGCAGGTGTGATGATTGCGATTTTTCAGCAGTTGCTTTGAGTTCAACTCTAAAAAATAGGCAAAATATAGTTAGCTACCATATTTTGCCTATATTTATGATTTAAAATAAATCAATGATTTAGCCACCATGTAGGCGAACGTTTAGCTCTTCTACCATGGTTACAAAAACAGCATCGGCACGCCATGCTTCATTAATAAATGCTTTTTGTGCATCATTAAAAAATGGGGCTTCATTTAAAGGAATATCATCGCTGAGTTGATGTGTTTTGATAAATTGCTCAATCGCTTCATCGCTACTTTCTAAGCCTAATTGAGCAAAAAGCTCATTCATTGTGCATTCGTTGCCACTGCTGATAAACATCGTAAAATCTCCTGTTTGTGTGAAAGTCCGAAATAAATCATTATTTATTCCTTGAAATTTCATTCTAGGCGAGTTTGTGCGAAAAAGCATTAGATTTTACATAAAGTGAACAATGAATGATGATGTTAGAATATTATACGAACCTTACTTGTGATAAATAATAAAAAAACTTAATTATCATCAACTTAAGTTTTTTATTCATGTTACATTGGGCTGGTGTGATTAGTTGGCTTTAGATAATTCCAATACATTTTGTACTGCACGATCTTGTTGCATTGTTTGCATAAATTTTGCCAAATTTGCATAATCACGCCAACTTTTTGGCATTTTATCAGACCATAATGCCATAACAAAAGCATAAGCATCGGCAACACTACGTTTATTTTGATATACATGACCAGTATCACCAATTAAGTGGTCCAAATGAGCTAATACTCGCTCTACACGAGCATAAGATGCTTGTTTTACGGCATCTAATGCTGTATCGCTGTTGTCTGTGGTGTAACGGTTCGGTACAAAATAAGGCCAAAAAGCAGGGTGGAAATCACCTGTTAAAAAGCACATTGTTTCATGAAATTCAAAATGATTAATGTCGCCTGCATTTGCTCCTAAATTGCTGTTTGGATAACGCTGGCAAATGTATTGTAAAATGGCATCAGCTTGTGTCATGACACGTGTTGTACCAATATCTACTGCAGGAACCATACCTAAAGGATTGATTTTTAAATATTCTTCTGAGCGTGGATTGACTTTAATGACATCATAATCGGCATTCGCCCATTCTAATGCAATCCAACACGCCAATGCACAAGTACCAGGAGCATAATAAAGTTTCATTGTTTTATTCTCTGAATGTTGCTGTTTTAAATAAATGATTTTGCAATAAGATAAAAGCATAACTTACTGAAAGTTATGCTTTTATTTGTACTCAAAAAAAGTTAGTTTTGCTGAATACCTGCCACTAACCAATCTTCATGAGAACCTACAGGTTTTACAAAATGCCAAATTTCAGTAAATGGCTGTGGTAAGCTA
>JAUNHS010000099.1 GCA_030523805.1 Acinetobacter sp.
AAATGAAAGTTGGTCAAAAAGCGACTTTTTATATCCCAAGTCGTTTGGCTTATCATACTTTAGGCAATGGTGCAGCTGTGCCGCCAAATAGCTTGGTGGTGATGGATATAGAATTGGTCGGTATTGTACGCTAATGCTCTAAACCTTGTAAAATCCCCACACGCTCAAACACTTGCCGATAAAACGCTGCTTTTTGCACCAAAGGCAAAGGATATGCACGAGATGATGACGGCACACGATGCAAGGTCAAGCCACGCTGTAAAATCGCTTCGCCTTGTGTCGGCAAGGCGACACTTTGCCCGATTTTAAGTTTATGTGGTATATCAATTTGTAAAATATGACAAAGTGCTTCACAGGCTTTATCTCCTGTTACCATGATATGCCGACAATACGGCAACTGCTTTAAAAGGTATGCAATCTCTTGATATTGTTCAATTTGTAAAAATTGATCTGACGCATTGCCATGTAAACGTCGTACTTGTTGAGCCGTATCACTGATTGCAATGCCATAATCATGCAAAAATTGTTCTATGGTAATTTGTTTAAATGTTTTTTGTGTTAAATCAATAAAATAGTCGCTATCTTGAAAAAAGATTAAACCCAAAATTCGCCAAAAATCATTATTATAATTCGGATAATAAAAATCCATTTTCCAGCGATTTTTCGGTGGTGGAAAACTGCCCAAAATCAATACTTGGGCATTTTTCGCTAAAAATGGAGCAAGTGGGTGGCATTCAATCATCGCTGTACTTGCTCCATCGTCGCTGATTGATAAAATATGTTTAGATGCCGTATTGTTCACGGTAGGCTTTCATTTTTGCCAAAGCCTGTTCATCGCCTTTATTTTGCAAATAATCCATTAAATCTTGCATCGTTACTAGCGCATGGACTGGCACGCCCAATTGTGCTTGGACTTCTTGCAATGCCGATGTCTCCCCTTGTCCACGTTCTTGGCGGTCTAATGCCACCAGCACGCCAGCAATTTTTGCACCTGCTTGGGTTAAAATTTGCACGACTTCACGGATTGCTGTGCCTGCGGTAATCACATCATCAATAATCCATACCGATTTTCCAGCTACATCTGCACCCACAAGTACGCCACCTTCGCCATGGTCTTTTGCTTCTTTACGGTTAAATCCCCACGGTACACTACGCTGATGATGGTGCTGTAATGCTACTGCTGTTGCCGCTACAAAAGGAATGCCTTTATAAGCAGGGCCAAAAATCACATCTACATTATCGCATTGTGCCAATTGATCGGCATAACCTTGTGCCAAAAGTGCCAAGGCTTCGCCATCGTTCAACAATGCTGCATTGAAAAAATATGGACTGACACGCCCCGATTTTAAAGTAAACTCGCCAAAGCGTAAGACATTGCGAGAAAGGGCAAGTTCAATAAATTGTTGTGCTTGAAATGTGCTGTGAGCTGTCATAATCCGACCTGTAGAATAAAATAAAAAGATGTGTATATCATACCAAATTTACTCGCTTTTGACTTGATATTTTGCAAGCGTTTTATCATCGCATATTCTCTTCATTTTATAGATATGCTATGCTTAACGCCTATTTTTAATTCCATTTTTTATCTTCATTATGCTTAGTAAATCTCAATATCCTAACGATCAAAAAATCCTGCGTGTGGTGTCTATTAACGTCAATGGCTTGCGTGCCGCTGAGAAAAAAGGCTTTTTTAATTGGCTGGCACAGTCTGAAGCCGATGTGGTGTGTATGCAAGAAAGCCGAATTACACATGAACAATGGACGGACAAATTCAAGCCTGAAGGTTGGTTTATGCACCTATTCCCTGCCGAAAAAGCAGGCTATGCAGGCACAGCGATTTATAGCCGTTTACCGTTTAAATCGGTACAAAATGGTTTGGGCTTTGAGCTTGCCGATACGCAAGGGCGTTTCATTACTGCAGAGTTTGATTTGAGCGAATGGGACATTGCCGAGCCTGCCTATATTGCTTCGTTGTATTTGCCGTCAGGGTCGTCTGGCGAAGATGCACAACAGCGTAAAGACTTGTTTTTAGATGAATATAAAGTCATTTTAAAGCGTTGGCGTGATGAAAATAAATCCATCATCGTGTGTGGCGATTACAATATCGTGCATAAAAAAATTGATATTAAAAATTGGTCAGGCAATCAAAAAGCATCAGGCTGTTTACCGCATGAACGTGCATGGTTAGACCATATTTACGATGAATTGGGCTATGTGGATACCTTCCGTGTGGTGCGTCAGGAAGCAGATTTATATTCGTGGTGGTCAAATCGTGGGCAAGCTCGTGCCAAGAATGTGGGTTGGCGGATTGATTATCAAGCCTGTTCGCCTGACTGGAAAGACCGTACCGTGAATGCGTGGGTGTATAAAGATGAATGGTTTAGCGACCATGCTCCTGTGATTATTGATTATCGCTTGAAATAAAACCAATAAATAAGGGCGAATGATTTTTCGCCCTTATGGTTCGCTCAACATCATGATGAAATCATCATTAAATCCATTTTTTCCATCTAAAGTAAATCATCGGCACAACAAAGAACGCAATTAAAATGCCAATCACAATATAAAAACTCACTTCGCCACGAGCAAAAGGCAATACATCAGTATTCATACCATACACACTCGCCACCAGCATCGGTGGTGCAAGCATACTTGGCAAAATAGAGAAACGACGAATGGTATCGCTTTGTTCCGCATTAATGAACCCTGATGTGGTATCAAGCAAAAATCGCACTTTTTGGAATAAAAACGCATCATGCTCCACCAGTGAGCGTACATCTTCGCTTAACTCTCGAATATCAGCATCATAAATATGACTGCCCAACGCTCTCGGACGAGATAAAAAGGTCAAAACACGGCGCAAATCAATCAAACACAACTGAGCTTTCCCCAACATATCTTCCTGATATGCCAAGCGTGTAATCATATCTTCCAAATCCAACACATTTTCACGATGATGATTGTTCAATACTTCCGTGGAACAACGCTCCAAATCTCGGTGCGTATCTTCCAAAATATCCGCCAATTCATCAAGTTTCGCTTCCAGCAAACCCAACAATACCCAAATCGGATCTTTATAATCCATGTCATAATCATTGCGTTTTGCTCTAGCACGAAAAGCACGGAAAGCAACCAATTTTTCGCCACGCAAGGTAAATAAACGGTCTTTATGCAAAATAAATGCCACCGTGTGCATGGTCGCTAAAATGCCATTTTCACTATTTTCTTCTTCGTGTTGGTGCTTAGTTTTGCTTAAAAAATAAGTGCTAATATGCAAAATACCATCATCATCACGGTAAAAACGTGCCGATGATGAAATGTCTTCTAAAGATTTTAATGTGGGTAAATTTTGTTCATAAGCGTCCATCACCCACTGTTGTTCTTCTTGTGTCGGGGCAATCAAATCAATCCAAGTTAAATCATTATTTAAATCAAAATCGCCATTAATGGTGAGATCTTCTAGGCTACCACGCTCTGTGGCATAAAAGGCTTCAAGCATCAGCATTCCCCTTTGGCGTGGTCAAATCATTGGGCGATTCCGTAAAAACGGTGGAGCAAAAAAGAAATGGTAACATTGAAATAGTGCAACAATGCGTACCATTTTCTCTTGCTGTATTCTATGCAAATTTGGCTCATGTGGCAATATCTGCCTTGCGTGATTTCGCACAATTTATCTCGCATTTTTCCATGATTTTGCAATATTGTTACATTTTACCTGTTGAGAAAAAAGAGTAATTTACTTTAATATACTTATATCCTTTTTTACTCAGCAACTTTAGGAGATTGTTATGAAAAAATCATCTGCTGTCGTTCTTGCAGGTTTATTAACTGCGACTGTAGGCTGTGCAACAGACAAGCCACACGGTCAAACCCATCAAGGTAAAGCCAATCACGCAAAAGCAAGCCAAGCTGCGTGTGGTGCGAAAAAATCTGCAGATGCTGCCTGTGGTGCAAGCAAATCTAAAGCCAAAGAAGCAACGTGTGCATCATCAAAAATGAAAGCTGGCGAAGCAAGCTGTGGTGCAAGCAAAGCCACTGAAGCAGCTTGTGGTAATTCAAAAACTGGCGATGCAACTTGTGGCTCTAAAAAATAATCGCTCACAGCATTCGCTTTAGCATGACAAAGCACGATGAATACGCTGAATAAGCATTCATCGTGCTTTTCTCTCCCATCTCACTTGCTTTATGAGCGTCAAACAATGCAAACATTTTATCGCCCACAAGGTATTGGTATCGGTTATCGTCGCCAATATACTCAAGATTTAATCCAACTCGCCCAGCAGCAATCGCCAAATCCAATTCAATTTTTAGAACTTGCCCCTGAAAATTGGATTAAAATGGGTGGCAAAGCCAAAGCCGATTTTGAGCAAGTGGCACAATATTATCCTTTAGCATCGCACGGTTTATCGCTCTCTTTAGGTGGCATAGAACCGTTAAATGTGGCTTATTTAAAACAAATTAGACAATTTTTAGACCATTTTAAAATTCAATTTTTTTCAGAGCATACCAGCTTTTGCGAGCATGGTGGTCATGTTTACGATTTAATGCCCTTTCCTTTTACAGCACAATCAGTAGAAAATTTTGCCGACCGAGTGAAACAAAGCCAAGATATTTTAGGGCGACAAATTGCCATAGAAAATACATCGTATTATATCCGTTTTCCCAATTCCACATTAGATGAAGTGGATTTTCTCAATGCGGTGATGCACAAAAGCGACTGTTTACTGCATTTAGATGTGAATAATATTTATGTAAATGCTACCAATCATCAAGATATTTCTGCTGATGACTTTTTAAATCGCATTGATTTATCCCGTGCTTGCTATATCCACATTGCTGGGCATGATGTAGAGCAAGACACGCAAGGCAAGCCTTTATTGATTGATACGCATGGTCAAGCCGTATGTGCTGATGTGTGGCAAATTTTATCCCAAGTCTATGAAAGGACAGGGAAAATTATCCCGACCGTGCTAGAACGTGATTTCAACTTGCCGCCCTTTGCCGATATTTTGCAAGAAGTACAGCAAATTGAACATTGGCAACGCCACGCCTTATCATCTTTTTCACAGCAAAATATTTAGGGAATGCGATGTCTCAATTAGATTTTCAGCCCACTGTACAAGCCTTCATGGACTATTTACGCCATGATGATGTTCCATCATCAGCACTGCAAGGTATTGATATTGAACGATTAAATCTTTACCAAACTTTGGTAACAAACAATATTTTCCGCTTTATTGATACTTGTTATGTACTTGCACCACAATGGCTACAACAACAGCAACACGGCGAAATGTGGGAAGATTTAAAGCAACAATTTTTCCAAAATGCCGAGCAATCATCGCCTTATTTTGTAGATATTCCCCACGCTTTTTTACAATTTTGCCAAAGCCAACAAGCCACTTTATCTAGCGACTTTTTGGCATTAATGCAATTTGAACATCACCAATTATGTGCAGAAATTGCTACGCCTAATGCCACGCATGGCAATCATTCAGATGATGAAAATCATGATTTAAATCAATCACTAACATGGGCAACATCGGCATTTTTGTTGGAGCTGCCATCATCTTTAGCACCATTACTTTTTGCTCATGCAACCGATGAAAATGATGAATTTATGCACATTTTAGTTTGGCGAACGCCTGATTTTAAAGTACTACATCAGCAATTAGAGCCGTTACAAGTGGCATTTTTACAGCATTTTTCACAGCAAAATGAAGCCAGCACAACGCAGCAATTATTAGAGCAACTAATTGAAATTAATGCTGATTTGGCACAATATGCCGATTGGTTAGCAAGTGAGCAAAATCATTGGTTGCAACAAGGTGTATTGTGTCGGAGCGAATAGCGAAGAAGTGTAAAATTTAAAGCACGCTTTGGCTAAAATTTGCTATGATGATGAAAATCGTATGAAGGACACGCACATGACTAAACTATCCATCGCCCAAATGAACTCTCAAAGTGATATAGAGCAAAACTTTGCTG
>JAUNHS010000100.1:0-2048 GCA_030523805.1 Acinetobacter sp.
TCATACCATGTATCATGTGCAGAATGCGGCACATTGTGTGCCACATAGGTATCAAATAAAGCTTGGTGCAATTCAGGCACTTGCGGAAATAGCGTACTAATCACACTCGGCAATGCCAAGCCAATGACACTTTTGGCTTGTTCATCAGTCAAAGGTTGCTGATATTGCTGTGCGGTATAGTGCAAACTTTCTACAATCGTGTTGATGGAATTGCACAATGTGCCGTCCCAATCAAAAATAACCAACTGAATATCTGTTGAATTTATCATGTATTAATGACCATTTTTCGCTTGTAAAGGAGTGATGATGCTTTGCATATCATCAGGTAAATCGGTTTCTATGATTGGATAATCTGGAATCTGTAAGCGTTTTGCGTGCAAGCATAAGCGATGTGCATTGATGTTGCTTGGCGTTTGATGTCCATATTTATCATCGCCCAATAAAGGGTGTCCAATACTTAAACCATGTACACGGATTTGATGCGTACGCCCCGATAGTGGCGATGCTTCCACCAAAGTTGCACCGACAAAACGCTGCACCACATTCCATTGCGTTTGGCTTGGTTTACCCTCTTTAGATACACGCACACGGCGTTCGCCATTAGCAAGTTCATAGCGTAATAATGGAGCATCAATCAACTGTTGCTGTAGCACCACTTCCCCTTTTACCAATGCCCAATAGGTTTTCTGGATTTTATGTTCACGCAATAAATCTTGTAATTTTTTCAAGGTGCTCCGCTTTTTGGCAATCATCAATAAACCTGATGTATCACGGTCTATACGATGCACCAATTCCAAATACGGCTTTTGCAATGCTGTGCGTAAAGTTTCAATCAAACCAAAATTGACACCACTCCCGCCATGCACCGCCAAACCTGATGGTTTATTAATCACAATCAAACCATCATCTTCATACACGATACGGCTGAGCAATCCTTGTGCCATTTTATCGCTGACTGGCACATCTTGCTCATTTTTTTGCTGATAACGAATAGGAGCAACACGAATTTGATCGCCAGCTTGCACACGATATTCTGCCTTAATGCGTTTTTTATTGACACGCACCTGCCCTTCTCGTATCAAGCGATAAATCCGACTTTTTGGCACGCCTTTTAAACGCATCATCAAAAAATTATCAATACGTTGCCCATGCTGATGTTCTGTAACATCAAACCACGACACCCCCTGATAATCTTGCAAAGGATTGTATGCCTGCGATGTTGTCTGTGATGAACGAGCTTGCACCTGTGCAGATGTATCACGTTTAACCGTCGTCTTTTTGTTGATAACTTTGTGTATAGCCTGCGGACGTTTTGACCCTACCACGAATAACTACCTTTATATAAATGTAAAAACTCTCTGTTTTTTCTATCATTTAGCTATATTTGCCGAAACTTTAAACGCTATGAACAAAAAAACAACAAACAGCATGGCATTTTACCCCCAAATGCTTCATTTAAGCATAGGCAGAATGCTTGAGTTTTGGTATAGTTTGCTCACGGAATATGACCGCAAATGGCGTAATGACAAAACAGTACGCTTTTTATGCAAAATGGCACTTCCTAAAGAATATGCCGACACCGAACGGCTTTATTATATCGGTAAATACACGTTCACTGTTAATTTTTTGTCATAGACCATGTATGAAAATTGTGGAAACAGATTTTCCAAGCCTTTCTTACAGCACAATAGCATGACAACAAGACCAATATTGAACAAGCGATGGTTAAAATATATGCTTGCATGACAGCACATACACAGCGATGAAGCATATTTTTAACAACACATTTTGAAACTTCGCAAACAAATTGACTGCCTTTGAAAGTTCGGGCAAGATGCGATGCGTTGGAAAATACGCACTCAAGGTATAGATACGATGTTTCTTTCCGTATCCCACAGCGATGACTTACAGTAATATTGCAAGCCCATCATGTGATGACAAAAATACCGAGTGCAATGCCCGATGAATGCTAACCAACACACCATCATTTCCCCAGCGAACACAACACAATAAGGTCAGCAACAGAATTTTGAAACTGTGGGTGAATG
>JAUNHS010000100.1:2148-5986 GCA_030523805.1 Acinetobacter sp.
CCACAGACCTTACTCATGTGCAGTAAGCAACATTCTTTCAGTTTGTTTGTGTAATATATAAAAGGTATTACACCCATGAAACGTATGTTAATCAATGCAACGCACGCAGAAGAAGTGCGTGTTGCACTTGTTACAGGTCAGCGTTTGTACGATTTTGATTTAGAAAATCGTACCCGTGAGCAAAAAAAATCGAATATCTACAAAGGGCATATTACTCGTGTAGAGCCGTCTTTAGAAGCTGTATTTGTAGAATACGGTGCTCAAAAGCAAGGTTTCTTATCTATGCGAGAAATTGCACGTTCTTATTTCCAAGCCGACCCTAGAGATAATATCAATATCCGTGAACTCATTACCGAAGGCACGGAAGTATTGGTACAAGTGGAAAAAGAAGAGCGTGGCAATAAAGGTGCTGCACTTTCTACTTATATTTCTTTAGCTGGTCGTTATTTGGTGTTAATGCCAAACAATCCGAAAGGTGGTGGCATTAGCCGTCAAATTTCAGGTAGCGTGCGTGAAGAATTAAAATCTATTTTAGCGGCATTAAATATCCCACGTGGCATGAGCGTTATCGTGCGTACAGCAGGGATTGGGCGTAGCTTAGAAGAATTACAACAAGATTTACAGCACTTATTAGATTTATGGGTGCAAATCCAAAATATCGCACATAACAACCCATCGCCAATGTTGGTACACCAAGAAGCTGGCGTGGTTACTCGTGCATTGCGTGATTATTTGCGTGATGATGTTGCCGAAATTTTAATTGATAACAAACAAGCCTATGATGAAGCCTATCATTTCATCAAAACGGTGATGCCACATCAATTATCAAAATTAAAAACTTATACTTTAAATGAACCATTATTCGCTCATTATGGCATTGAAACACAAATTCAAACAGCATACGAACGTGAAGTAAAATTGCCATCTGGTGGTTCAATCGTCATTGATCAAACGGAAGCCTTGGTTTCTATTGATATTAACTCGGCAAAATCTACT
Organism: Acinetobacter sp.; assembly: GCA_030523805.1. Classification (GTDB taxonomy): domain Bacteria; phylum Pseudomonadota; class Gammaproteobacteria; order Pseudomonadales; family Moraxellaceae; genus Acinetobacter. The sequence goes on from JAUNHS010000100.1 coordinate 3,145, forward strand.
CGTGGTAGCGATGTAGAAGAAACGGCTTTAAGTACCAATTTAGAAGCGGCAGAAGAAATTGCTCGCCAGTTGCGTTTGCGTGATATTGGTGGCTTGGTGGTCATTGACTTTATTGATATGGGCAAAGACCGTCATCAACGCATGGTAGAAGCCAAATTGCGTGAAGCAACTCAAAGCGACCGTGCTAGAATCCAATTTGGTCAATTATCTCGCTTTGGCTTAATGGAAATGAGCCGTCAGCGTTTACGTCCATCATTAGAAGAATCAACAGGTTATGTTTGCCCACGCTGTCATGGCACAGGCATGGTGCGTGATTTACGCTCATTGTCATTGTCTATTATGCGTAAAGTAGAAGAAATCGCTTTAAATGAACGTCATGGCGAAATTCAAGTAGAAGTACCTGTAGAAATTGCCGCATTCTTATTGAATGAAAAGCGTCATAGCTTAGTCTATTTAGAGCAAACATCTAATGTGCGTGTTACGGTATTGCCACACCCACATTTAGAAACACCACATTATGAAATCCAATTTAACCCTGAAGGTTATGCTCCAAGTAGCTATGAACGCACTGAAGCCACTCGCAGCAATGAAATTGGTTATGAATCATCAGCGTGGCATTTGGAAGAACCTGAAAATGCACCACAATTTGCATCAGCACCTGTGCAAACTGCAACGCCTGTAGAAAAACCAAGCAAACGTAAAGCGACTGTTGAACAGCAAAAAACGGCTACGCCAGCAGCTCCAGAAGCACAAGGCAGTCCTTGTGCATGGTTGGAAAATCTATTTGTACAAAAGCAAGCCCGCACAGTAGATCAAGCTCGCACAGCACAAAATGCAGCGGCAAGCATTGAGCAAATGATTAATAGCGGTGCAGTGAGCCGTGGTCAATTTGGTCATATTCAAGCACCAAGCATTAGCACGCCTGTTGAAGCGAATCATACACCAAACTACCCTGTTGCACCACAAAAGCCAAGCAGCAGAGATGTAGAAAAAGCAACTCGCCAAAGCAGCAAAAAAACACGCAAAAACAAAGATGTGAATGAGCAAAATATTGCTCCAACACCGATTGTACATGAAGAAATTGTACAACTCTCTCGTCAAGAACAGCGTGAATTAAAACGTCAGCAAAAGCGTCAAGCACAAGCAGAACAGCAAGACGCAACAATTGCTCGCCGTGATCCGACACAGCCACGCCCACAGCGTGCCGCTCGTCAGCGTGATGCCAGCGTATTGCAAGAAACAAACGTAGAAAATGCAGTTCAAGCTGAACATACGTCTATTCATCAAGCAGCTATTGCTGAGCCAATCACTGCGACTACAGAGCCAAATGCTGTTGCTCCTGTCGTTGCTGAGCAAACCACAACTCAAGCACCAAAAGTGCGTGTGGAAATGATTGATGTGCCACAAGACAACATCATGAATACTGCATTGATTGTCAATATTGACCAAAATCAAAGCGAAATCATGACTTTATTACCAAATAAAGACCATGCTGTCGCCCAAGCATCTGTTGTAACAGTTGCTGATGTACAACCTGTCGCTGAAACAGCTACAGAACAACCTGCAGCAGAGACAGTTACGCCTACAACTACCAACAGTCAAAGCACTGACCATGAAAATGTGGTAACAACTGAACCTAAAGCGACGATCAAACGTGCCAGCAATGACCCACGTTTACGTCGTAAACAAGCACAAAACGTTGCACCAGTTCAAATTGAACCATTAAAAGCAACGCAAATTGCGAGCCTTGCACAATACACGGTAGGTTCATTATTACGCCATACTTATGGTGATGATTATCATGTATTGGTAGAGCAATTTGGTTTAATTCCAACCTTTAACCGTGCTTTAGGCAAATTCGTTGATGAATACAATCAACAATACATTACCCAGCAACAGCAAGTGCAAGCCACAACAGCAGTAGAAAAAGCACCTGTTACCCGTGATGCGGCTTTACCACCAGCAACACAAGTTCATGCTGAACCTGCTCCTGTGTTGGATTTAACGCCACCAGAACCAGCTGTACGCATTGCTAACGATCCACGTGAGCGTCGTCGTTTAGCAAAATTGGCGAAAGAGCAAGAATATCAGCAACGCCAACACGCTGAACAACAGCATCATGCAACACCAGCAGAAACAGTAGCAAATGAAGCTGAAAATGCTGAAACCGTCGCTATTGCTCCCAGTGAAAGCGTAGAGCAAGCAACGATTGAGCAAACCTTGCACAATGCTGTAGAACATACGCAACACGTTACAATGGCAACAGAGCAAGCAGATTTAAATTTTGCTGAACCTGCGATTGCTGATAGCACAGTTGTAACTACGGAAGCTGAACCATCGCAAGATGAAGCACTCCACACGGCTCAAGCAGAATTGGACGTACGTTCATTCCAGCAAGCACAGCAAATGGCACAAATTGGCTTTAGTTTAGAAGCTCAATCTGCGATTGCTCAAATTAGTGGTCAATTATTAGGACACACGGGCTTGTTAGTTGATGATGTTAATCTCAACAAAAATGACAAAAACCCACGCTCGGTACGTCGCCCACGTGGTCGTCCACCGAAAAAATCTTAATGATTGAATAGCAATCAAAAGCCTAGCCCTGTGCTAGGCTTTTTTATGGCAATCACAGCAATACAATGTGATCATTGACAATACATCACCACACCGATATTTCGTCTAGTTCATAGCATATCGTGCTTTTTATAACCAAATAATACACTTTTTTCCATTTTTCTCTTGAAGTTTTAACATATTCTGTTAAAATACTCTCCATTCAAATAGATTGGGTCGTTAGCTCAGTTGGTAGAGCAGCGGACTTTTAATCCGTTGGTCCCGCGTT
>JAUNHS010000101.1:0-4023 GCA_030523805.1 Acinetobacter sp.
AAAGTCGGATGCACCAAAAACATCAAACTGGTTTCACCCAATTGTTTTGCATTCGGCAAACGCTCTGTTGGTCGCCACGGTGTATTATCAAAGGCTTTCTCCAAATACACTTCTGAACACGAACCACTATAGCAAGGCACACCTAACTCATTGATTTCTTGCATAATACGATCACGAGACCAACCCGCAGGCAACGCATCAACATTCACTTGCACATAACATTTATAGGCAGCGTGAACATAATCTGTACTTGGACGATGTACGCTAAAATACGAACTATCTTCAAAAGCCGATAAAATCGCATTCATATTGGCATTACGTTTTTGTGTCCATTCTGCCATACGTTTGAGCTGAATACGTCCAATAACAGCTTGCACTTCCATCATTCGCCAGTTTGTGCCGAAACTATCGTGCAACCAACGGAAACCAGCAGGGTGCTGTTTGTGATAGACACTGTCATAGCTTTTGCCGTGGTCTTTGTATGACCACATTTTTTCCCACAAATCCTTGTTATTGGTCGTTACCATACCGCCTTCGCCACCTGTAGTCATAATTTTGTCTTGGCAGAATGACCACGCTGCAATATGACCAATAGAGCCAGCAGAACGCCCTTTGTAGCTTGCACCGTGAGCTTGGGCACAATCTTCAATCACATACAAGCCCTTTTCTTCAGCAAGCTGCATAATGTCGTCCATATCGCACATCAAACCTGCTAAATGCACGCAAATAATCGCTTTAGTGTTCGGTGTCAAAACGGCTTCAATGGTACGGCGTGAAATGTTTTGTGAATCCAATTCTACATCGGCAAAAATGGGATTTGCCCCCGCAGTAACAATAGAACTTGCCGAAGCCAAAAAAGTGCGAGATGTAACAATTACATCATCACCAGCACCAATGTTTAAGGCTTTTAATGCCACATCAAGTGCCACCGTACCATTCGCCAAAGCAATGGCGTATTGAGTGTGAGTAAATTGGGCAAATTCTTTTTCAAATTCGCGGCATTCTTGACCTGTCCAATAATTGACTTTATTGGATAAAATCACTTGACTAACGGCATCGGCTTCTTCTTGTGTGAATGATGGCCACGGAGCAAAAGGGGTGTTGAGCATAATCTATTTCTCTCTATTTGGGATCTACTATAACTAAACGATATTTTTGCCTAGAACTGGTTGGTTTATCTGGAATAGTACGTTCCAATATACCTTGTTCAATCAAAGGGTTTAAAATTTGAGTTCTAAATTTACCCCTGTCTGTACGAGAAATCAGCGTCATTAATTCTAATAAACTCATTTCTCCTGAAATTTTTTCTAATAACCGCATCTGCTCCGTACTAAACTTTGACTTAGTGCTAACTTGATGCTGACTTGGTGCTGACTTAGTGCCAACTTGATGCTGTTCTTGAGAATACCACATTTCATCAAAAACTAACATTAAATTCATATACTGTGGTGGTTGAATATGCTCTTCTACAATAGGTCGTTGCCAATGAGCCATTTGACACGCTTTCAGAATCTTAGGAACACCTGAGCCTGCTCGCTCACCCAAACCAATTAATAAGAACATTTGATGAAGCAAAGCATTACGACAATCGTGCATTCCACCTGCAAAAAATTCTGCCTGTGTGATGCGTAATGAACCAGGATTTCTAAATTGTATCTTATCTACTGATTTTTCAATCAGCAAAGGAGTAGTTTCTGAATAATCTGCGTGTACTAAGGCATTGATTAAGGCTTCTCGTAATGCTTCATGAAGAATTGTTTCATCAACTCTTTGGTCGTTATCGAGTTGAAATGGTATCTTGATATTTTCTGTTAAACGCTGATAAACCTTACGATAAAAATCAAACAAATTCCCGGACCATGAACCATCTAAATAAATACGCTCTTGCCAACGATTTTTTGAAGGTTCTCTATAATCTAAAAAATAATGCGGATAATGATCACGAATAGCTTCAAAATGACCAAACATTAAGAGTCCTGCAACGGTAATTCCTTGTTTTCCTATTTGTCTATCTTTACGCCAAGCACCAATTTTCTTAAAAAATTCAAATAAATCCAATTCTAAAAAAGGATGATCTGGTTTTCTTGCAAACAGGCGATTACGATAGATATTTAAAGTTTCGTGATTTATATCTTCATCGAAATTAAAATGTTCAGATAAAATTTCATTATCTCGGCTGTCATTTAACTGTTCAGCAAACATTCTTTTAATAAAATCTTCATCGCAATGCACATCAGCTTCGTGTAAGCGAATGTAGGTATTTCCTATAGGATTTTTACCTAAAAATACAGGCTTTTGTTTCCTTGATGCTTGTGGAATACAGATAACGAGAATGTTTTTACCATTCACGTTTTCTATATAGACATTCTCATCTTTTAGAACATTCGCACTGATATGATTTCGATTATTGGCTAAATCAAATAATTCTTTTTTAATTTTAGCAACATCTTGAACTCCTTCAATAAAGAATTGTTGCTTTTTCTCCCTAACACCTAGTAGCACTAAACCACCATAAGTATTCGCCATAGCTGAATAAGTACGCCAAAAATCTTTAGGCAATTCTCCTTGCCCATTTTGCCCCAAAGCAAGTTTGCATTCCAACTGTGAATGCTCACCTTGTTTCAACAAAGATAACAGGTTGTACTTATCCATTTTTAATTTTACTTCTCTAAAACTCGTGCAGGATTACCCACTACCGTTACGCCAGCAGGAACATCTTTGGTAACAACCGCTCCCATACCAATTACTGCACCTTTTCCGATGCGTAAAGGTTTATCAGGCGTACCTTGTTTAATCATTGCACCCGCACCAATATAAGCATAATCTTCAATATGCACATTACCATTACATTTCACACTAGGTGCAAATGTAACGAAATCACCAATCACGCAATCGTGTTCAACATAACTGTATAAATTTGCGTGAAAACATTGCCCAATTTGAACATTTGAACCTATAGTTACAAAAGGGCTTAATGCACTGCCTGAAGCAATATGCACATCGTCCATAATAATGGCATTATTCGCTATTACTGTCCATAAATGTAGGCCATCATTTAAAATCTTTTGAGCTAGTTTTTCTCTGATTCGATGATTAGCAATGGCAATTAAAATATATTTTTCGCTGTTTTCTATTGATTTAAATGTTTGATAATTTAAAGCGATATGACCATTAATTTCACACTGTTCCGTTAAATTATCATCAATGAAATAGATTTCACCGCTTGTATTTTCACGTTGCAACTGCTCCCTAGCAATCGGCATTAAACTACGTCCACAACCAGAAGCACCATACACCGCATAAATTTTTTTATTCATCATTTACTCTTTTGTACCAGTAAATTTTGACATCGTTGCTTCACCTTCAGCATTAATATCATCTTTCGCAATCACTTTTTTCACCGTTTTCAGCATAATTTTAAAATCAAGCCATAACGATTGATTTTCCACATACCACGTATCCAGCTCAAACTTCTGCTCCCAGCTAATCGCATTACGACCATTCACTTGAGCATAGCCTGTAATACCAGGGCGAACATTATGGCGTTTGGCTTGCTGTTCATTGTAAAGCGGTAAGTATTCCATCAACAAAGGACGTGGCCCTACAATGCTCATATCGCCTTTAATCACATTCCACAATTCAGGCATTTCATCTACACTTGTGGCACGCAACATTTTACCAAAAGGCGTTAAACGTTCACTATCTGGCAAAGGATTGCCGTCAGCGTCCACCGCATCTTTCATTGTGCGGAATTTAATCATTTCAAAAGGTTTACCGTGCAAACCAGGGCGAACCTGCCGAAACAGCACAGGCGAGCCTAAATTTTTTTTCACTTTATACGCCACAAAAAAATATAAAGGTGACAGTAAAATCAAGGCGATAGACGCAATTAAAATATCAAGTAATCGTTTGAGCATAGGATTTATTCAACGGGAAAAGTGTGAATATTATAACAAAAATTTCGCTAATTTAATGCGACAAGCGGTGAGATTTTTTTAAAGTTTTGCAAAGGATAACTCCCTT
>JAUNHS010000101.1:4123-5978 GCA_030523805.1 Acinetobacter sp.
ATAATTTCGGTTATAAAGTGTAACAATCACACCATTTTCCGATAAATAAAAATCAGGCTTTTTCTCAAAATTGGAATAATCATCAAAAATACGGCGAATACCAGACGCATAATTTTCAATATAATCTGCCTTACTTAACGCAGTAACTAAAATTTGGTTACGCTTTGCCGTCATACCATTTTTAATGTTTTCTAAAGTAAGCCCATTCGGCAATGAACCTGGTGAGAAAATCATCATACGATCATCATAAACTTCAACTTTAATATCACCACTTAATGTCCAATCCCGATGACAAAAACAATTAACAATCGCTTCTCGTAATGCTCGCTCAGGAATATCTAAATATTCTTTACGCTGTGGCTCACCTGTAATAATAATCTTCTTACGATTGGATAAATGAGCAAAATACAACACTTCATCAAGCTGCTGCATAATTGAGCCACTAAACTCTTTTTTATCTAAAAATAATGAAACGGTTGTTCCTTGAAATACGGCAAACTTAGTAATGGTTGGATTTTGATCACTCAATAGTAAAGCTGCATTATTATAAGCACCATCTACAGTTAAAAGCGATAATCCTTTTACATCAAATACTAAACCTAATTGATGAAAACGCTTTTTGACATAATCAAAAGTTAAATCTGTTCTATCGCAGGCTAATTGCTCCCATTGATGAGCTTTTCTAGCCAAAATCATTCGTTGGATTTCATCAAAACTAGCGACTCGTTTTGAGCTTCCAATACGAATATAAACGCCTTTAGCATTGAACCCTTCGCCATCTTTATAAAAATAAGGTTTATGAGTTCCTTTTTTAATCACAATCTCAAACGGCTGTTGATTTGGTCTCAGCTGAATTAAATGGCTTACTTCAGGATAAAACGCATTAAAAATCCAATTGGTTAATTTTTCTTCCCAAGATTTATAATCTGATAACTTTTCATTCAATACATTACCATTATCATCCACACCCAATAATATCCGACCACCATCGCTATTTAGAAAAGCAACAATTTCTGCTTTGAGTTGATTTTCTTTTTTAGGGATTTCGGACTTATATTCTAGTTGATCAGTCTCCATTCCCTATCCCCATCATCTCTATCAAGCGTTGATTAACTTTATCTGCATCAAACTTTTCTACAGCAAGCTGATGACTGGCTTGTCCCATTGCGATAATTTGTTGTGGATTTTCAATAAAATAAATCATTTTATCAGCAAGAACTTGAGCGTTCCAACGTTCCACTAAAAAGCCATTTACACCATTTTCCACCGTTTCTCGGCAGCCTGCGACATCATTGGTAATAATGGCTCGCCCCATTGCAGCGGCTTCTTGGCTACTGCGTGGCACACCTTCACGATAAGACGGCAACACAAAAACGTGGCTTTGTGCAATATAATCTTTCACATTCGGCACTTGCCCAGGGTAATGGATTAAACCACTCTGGATATAATGGTCTAAATCTTGTTGCAATAATGCCCCTAAATTTGCCGTATCAATCGCACCAAGCACGGTAAATTGCACATTGTCATAACGTTGCTTGACTATTTTTGCTGCAGCAATAAATTCGTGTATGCCTTTTTCTTTCAACAATCGCCCAATAAATAAAAATTGAATAGGCTGTTGAATATGTTCTAGTGGCGAATAAGGATAATCTGCTAAATTTAAGCCAATTCCCCCTAAAATACTGACATTTTTCACTTGGATATGGTGCTTTTCCAATAAATCTTTTGGGTCGTCAGGGTTAAGAAAAATTAAACGGTCTAATAATGGCAAAGCCAATTTATACAGCATTACTTGTATGGCACGGATTATTTTTGTTTTTTTCGCAAAACCTTCAGGCTGCTCAGTAAAGGTATA
>JAUNHS010000102.1 GCA_030523805.1 Acinetobacter sp.
AGCACAATATTTTCATGCCATGTTAGCGTGGTTTCTTTATGAATAATATTGGGAAATGGCATACCGTACGCATTATCAATCAGCAAAGGAATGTTGTATTTTTGAGCAATTTGATCTAAATGAGCCATCTCATCATCAGTCAAAACATTTCCAGTCGGATTGGTCGGGCGAGAGCAACAAATCGCCCCAATTTTACCGTGTTGCAATTCAGGTAAATTTTCTAAACTATTGAAATCTACACGATATTTAAAAAATCCGTCTTGTCCATCGTGTTGTGTATATTCAATTTCTGGTTTGATGGCGATGAAATGTTGTCCATTGACATGGGCATCGGCATAGCCAATATATTCAGGAGCGAGTGGCAAGAGAATGGATTTGTGCGTACCATCATCAAATTCGCCAGCAAAAAGATTAAACAAATAGAAAAAAGCATTTTGTGAACCATTGGTCAAAGCAATGTGTTCAGGCGTGATGTTCCATTGATAATGGCGATTGAAAAAATCCACTAAGGCTTGGATTAATTTTGCATCGCCTTGTGGTGTAGAATAATTGCCAATACTGTCTATAGCTTTGTTTTGTAATAGATTTTTTTCTTCATTGACTAATGTTTGCAGCGTTTCTAGGTAAATTTCATTCACAGCGGCAATGGACGCAGGATTGCCACCACCAAGCATATTAATCGGTTGGTCGCTGTTGAGTGCATTGCCCAAGTCGTCCATGAGCTGTAGGATACCGCTATTTTGCGTAAATTTTTTGCCAAATTTTGAAATGTTCATCACTTAAACCCTAAAAACTATCTACTTTTATTGTAGCAGTTTGCTGGTTTTTAGGGAATATTGCTTTAAAATCATCACACTTGCGTTATACTTCCTAACACTCTAAACCCTTTTGCACCTGTTACAGCAGGTAGATTCCCTGATAATTGCTCACAAAAACGCATTGCTAACCACGCAAATGCCGTGGCTTCAACCCAAGTGGGAGCTAAACCTAAATCTGCTGTGGTTTGCACCGACCAATGATGTTTACGCAAACGCCAACGCAATTGCTCCAATAAATGCGAATTGTACGCCCCACCACCACACACATACACTTCGCCTGTATCCATCAAATCACAACGGTAAATTGCCTTTTTAATGGCTCGTGTAGTCAATTTCATGAGCGTGGCTTGGATATTTTCAGGCGTATCTTCCAATTCATCATAATCCAAATCATTTCGCCAATCGCTGAGTTGGTCATCAAGCCAATCTAAATTAAAATCTTCACGTCCTGTGCTTTTCGGTGGCTCTTTACTAAAATATTCATGTGCCGATAAACGGTCTAAAAGTGAACGAATTGGCTGACCATACGCCGCCCAATCGCCATTTTCATCATAAGGTTGTCCTGTATGACGTTCACACCAACCGTCCATTAAAATATTGGCAGGGCCTGTATCAAAACCATACACCTGTTCAGGCTGACCTGCGGGCAACATACTGACATTGGCAATGCCACCTAAATTTAAAATCACACGATGAATGCTGTCATGTTGGAATAAGGCTTGATGAAACGCAGGTACAAGTGGAGCACCTTGACCACCTGCTGCCAAATCACGCATACGAAAATCATAGACCACTGGCAAGCCAGTCAGTTCGGTAATGACATGAGCATCGCCAATTTGCAAGCTAAAACCATTTTCAGGGCGATGGCGAATGGTCTGCCCATGCGAACCAATGGCACGGATTTTAGATTTATCCAGTTGATTTTGCTCAATCAGTTGATTGACTGCATTGCCAATCATCTGCCCCAATGCCACATGAGCCAAACCCATGCGATCAATTTCATTATCATCAGGCAAAGTTAAAGCCATCAGCTGACTGCGTAAATCATCTTCAAAAGGAACAGTTAAAGTCGCATGCACGGTCAAAGGTTCAAACGAAACCGCTACCACGTCCAAGCCGTCCATACTTGTGCCAGTCATCACGCCAATATACAGAGATGTCATTTGATTTTTTGCTCATTGATGTTAAAAATGGTAGTATATCGCATTATGTTGATAATTGCTTAATTTAGGGCGTGAAGATGACAAATTTTTTACCAGCAGAACAGCAGTTGGAATTGATCCAACGTGGTACACATGAAATTTTTTCTGAAGAAGATTTATTAAAAAAACTCAAATTGGGTCGTCCATTGCGAGTAAAAGCAGGTTTTGATCCAACTGCACCTGATTTGCACTTGGGGCATACGGTGTTGATTAATAAATTGAAAGTATTCCAAGACTTAGGACATGAAGTTTTATTCTTAATTGGCGATTATACCGCAATGATTGGCGACCCAACAGGCAAAAGTGCCACACGTCCGCCATTGACACGAGAGCAAGTGGAAGCCAATGCCAAAACCTATCAAGAGCAAGTATTTAAAATCTTAGACCCACAAAAAACAAAAATTTGCTTTAACTCAGAATGGTTTAACCAACGCACAGCAGCGGATTTAATCCAATTAGCCAGTCAGCAAACCGTGGCTCGTATGTTGGAGCGAGATGATTTTACAAAACGCTATAATGCTCAACAACCGATTGCTATTCATGAATTTTTGTATCCATTGGTGCAAGGCTACGATTCGATTGCGATGCGTGCCGATGTGGAGCTTGGTGGTACAGACCAAACTTTTAACATTTTAATGGGACGTACGCTACAAAGCCGTTATGACCAAGAGCCACAAGTGTGCATTACCGTGCCGATTTTGGAAGGTTTGGACGGTGTGAATAAAATGTCTAAATCTCTCGGCAATTATGTGGGCGTATTTGACAGTGCAGGGACAATGTATCAAAAAATTCTGTCTATGCCTGATAGCTTAATTCCACGCTATTTTGAATTGTTGAGTTTTAAATCATTAGATGAAATTAATGCTCTATTAAAAGAAATGGCAGACGGTCGCAATCCACAAGAAATTAAGCGTATTTTGGCATTGGAATTGGTTGAGCGTTTCCACGATAAAGAAGCAGCGGAAAATGCTCATAAATCGGCAGGCAATCGCATGGCAGACGGAGAACTTCCCATTGATTTGCTAGAAGTGTCGCTACCTTTAAATGGTGCGGATAAGCTGTTTATCACCCAAATTTTAAACCAAGCTAATTTGGTTAAAAACTCCGCACAAGCCAAAGATGCGATTAAAAATGGTTCAGTCAAAGTGGACGGTGCTGTCGTGGATGCAAGTTTTGCCTTAGAAAAAGGGCAGACGGTGGTGGTGCAGGCAGGGAAAAAGGCGTATGCCAGAGTTACTGTTGAGTAGGAGTTATTATGAATAAAATTTATTTTATATTAACTGGCTGTTTGCTTTTATCTGCTTGCAATACAATTAGTCCACAAAAAACACCTGCGGCATCTTGGGATTGTACGGGATTAGATGTTATTGAGGTGAATAAATTTGATAAAAAGCATAATTTATTTTTTAAAGATGATGCTTATTATATTAAACGCTATCAGCCCACTACATTTACCACAGAAATCGCACTTCAAGGTTGTATGCAAAGCAATAATACCGAAATCAAAGAAATTGTATTGTTATCACCTGCATGGTATACGACCTATTCACATGGGCGTTATAATCGGTTAAATGCTAAGATTTTTGATGTGTTTATCAAATGGGCAAATCAAGATAATAATCCCCAAAAGAAAACACTTACTCAAATCAATCAGGAAATAGCCAGTCTTAAAACAAGTAAATCTGATACACCCCCAAAATATCCTGATTGGTATGTAGCTATTGACAATAAAACTGGTAAACCTGTTTTGGTATCTCATGCCAGAGACCCTGCTTTAAGGGGAATGTTTTCTAATAGAACGTTGGCTTTAACCAAAGAACAAGCTGTTAGAATTTCTGTCGTTATGAATATGTATTGGGGTAATTAAAATGCGTTATTTTGCTTTACCATTGGCTGTATTTTCTGTCTTATTATCAGGATGTATTAGTGATTTACCACTGAGAGCATCTAAAAATGATCCAATGATGACAAATGTTTCTTACGGTAATTTAGCAGTCAAAGAAGATATTGCAGGTAGTTACAAGGAGTTTTTGGGCGAATATCACGTGCAAAAATCTTGGGATAATTTAATTTATAATGTTGAGAGAGTGGTTGTTGCAGAGCAAAATAATAAATTAGTGGTTTTTACTTACCCTAAAGATTGGCAAACCCCCAACCTTAAAACAGAGTTTGTCAGATGTCAAGTCATCGGTGAGCGTGTAAAGACAGAATACAGTTTTAATCATACCAAGCAAACTTTCTTGTGTATTGCAGATAATAACGTATTTAAGGGCTATAACAGCATTGAAATTGTTAAAACAACAAACATGACTACTGCCAAGGCACGTATACCTGAATTTTATTTAGGCGCCTTGTTGCCACCAAGACAACCAAAAATTGAAACACCTTACGGCATTAGTTTGAATTTATTAGATCAGTCTGTTCCTGTGCTAGCGGTTACAAAAGTTAAGTAATAGAATATGAACCTATGCTAAAATCAGGCATTTACCGCCATTACAAAGGCAACCTTTATCAAGTATTGCACCTTGCCACGCATTCTGAAACGCAAGAAAAACTGGTGGTTTATCGTGCTTTATATGGCGATTATGGCGTATGGGTGCGACCTTTAGCCATGTTCCAAGAAAATGTGATTATTGATGGTCAAGCACAAGCACGATTTGCTTTAATCCAAGCCTTGAGTGAATAACTACTCAATGTACAAGCTAAATTTACAAACGACCTTGTAAAAATTCATGTAAGCTAATTGCACCAGCAATCACGATAAAGCATAATACAGCACGACTTGCTTTATTATTTTCTATGCCCAAACGTGGAAATACCCACTTTTGAATGAGCATAAAGATGACAATCATCAGCAACATACATAAAGAAATAATAAAGCCGTCCACGGATATTACCCCAACGAATAGAAATAGAGATGATCTATTGTAGCGAAAAAATCAGCAAAAAGCGATGTTCCATGTGGAACATCACACTGCGTATATTCGTATCAGAGAGAAAAATATGATTGAACAATTATTTGTCTATGGCACACTTGCCCCAAATCGTCCCAATGCTCACATTTTAGAAGATGTTAAAGGAACATGGACTCCTGCGACAATTCGTGGTCGTCTCATTCCGAACGGTTGGGGTGCAGCATTGGGTTATCCTGCGGTTATTCCTGATGCTGATGGCGATATTGTGAAAGGTTTTCTGTTTAGTTCCAAAGAGTTAAATGAACATTGGCAACGCTTAGATGATTTTGAAGGCGAAGGCTATGAACGAGTGATTGTCAATGTGTCGGTTGGCGATGGCGAAACACAAGCCTATGTTTATGCGTTAAATCCGAAAGAATTACAGCATGCACAGCCAGCCATGTAAGGGGAATGCTGCTATTTTTTGAACAATGCGTATAAAAAGTGATAGGCTTAATGTTTGAAAAATGTTATACTTGTGCAAATTTAATGCAACTTTAAAAATGATGTGTGAATATTTTTTACACCATATTGGGCGTTTTATTGTAGGTCAATTGTGATGACGATTATCCAGCATGCGAGTTTTTCAGCAAATGATGTGCAGATTGAGCAAACGCAATCTTTATATCAAGGCTTTTTAAAAGTGGAGCGTGTGGCATTATCGCACCGAGCATTTCAATCGCCACAATGGGTTCATGTTCAGCGTGAATTGTTGCATCGTCCAGCTGCAGCAGGAGCATTGTTGTATAATGATCAACAGCAGCGTTTTGCATTAATTGAGCAATTTCGTGTTGGTGCATTACGAGATCCACATTCGCCATGGCAATTGGAAATTGTTGCAGGCGTGTTAGATGGTGATGAGTTGCCTGAGCAATGTATTCGCCGTGAATGCTTGGAAGAAGCAGGTTGTGAAGTTGAAACTTTAACGCATCTATTTGGTTTTTATCCATCGGCAGGAGCGTGTTCGGAATATTTTGATTTATATGCCGCACA
>JAUNHS010000103.1 GCA_030523805.1 Acinetobacter sp.
GGTATGTACAATTTCGTAAACTTTTTTAAACAATCTAGACTTTCGTAGCTTAACAGGCGAAAGCATTAACTTCATGGAATATAAGTTATGCCAAACAATCGTTTTAATTTCTCATTATTAGCAAAAGCAATTGCTTTAACTGCTGGTGTACTCACACTTGCTGCGTGCGGCGATGACGATGACAAAAAAGCATCTACACCAGCTGCTGCAACTAGTAATGATGCCAACACAGTCACTGTCGGTAACGGTGCAGAACCTGAATCTTTAGATTTACACAAATCATCTGACAGTGCATCATTCAACATTATGCGTCAAATGTTTGAAGGTTTGGTTGCCAGCGATGCTGAAGGTAAAACGATTCCAGGATTGGCTGAGCGTTGGGAAAATAAAGACGAAAAAGTATGGACATTCCACTTACGTGATGCTAAATGGAGCAATGGCGAACCAATTACTGCACACGATTTCGTATTTGCATTACGTCGTTTGACAGATCCTAGCACTGGCTCGCCTTATGGTTCATATTTGGTAGATGCTAAAGTTATCAATGCTGCTGAAATTGCCGATGGTAAAGCCAAAGCTGATGCTTTAGGCGTAAAAGCGATTGATGATAAAACTTTAGAAATTACATTGGCTGAGCCTGTGCCGTATTTACCTGAATTATTCTTATTGCCAGTAACTTATGCTGTACCGAAAAAAGTAGTAGAACAGCATGGCGATAAATGGGTTGCACCTGAAAATATCGTTGTGAGTGGTGCATATAAATTGGCTGAATGGGTAGTCAATGGTCATATCAAATTGGTACGCAACCCAGCGTATTATGACAATGGCAAAACATCTATTGATAATGTCATGATTTTACCAATCAACGGTATTGCTGAATTAAACCGTTTCAAAGCAGGTGAAATGGACGTTACAGCAGGTGTACCTTTAGAGCAATTCCAAACCTTAAAAACTGAAATGGCTTCACAAATGCAAATCGCTCCACGTTTGTGTACAAGCTATTTAGAATTTAACAACACCAAAGCACCGTTTAATGATGCCAAAGTACGTCAAGCGATTTCATTATTACTTGACCGCGATACATTGGCATTAAAAGTCGCAGGTCGTGGTGAAAAGCCAACTTATCAATTTACACCGACCACAACGCAAGGCATGGTTGAAGTAAAACCTGAATGGGCATCATGGGATCAAGCGAAGCGTGTAGCTGAAGCGACTAAATTATTAAATGAAGCAGGTTATAATGATGCCAATCCATTAAAATTTGAGTTCTTGTACAATACCAGCGAAAGTGCGAAGCGTATGGTTACAGCAACAAGCTCACTTTTCTCTAGCAGCGTAAAATTTGTACAACCACAGCCATTGAACCAAGAATGGAAAACATCATTAGAAACTCGTCGTAGTGGTAATTATCAAGTGGCTTATGCTGCATGGTGTGCCGACTACAATGAACCTTCTACATTCTTGACTGTATTTAAATCAGGCAATGGTAACAACTCTGGTAAATTTAACAGCAAGCAATATGACGATGTATTAAACAAAACGTTACTTGCAGGTGTAACGCCTGAACAGCGTATTGAATTGTACCGTCAAGCAGAACAAATCTTGCAACAAGACGCTGCTGCTGCATTTATCATGAACTCGGTATCAGTCAATCTAGTAAATGAAGACTTGAAAGGCTACTCAAACAAAGACCCTATGAGCAACTGGCGTGTTAAAGATTGGTCTTTTAAAGACTAATCGCTTGTACGCTACACAATCATGGTTAAATCTTAAAATAGATATAAATAAATCATCGTTTAAGGTTTAACCATCTGTGTTTTTCTGTTAAAATAGCGTTATTTCGCTCTCCTTTTACCAGCCAGATGTTGCAATACATCACGCAAGATACCGAGGGATTATGCTTAAACTTATTCTTCGCCGTCTCCTTGAGGCGATTCCAACCATGTTGGTTTTGATTACCGTATCATTCTTTATGATGCGTTTGGCACCAGGTAACCCATTCTCTGGCGACAAAAATCTTTCTCCTGCTATCATGGCAAATATTGAAGCTAAATATCATTTAAATGATCCTATTTGGTTGCAATATTTAAACTATCTTAAACAATTAATCTTACATCAAGATTTTGGCCCATCATTTAAATATAAAGATCACACGATTAATGAATTATTGGCACAAAACTTACCTGTTTCTATAGAAATTGGTATTTATGCGTTTATTATTGCGTTGATTTTTGGTTTAGCTTTGGGAATTTTAGCCGCTTTACGCCAAAATACTTGGATTGATTATAGCTTGATGACCTTCTCTATGGCTGGGGTAGTTATACCAAGTTTCGTTAAAGCACCGTTACTTGTTTTACTCTTTGCGGTTACTTTAAAGTGGTTGCCTGCTGGTGGCTGGAATGAAGGTGCACTCAAAAATTTAATTCTCCCTTTAACGGCATTATCACTGTCTTATATTGCAAGTATTGCACGGATTATGCGTGGTTCAATGATTGAAGTCATGAATTCACCATTTATCCGTACTGCAAAAGCGAAAGGCTTGCCGATGCATTACATTGTATTAAAGCACGCTTTGCGTCCTGCCATGCTGCCAGTGATTTCTTATTTAGGCCCTGCATTTGTCGGAATTATCACAGGTTCTATTGTCATTGAAGCCATTTTTGGTTTACCAGGTATTGGTAAATTATTCGTAGATGGTGCATTGAACCGTGATTATAGTTTGGTGCTGAGTCTTACAATTTTGGTTGGCGTATTAACGATTATCTTCAATATGATTGTTGATATTTTATACGCATTGATTGATCCAAAAATCCGTTATTAATTGGCTATTTTGAAGAGCAAAAAGGCTTTTGCCTGACGCTAAAAGAGTAACAATTCATGATTAGTAAAAAAAATGTGCAAGCCGTAGAAAATGCCGCTGCGGAATTGCAAATCAAAGGTCGTAGCTTATGGGAAGATGCTTGGCGTCGTTTCCGTCATAACCGTGCGGCTTTAACCAGTATGATTATTTTATTATTGGTATCGGCTTTTGTAGTGATTGCACCGATGTTGTCTAGCTTTGGTTATGCCGATACAGACTGGGCAAATTTATCTACTGCCCCATCGTTTGATAATAAGCATTATTTTGGTACAGATGCTTTGGGGCGTGATATGTTGGTGCGTGTCGCTCAAGGTGGACGTATCTCTTTGATGGTCGGTATTGTCGGTGCATTGGTTGCCGTGATTATTGGTACAATTTACGGTGCAGTGTCAGGTTATTTGGGCGGTAAAGTAGATACGGTCATGATGCGTTTCTTGGAAATTTTGAACGCATTTCCGTTCATGTTTTTCGTGATTTTATTGGTTACATTTTTTGGCCGTAACTTAATCTTTATTTTCGTTGCAATTGGTATGGTGTCTTGGTTGGACGTTGCACGTATTGTGCGTGGTCAAACTTTGAGCTTGAAGCAAAAAGAATTTATTGAAGCCGCTCACGTTGGTGGTGTGTCGGGTTATCACATTGTGATGCGACATATTGTGCCAAACGTGTTGGGTGTGGTTGTGGTTTATGCATCTTTGCTTGTGCCTGGTATGATTTTATTTGAATCATTCTTGAGTTTCTTAGGCTTGGGGGTGCAAGAGCCGAATACCAGCTGGGGAGCGTTATTACAAGAAGGTGCGAACAATATGCAAGTTGCCCCATGGCAATTGATTGTGCCATCATTTTTCTTGGTAACGACTTTATTCTGCTTTAACTTTATTGGTGATGGTCTGCGTGATGCCTTAGACCCGAAAGACCGTTAAGGAGTACACCATGGCTTTATTAAAAGTACAAGATTTGTGTGTGAAATTTGCCACTGAAGACGGTGAAGTTACAGCAGTCAATGGCTTAAATTTCAGCTTAAAACAAGGCGAAACGCTGGGCATTGTGGGCGAATCGGGTTCGGGTAAATCACAAACTGCGTTTTCCATTATGGGTTTGTTGGCAAAAAATGGTAAAACATCTGGCTCAGTATTGTTTGAAGACCGTGAGATTTTGGGTTTGCCAACCAAAGAATTAAACAAAATTCGTGCCAATAAAATTTCCATGATTTTCCAAGACCCAATGGTATCGCTCAATCCTTATATGAAAGTGGGCAACCAATTGGCAGAAGTGTTGATTTTGCACAAAGGCATGAGCAAGCAACAGGCATGGGAAGAAGCCATCAAAATGTTGGATGCGGTAAAAATCCCAGAAGCTCGCAAGCGTATGGGTATGTATCCACATGAATTTTCAGGGGGTATGCGTCAGCGTGTGATGATTGCAATGGCGTTATTGTGCCGTCCAAAATTGTTGATTGCCGATGAACCAACCACTGCCTTGGACGTTACCGTGCAGGCTCAAATCATGACCTTGCTCAATGAGTTAAAACGTGATTTTGATACCACGATTATCATGATTACCCACGATTTAGGCGTGGTCGCTGGCGTGTGCGATAAAGTGTTGGTGATGTATGCAGGGCGTACCATGGCGTATGGTCAAACCAAAGAGATTTTCACCAGCCCAAGCCACCCTTATACCATCGGTTTATTGGGTGCTGTGCCACGTTTAGACAGTGAAGATGAACAGCTCATCACCATTCCAGGCAATCCACCAAACTTGTTGAATTTGCCTAAAGGTTGTCCATTCCATGAGCGTTGTGCTTATACAATGGATATTTGCAAAGATGTACCACCACCTTTGGAATTTTTACCGAACGAACGCCAACGTGCTTGCCATTGGAAAAAACCTGCTGACCCTGTGCCAGCAAATGCGGAGAAATCAGCATGAGCGACAACATTTTACTCCAAGTAAGAGATGTACAAACGCATTTCAATATCAAACAAAAAGGCACGTTCTTTTGGGAAAAACCTGCCACACTGAAAGCCGTCAATGGCGTGTCGTTTGATTTAAAAGCAGGCGAAACTTTGGGCGTAGTGGGCGAATCGGGTTGTGGCAAATCTACACTGGCTCGTACCATCATCGGTTTGGTCAAAGCCAAATCGGGCAGCATCAAGTTTGAAGGCGAAGAGTTAGTCGGTTTATCGGAAAAAGGCTGGAAACTCAAGCGTAAAGATATTCAAATGATTTTCCAAGACCCATTGGCATCGCTCAATCCACGCATGACCGTGGGCGACATCATCGCCGAGCCATTGCGTACTTATTATCCAGACTTGAACAAAGAACAAGTGGAACAAGAAGTGCGTGCCATGATGAAAAAAGTGGGCTTGTTGCCGAACGTGATTAACCGTTATCCACATGAATTTTCAGGTGGACAATGCCAGCGTATCGGTATTGCCCGTGCCTTGATTTTGAAGCCTAAATTGATTATTTGTGATGAACCCGTGTCGGCATTGGACGTATCCATTCAAGCCCAAGTGGTGAATTTATTGCAAGACATTCAAAAAGAAATGGGCTTGGCATTGATTTTCATCGCTCACGATTTGTCGGTGGTGAAACACATTTCTGACCGTGTATTGGTGATGTATTTGGGCAATGCGATTGAATTGGGGACGGATAAAGCGGTATATAGCCAACCAACGCACCCATACACGCAAGCCTTAATGTCAGCTGTACCTTTGATTGACCCTGATAGTGAAAGAAATAAGAAAATTCAATTACTTGAAGGTGATTTGCCTAGTCCGATTAATCCACCATCGGGTTGTGTGTTCCGCACCCGTTGTCCGATTGCGGAAGCATCATGTGCCGATGAAAAGCCAAGTTTGAAAGGCTCAAATGTGCATGAAGTGGCGTGTCATAAAAATCAGGTTGTGGCTTAACTTTTAGTGCTTCAAATGAATAAAACCCTTACCAATGTAAGGGTTTT
>JAUNHS010000104.1 GCA_030523805.1 Acinetobacter sp.
GCATTTAAACATTTTAACCACGTTTAAATTTCTTTTCTGCCTTTTTGAATTTTTGAATATAACGACGACGACGTGCTGCCACTTTTTCATCGACTTGTGATTTACGCCCTTCAAATGGATTATCCGACGTTTTAAACTCAATTTTTACAGGCGTACCTTCAAGTTTATACACTTTACGGAATACATTTTCCAAATAACGACGATAATCCGCAGGTGTTTTATCCACTTTATTACCATGAATGACGATGGTTGGTGGATTTTGCCCGCCCATGTGAGCATAACGCATTTTAATCATACGCCCTGCCACTTTTGGTGGTGCGTGATTATCGGTTGCATCATTCAAAATTTGCGTTAATTTTGATGGTGTAACTTTTAAAGTTGCCGAATCATAAGCACGATGAATAGACGGATATAAATCGCCCACGCCTGTGCCGTGCAATGCCGAAATTAAATGGATTCTCGCCCAAGGAATAAACTCAAAACGACGATCAATTGCTTCTTTGACCAATTTACGCTCATATTCGCTCATGCCGTCCCATTTATTGATGGCAATCACTAAGGCACGCCCAGCTTCTAAAGCATAGCCGATTAAGTGCAAATCTTGCTCTACAATGCCTTCTCGTGCATCAAGCACCACGACCACAACGTGTGCATCTTTAATTGCTTGCAAGGTTTTAACCACAGAGAATTTCTCAATGGTATCATCTACCTTGCCTTTACGACGCACCCCTGCGGTATCAATCAACGTATATTGGCGTTCGTTGCGTTCATAAGGAATGTAAATACTGTCTCGTGTCGTGCCTGCCATATCAAACACCACCACACGCTCTTCACCCAATAAACGATTGACCAATGTAGATTTACCCACATTCGGACGACCAATCACTGCCAAACGCAAACCAGTATTTTGGTCATGCAATTCAGGATTTTCATCTTCAGGCACATCTTCCAGCACTTCTTCAAGCATTTGAGCAACACCACGCCCATGACTTGCTGCAACGTGAATTGGTTCGCCAAAGCCTAATTTGAAAAATTCCACGACCGCTGCTTCAGCGTGAACGCCATCAACTTTATTGGCAACCAAATATACTTTTTTGCCTAAAGTACGCAATTCACGTGCAATTTGTTCATCAGATGCCAACAAACCTGCACGAGCATCTACGATAAACAGTACAATATCGGCTTCGTGAATGGCAGTTTTAGATTGTTCTGCCATGTAAGCGTCAATGCCGTTTTCACTTTCGCCAATACCGCCTGTATCCACCACAATAAAAGATTTATTGTTATAAATGGCATCGCCATATTTACGGTCTCGGGTCAAACCTGCAAAATCCGCCACCAAAGCATCACGGCTTTTGGTAATTTGGTTAAACAGTGTTGATTTACCAACATTAGGACGACCAATTAAGGCCAAAACTGGTTTCATAAATTAGAACTTCCACACGCTAATATCGCCACTACTACTGCTGACAATCAATTTATCGCCATCAACCGTTAGGTTTTTAATTGCACCTTTGGCTTTGGCACGACCGATAAATTCACCAGTTTCAGCATTGATGATATGCAAAATTCCATCAAGATCACCGACAACCAATACGCCATTGAACCATACAGGATTGCTCAATTTACGACGTAATAATTGCTCATTGACCCATAATTCACGACCTGTAGCAAGGTGATATGCTGCCAATTTACCATTGCTTGCACTGACAAATACACGCTCTTTGCCATCAGTTGCAGGGCTTTGTGAACTGCTAATATCTACGAGCCATTCTTGGCGTTGCGTTACCAAATTGGTGCGTGCCAATTGCCCTTGAAAGCCTGTGGTAATTAATGCTTGCTCAGCTGGTAAATAAATTGGCTCACCATCTACATCAATCAAACGGTTAATTTGTGAACGCCCACTACTTTCTGCCGCACGGAATTGTGTCGCTACCAAACCAGTCAAGCTATCTAAAACATAAACTTGTCCAGAGCTTGATGCAACCAATACTTGACGTTGGTCTAAAGCAATCGGCTTCGCTTGACCACGCAAACTAAATTCTACATCAGCCAGTTTATATGCCCACAGCTTTTGCCCGCTTTCCAAAGAATGACCGTAAACCGTGCCGTCATTGCTTAAAGTAACTACAGTTGTATTTACAATCAACGATGGTGTTAAAACTGCCGATGCAATTTGTGCTGTCCAACGTACTTCGCCAGTTTGCTGATTTAAAGCAAAAATTTGTCCATCAGCATTTGCGACAATCACTGCACCATTTTTAACTTCTACGCCTGCGGTTAAGCCTTTTTTAGATACACGATTTTGCCATACACGTTGCTTGCCTTGGTATGCAGATACTTCGCCTTTACGATCTACAATATAATCCACGCCAGCAAGCGATTGCATACGCAAACCTAAACGGTCATCATTTTTGTACGATGATGTGCTATAACTCGCCACTTCGTGCAATGCAATTTGCACATGCTCTAATTTTTGCAATGGTAATGGTTTTGTTTCTGCAACAATGGCTTTATTTTTGCTCGCACAACCAACGGCAAGCACACTTGTTAAAGCCAAAGCAATCACTGTTAATTTTTTATTGATCATTTCTGTTCTGTTCCTGTTGATTGAGTAGGTGCTGTATTCGCAGCTGCTGTAGTTTCAGCTTCCGTTGGCATAACGATTGGACGTGGAATATTTGGCTCTTCAACCAATACACCTACACTTTCCAATTTCATACGCAAAATGGCACTGTCTTGTTCACGTTTTAGCAATGCTTGCCATGCTGCTTCATAGGCTTTTTTTGCTGCTGTTGTATCATTTTTAGCAACATAAATATCGCCTTTACGCTCTTCTTTGCTTGCAGTAAATTCTGCAACAGTAATACCATCTAAAGTCGCCAAAGCATCATCAAATTTATTTTGTGCCGCTTGAGCATTTGCCAAACGTAATTTTGCAATCGCTACCAAGCCTGCATCATCACTTTTAGAATTTGCCACTTGTGCCAATGCTTTTTCAGCCGCTGCATAATCTTGACGTAAATACGCCTGCTGAGCAATCACTAACTGTGCTTGAATCGCATGAGCAGAATCAGCCGCTTGTTGCGAAATTTTATCCGCAGTACCAGCAAAACCTGACAATGCTGTAGTCGTATCCAATTTTACCGTATCTTGCATTAATTGCTGTAATTGTGCCGTATGTGTTGCAGCTGTAGCCGCTTGGTTGCTCTGCCAATAGCTCCAACCACCATAGCCCACAACGGCAATGAAGATACCACCAAATAACCAACTACCATATTGCTTAAAAAAAGCACGCATTTTTTCAATTTGTTCTGCTTCGTTTACGCTGCTCATGCCTAACCTCTCGTTGTTTGGATTGTCGCAATCCATCATTTTTTGTGCGATAAATCATCAATCGCTTGATGAATTACTACAATTTTATTTACCAATGTACACGATTATACGCCAAATGCGTGTATAAAGTATGTGGCTAATTCTTTACACTGTACAATACTTTGCTCGCCTGTTGCCAATGTTTTCACGGCAACGCTTTGCTCTTGCCATTCACGCTCGCCCAAAATCACCGCACACACCGCACCTGACTGATCCGCTTTTTTCATTTGGTTCTTCATGCTGCCTTGTGAACCTGTTTTTAAGCGAATTTTCTTGCCTTGTGCTTCAAACTCATTGCGTAATTGTTCAGCTAAAACAAGGGCTTGTGATTGATACGCAGGCTCTGCCAATAAAAACACATCACATTCACGGTCTTGCTGTTGGTTTAATTGTTGCTCAAGTAACAACAATAAACGCTCCATACCCATAGCAAAACCAACCGCAGGCACGGATTGTTCAGGCTTGCCTTTTAATTGACCAACCAAGCCATCATAACGTCCACCTGCACACACCGTGCCTTGCGAACCGAGATGCGTTGTTGTCCATTCAAATACAGTTTTATTGTAATAGTCCAAACCACGCACCAATTTTTGATTAATCACAAAATCAATCCCTGCTTGGCGTAAGTAATCTTGTAATTGATTAAAATGGTCTAAACTGTCTTGCTGTAAAAAGTCGTGCAATTTCGGGGCATTTTCCAAAATCTTTTGCGTACTTTCAATTTTACTATCCAAAATGCGTAATGGATTGGTGGTTAAACGGCGTTGGCTATCTTCATCTAACGCATCTTTATGCTGATTTAAAAATTCCACCAAAGCATTGCGATAAGCGGTGCGTTCGTCCATTTCGCCTAAAGTATTTAATTCTAATTGCACCTTGTCAGCTACGCCCATACGCTGCCATAAACGTGCCGTCAGTAAAATTAATTCCGCATCAATATCAGGCGTTGAAACGCCAAATGTTTCCACACCAAATTGATGAAATTGACGATAACGCCCTTTTTGTGGCTTTTCATAACGGAACATCGGGCCGATATACCATACTCTTGGCGTAGCACCACGCAATAAATTATGCTCCAACATAGCACGCACACAACCTGCCGTGCCTTCTGGGCGTAATGTCAGACTTTCAGGCGTTTGTCCTTTATCAAAAAAGGTGTACATTTCTTTTTCAACAATATCGGTCGCATCACCAATGGCACGCTTGAATAAGCCCGTTTGCTCCACAATCGGTAAACGGATTTGTTGATAGCCGTAACTGTCCATCAAATCGGCTAATGCCTGCTCTAAACGTCGCCATGCAGGCGTTTGTGTTGGTAAGGTATCGTTAAAACCTTTAATGGCTTGAATGGTACTCATTTTTTACTCACTAAAATTCTATAGCATTATTCACATAAATGTTTAAAATTACTGACGATTTAACACCACATCTTGATAAATATCATTGACAGTCAAAGTCAAGCCAATACTTTTAAACTCAAAATGCTCATGTTCTCTAAATACACGCTCTTGCCAAGTATCATGATGACGAGTATAAAGCGTTATCAATTTTTGACTTTGTTCAATATAACAAATTTCTTGAATACTTGGCTGATTTTTATAAATCGGCAATTTAATTTCCAAATCTTCCTTTTTGGTTGATTTAGAAAACACTTCGCCTACAATCACAGGCTTTTTACTCGCACACGTTACCGAAAAATCAGGCTGAAATTTATTACTACTATCAAACTCTATTGCCATTTCAAAATGAAATTTACAGCGAATACCATTTTGACGGAAATGCAAACGAATATGGTCGCTAAAATTCAGTAAAATGTCATTATGCGTTTCGCTTGCATTAGACATTTGAATAATTTGACCATTCAACAAATAGTAATTTTGCTCATCACTCTGCTGTAAAAACTCTTCAAAATCTTGCACTGTACATTTTTTGACAAAAGTTTTACGCTCTTGTTGCTGGTCAAATAATACGAAATTGATAGGGAGTGTTAATGTCGTCATTTCTCTCTCCTTTACAATTTTCCAATGAATGTTAAGTCTTTCAAATCGCTGATGATACTCTGATAATCTCTTTCGCTTTGGCATCTTCAATATCTTTGACACGCTGACGCACCATGGCTTCAACTTCATCAACTAATTGATTGGTATCAATTAAATGACTTTTTTCGCCATTACGATACACCAACGAACGTGGACTTGCTCCCACCACGCCAATATCGGCTTCTTTGGCTTCGCCTGGCCCATTCACTTTACAGCCAATCACGGACACGTCCATCGGCACACGCACATCTTCCAAACGCTCTTCTAACATCTGCATGGCTTTAATCACGTTAAATTCTTGACGTGAACAGCTCGGACAAGCGATAAAATTAATGCCATTAGAACGCA
This sequence comes from Acinetobacter sp., assembly GCA_030523805.1. Taxonomy (GTDB): domain Bacteria; phylum Pseudomonadota; class Gammaproteobacteria; order Pseudomonadales; family Moraxellaceae; genus Acinetobacter. Next base: position 5,763 of record JAUNHS010000104.1, read on the forward strand.
AGCTCAACGATTTTAAAATATCAAAACCGATTTTAATTTCTTCTTCAGGCTCTGCTG
>JAUNHS010000105.1 GCA_030523805.1 Acinetobacter sp.
TTGTGGCGTGCCGACAGGGTGTGCCACGCATTCAGCAGTTGTTGCATTATTTGGAGCTGAGTATTCAAAATTATGAAGCTGTGATTGCTTTAGATAATGAAAAGCGTAGTATTTAAGATATTGAATTTTAATGATTTAAAACATAAAGTATAGGAAGTTTAAACGACTTCCTATACTTTTGCTTGGTTTATTTATCCGACTTCGTATTATTGCATTTACGGCACAACATCTGCCCATTGCTCAAATCCGTTTTTCCGCCTTTTGACCAAGGGACAATATGGTCGGCTTCCATTTCTTCTAGTTTAAACGTCTGCTTACAATGCGGACAAACGCCATTTTGTTTTTCAAACAAAATTCGTTTATCTTTATCGGTAAAAGCACGCAAATTTAAATGCCGTTCATCATTCGTTAAAATATAGGCATAAATCCCTGATTTTTTATTAACCTCATCATCTTCCATTAATGATTTGATTTTATTTTCCAATGTAGTTGGATTTAAATTAGCTTCTTTAAATTGATTATAAAATAAGCCCCATTCCAGCCCTTTCATTTCCTTGCGATAGTTTGGAAAAGTGTTTTTTATCCAATTAATCACCGTCTGAAAATAAGCCCATAATGGTGTGGCGTGTTCATCGTTTTGGTGCAACGCCATATAGCTTTCAATGCTTTTGTGCGGTTTATTTTCTTTGTCGGTTTCGGTTGGATAAATCCATTCCAACACTAGCTCTAAAATTTCTTGGCGATTGGCTTTTTTATTCACATAATCTTTGCCCAAATTATAAGCTGCACAATCGTTTTTTGAAAAATAGCGTTTTGCGTCCGTCAGCCACGTTCCCGCATAAACCGCATTTCTTAATTCTTGGTCTGTCAATTTTTCGCCTGCGATATTGATGGTTTTAAACCATTCTAATTTTTCGCTATCCGACCCTTCGCATTGATAAACGGTTAATTCATAATCTAAAAACTGCGTTTTTTTATCGTCAGGTAAATTGTGAAAATACTGATATTCCACGGAGAAATCGCCCTGCACAAACTGGCAAATGGAAATGGTGCGTTGTTGCCCGTCCAGTACTTCAAAACTGCCATCCTCACGCTTGACCCAATACATCACATTGAGCGGAAATCCTTTCATTACAGTGTCAATCACGGCATTGCGTTGAGCTTCTTTATAAACAAATTCACGCTGATATTTAGGGCGAATATCTAATTTACCGCCGTAGCCTGTTACGCCATTTTCTAGCGTATCGGTATAATCTTTAACCAAATCACCGATTTTAATGTGGGTTAATTTAATTTCCATACTGTTTCTCTCTTTGCAAAATTTTTAAAAATTTGACCGCTTGTGTTTTATTAAAATGCGAGCATATTTCTCATTGCTTTCTCCAACTATAATTGGGCGATGCCGCCTTTCTGGATTTGTTCTAATTGCTTCAACTTCAGGTGAAGTATCTCCGCTATGTGTTTGTCCAATAATATAAAACTGTTCAGGATTATATTTATCCAAAAAGGTAATCGGTACGCCCATTACACCTTGATAATCTTGCGGAATTTCTTTGACTTTACTCACTTCAATCGCATCGTAATTATCATAACTTGGGAATTTTTCAGGCGAATAGTTTTCATATAAAACCAATTCTTCGTGGCGTTTAGCTATATCTAAATTTGTGAACCAACAAATGTTACCTAAACTTCGCCACTTTTGCCCTGTTTCATCTTGCCAATAACGAGTGGCTTTAGGTTCGTAATAATCAGGCACTTTAAAAGCCATATCGCCACTTTTATTACCAAGCCAAATGTTATTTTCTTTAATCAATTTGAAAATTTCTTTATAAGTAATCGCATTTTGATTACCGACAATCACAAACTTTTTCTCATATTCCATCAGTTGTGCCACATATTCCCGAAATAGTGAAAAAGGCGGATTGGTGATGACAATATCAGCGGATTTTAAAATTTCCACACATTCAGGCGAACGGAAATCGCCATTTTGCTGCAAAGGAATGCGTTGAATATCTGCAAAATCAATTTTGCCGTCGGCATTTAAATCCAGCTCACGGTCAATTTCTAATTTGTAGGTTGGTTTTTCGGCATCAAAATGGGTGGCAATCAATTTCTTAATGCCCAATTTGGAAAAATTTAAGGCGAAATAACGGAAGAAATTGCTCTCTTCAGGGTCATCGCAATTACAGAAAATGATTTTGTCTGTGAAATGGTCTTTGTAGTGCCTAAGTTCGTTTTCAATATCGATCAGTTGCGTGTAAAACTCATCGTTTTTTTCACGGTTTGCACGGTGGAGATTTTTATTGCCTGCCATTTTACACCGCCTTTTGTGAGAAAAGGCTTGACAGGCAAGCGGTAAAAGTTAGACTACTTCGTTTCGTTTCGTTTCGTTTCTGTTAAACATTGTAAACTCCTATGCAAATATCATAGTAAAATCTAGCAGTATAATAGAAAAGTGAATGAAATGTAAATCAATTCAACACAATATCATACTGCTCCTGCGTATATAAATTTTCCACTTGAAACTTAATCACACGCTGTAAAAAATGTGCCAAATCTGCAACGGCATTCGCTTCAGTGGTCAATAAACGGTCAATCACATCAGGGTGAGCAATCACGATAAAATCATGTGGATTTTCATATTCACGAGCATAACGCATTAACTCACGGAAAATTTCATAACACACTGTTTCCGCAGTTTTAATATAACCACGTCCTTCACAAGTCGGGCAGGCTTCACACAATAAACCTTCCAGCGACTCTCTGGTGCGTTTACGGGTCATTTCCACCAAGCCCAATTCAGACACTTGCGTAATTTTCGTTTTGGCGTGGTCTCGTTCTAGCATTTTTTCAAACTGACGCATCACTTCATCACGGTGCCGATCTTCTTGCATATCAATAAAATCAATAATGATAATACCGCCCAAATTGCGTAAGCGTAATTGCCGTGCAATGGCTTGCGTGGCTTCCATATTGGTTTTAAATACCGTATCTTCCAGCGTGCGACCACCCACATACGACCCCGTATTGACATCAATCGTGGTCATGGCTTCGGTTTGGTCTATCATCAAATAGCCACCAGATTTTAACGCCACACGTCTATGTAGGGCTTTTTTCAAATCGTCTTCTACATTGTACAAGTCAAAAAGTGGCTTTTCCCCTGGGTAATGCTGCAAAGTCGCTTTTAAATTAGGCATAAAATCGTCAATAAAGGTTTGCAACTTGCCGTACAATTCACGAGAATCTACATAAATTTTACTGGTGCTTTCTTTGGCAAAATCACGCACAATGCGTTGAGCAAGCGGTAAATCTTCAAACACCAAGGCAGGGGCGAGTAGGTCAATTTTTTTGCGTTGTAAATGCTCCCACAATTTGACCAAATACAACATATCTTGTTCTAATTCTTGTTCCGATACGCCTTCGGCAGCCGTACGCACGATGGTGCTACCTGGTAATTTATGCTGTTGTTGTAATTTTTCCATAATCACACGCAGGCGTTCACGCTCATCTTCCGCTTCTATGCGTTGTGAAATGCCCATTTGCTGTGAAAATGGCATAAAAACCAAATAGCGAGATGGAATGGATAAATCGGTGGTTAATCTTGCTCCTTTGCTGCCCAGCATATCTTTCATGATTTGCACGGTGAGAATTTTACCTGGGTGCAATACTTCGGCAATGTTGGGAATGGTTTGATTGCGTTGCCACACCATATCATTGACGTGCAAAAAGGCAGTACGACTTAATCCAATATCAACAAAAGCCGCTTGCATACCTGGGAGTACACGCACCACTTTGCCTTTGTAAATATTGCCGACCAAATCTCGCTTGGCAGTCCGCTCTACAAAAAGTTCATTCACCGTGCCATTTTCAATCAGTGCTACACGGCTTTCTGTGGGCGTGATATTAATCAAAAGTTCATGTGTCATAGCGTGTGCCTAGTGTATGATGTCTAGCGTTTATCGTGCCACAAAGTTTTTACACAGAATGTGTGGATAACTTTATGGAGAATTAAGGTATAAGCATTTAAGTGATTAATTTTTATGGGTAAATTTTAAAAGTTTAAAAAATAATCACTTTGGATAAGTCTCATTGTAATGGTGAAATAATGGCAAAATACATCACTTGACCAATGCCAAGGCAAAACCATCATGCCCTTTGCTGCCGACCGTTTGTAGGGCAGTACAAGATAAAATTTTAGGGTGCTGATGTAAATGTTGATACATTTGACGAATGCCTTCAATGCTTGGCTTGTGATTATTTTCGTCCAAAATATCGCCTGCACGAATGACATTATCCAATACAATCAACGTGCCAGAACGAGACAGTTGCAAACTCAATTCTAAATAATCAGGATAGCTTTGTTTATCGGCATCAATAAAAATAAAATCAAATGGTTCACTGCCATCATCAATCAGCTGTTGCAATACATCTACACCACGACCATGGCGAGCATCTACATCTATATGTAAATTGGCTTGTGCGAGATTTTGGCGAGCCATAGCAACGTGCGTATCACGCCCTTCTACCGTGAGCAAATAGCCATCTTTCGGTAAGGCTTGAGCCAGCCAAAGCGTACTGTAGGCAGCAAAAGTGCCTAATTCTAGCACACGTTTGCATTGGTTCATCTGAATCAGCATTTGCAGCAGCATACCTTGATTGGGTGCAACGGCTAAATGATTAGAAAAACCGTGTTCGGCTGTGCTTTTTAAATTTTGCTCAAAAATATCATTGTGGGGGATTAAATGTTGCTCAATATATTGGTCAATGGCTGTCCATTGTTGTTGCATTTGCTGTTGTTGTTGGCTAGAAATTGGCTGTGCTGACATATCATGCTCTAAAATGTTAATTCACTGTGCATAGTGTACCTTAAATTGTGGTGTAAAGTCATGATGTGATGTTGGTTTTTATACAAGCAGATGAAAATATTGCACGCATTTTAAACAGATGAATTGCGTATAAAGCGATAAATTAGTTATAATAATGCGTTTTATATTTGCAATTAGATGTTTAAATTATGCACTATCCTAAAGTTTACGATGTCATCGTGATTGGTGGCGGTCATGCTGGTACAGAAGCGGCACTTGCTGCGGCTCGCATGGGACGACAAACCCTACTTTTAACTCATAATATTGAAACCTTAGGGCAGATGAGTTGTAACCCTGCCATTGGTGGTATTGGCAAATCGCATTTGGTACGTGAGATTGATGCTTTGGGCGGTGCAATGGCATTGGCGGCCGATAAAGGCGGTATCCAATTCCGTATTTTAAACTCTCGTAAAGGGGCGGCGGTGCGTGCGACACGAGCTCAAGCCGACCGTGTGCGTTATAAAGCCGCCATTCGTTATACTTTAGAAAATCAACAAAATTTAGACATTTTCCAACAAGCGGCTGATGATTTAATCGTAGAAGGCGATACTGTAAAAGGCGTGATTACGCAAATGGGCGTACGCTTTGATTGTAAAACAGTCGTGCTTACGACAGGCACATTTTTGGGCGGTGTCATTCATATCGGCTTGCAAAATGCCAGTGGCGGACGTGCAGGCGATCCACCGTCTATTGCATTGGCACATCGTTTGCGTGAATTAGACTTGCCTGTTGGACGTTTAAAAACGGGTACACCACCACGCATTGATGCTCGCACGGTTGATTTTTCTGTGATGACGCCACAACCAGGGGATTTCCCATCGCCAGTGATGTCGTTTTTGGGCGATGCGTCTATGCACCCTGAACAAGTGAATTGTTATATTACCCATACCAATGAAAAAACGCATGATATTATTCGTGGTGGTTTGGACCGTTCGCCAATGTACA
>JAUNHS010000106.1:0-2252 GCA_030523805.1 Acinetobacter sp.
ATGAGCTTATTCACTCACCGTTTTCGCTTGTTGAGCCTGTTGCAAACGTTTTGCTGTTTGATAACTTTCTTCCACATGAGCTTCAGCAATTTTTTTCATCATAAAATAACCCAACCCAGCAGACACCATTTGCCCACCCAATGGAATATATTTACTAATTTGCTTCGTTACCATCTTGCTAAAAAAGCCTTGAAATGACGATTTTACTGCAGCACGAGTCGCAAATAAGCTACCAAACTCTACACCACGCTTTTTCAACTCTTGCCAATTTACCGTTTTATCATTCACATCAAACACTGCACTACGGCTTTCACTCAAACCAAAGCGAGCATTAATTTCAGGAATCAGCTGCGATAAAATGCCAACGTCCATCATCACATCAAAAAATGGAATAGGAATGACTGCGACACCAGCCGAAACATAAGCACGCTTTTTCACTAATTCTAAACATTCTTGGCGTACACGTTCCAAGTCAAGCGTTGGATCAATCTGATCAGTTGTGCGATTAGTCATAAATTTTTCCCTTTTACGGATTTAAATCAAATGTTAAACTTAACTATAAGGCTTTTCTAAATAAAATCAAGCAAAAAGCCCCTTTGTTTTGTTATATTTTTATAGCATTCACAATTTATACAATTTACTATTGTATTTTACATAATAATAATGATAGCATATTTTTTGGTTTAAAATCCCCTGCACGTTGCACATTAAGGAATGCTTTTGCACACGTTTTTAGGGATTTTAAGAAGCTACTGTTTGATTAGGATTTCTTGCGTTATGTCTCTGCATATTATTCAAAGCCATACTCTCTCACAATTAGTTCAATATTTTTTTGCACAATTTCAACAAGCACAAGCCAATGATACTCTTTTTGATACACAGCACATCATTACGCCCAATCCTGCCGTAAAACAATGGATTTTACAACACATTGCTCGCCAGCAAGGCATTTGTGCCAATATCCAATGGCACACCAGCATTCATGAATTTAAATGGACATCTTTTAGAGATATTAAAAATACTCCTGATCACAAAGAAAAAGTCCGTAACGCCAATTTACCACGCCTTGTCATCAAATGGCGTGTTTATCATTATTTATTATCGCAATTTACTTTGTACAAAAATCATGCAGAGCAATTTATTGATTCGCCACTCTCTCCAATTTTTCAACGTATTTTAAACCAAGCTCAATACAGCAAAAATCAACAACAAGCACAAGGCAACCATCATGACACGCTGCCATTAGAGCAACAGCAAATGATTTATTGGTTTGCCGACCAAACGGCTCGTGTTTTTGGTAACTATCTCACCCACCGTATGCAATGGCTAAATCAATGGTCTGGAGATTGTGTCATCGCTGTGGAAGATGAATTAAATAAATACGCAGCAAATAACCCTTTTGCTGATAAAGAAATTGAAAAAGCACAAGAAATTGAACGTTGGCAACGTCATTTGTGGCATACGCTATTTAAGGAAAATTTTAGCAAAATCATAAAAGTAGAAAGAGCTTTTTGGGAAACTTTAAAAGAGCAAGGGGAAAATCATCAACTACCTAAGTCATTGTTTATATTTACTCTTTTAGACTTAGCACCATCACAATTAAATTTTTTGAAACGATTAGCTCTCCATATAGACATCTACATTTTCCACTTTTCGCCTACGCAAGAATATTGGGCAGACAGTGTAGATCCACGTTGGAAATTGCAACATGATTTAAAAATCAAACAACGTATTCGTAAAAAGTATCCAAAACTCACTGAGCAAGCATTTGAGCAGTTGATGCCTGCCTACCAACCAGAACTGAATGCAGAACATTATGAAGCACGCCACCCGTTATTAACTCGTTTTGGCAAGCAAGCTCGTGATCATTTTAGTTTACTATCCGAATTTTCAGGTGGCGAACTTGGGGAATGGATTGATGCGTTTGATGATGCCGCAGGCAATGAACCCACCTTTGCACCCAATTTACTGGGGCAATTACAGTCCGATATTTTCTATTTGCTCAACCCTGAAGCAGGTAGCCACCATTTGCAAGATGATGATACATCAATACAAATTCACGTGTGCCATTCGCCTTTACGTCAGTTAGAAGTATTAAAAGAGCGTTTGTTACATTGGCTCAATGATGGTGATGGTCGCCAACCACAGGATATTTTGGTGCTTACGCCAAATCTCACACAGTTTGAGCCATACATTCGCACCGTATTTAGCCAGTCAAAATTGCCATTCCAATTGGCAGGCACTACGCCATT
>JAUNHS010000106.1:2352-5742 GCA_030523805.1 Acinetobacter sp.
GCACCGTATTTAGCCAGTCAAAATTGCCATTCCAATTGGCAGGCACTACGCCATTACATATTCGCAATTCGTGGCGAATGTTTAGTTACAGAATAACATGGCCAACGACACGTTTTTATTTTGATGATTTTATAGACTGGTTATATTTACCTGCCACGCAGGCGTGCTATGATTTAGACGCATCAAAACTCAGTCGTATCAAGGACTTATTACAACAAGCAGGCTTTAAACGTGGCTTTGACCATGAGCATTTACAAGAAACGCCAAGTGCCAAAGATCAAGATTTCCGCTTTAGTTTCCAGTACGCTGTAGATCGCTTGGCGATGGGCTTGGCTGTGCCATTAACCACCTTATGCCCAACTGAATTTGGCACACAATCTCAACACGACAAGCAACATGGGATTATCAGTTTTAATCACATTAGCCGTGATGATACGCTACTCATTCAAATTTTATTACGCATTGCCAGCGACTTTAAACAACGTCGCACATGGTTAAATGACAATGAAAAAACGGTTATTGAATGGTTAGCCATATTAATCAAAGACATAGACCAACTCAGAGAGAACAACAAAGTCGCCCATTTAGAGCAAGTGCGTAATATCGTGAAAAAGTACGATACCATGCTTTCTATGAGTGAATATGATAAAGATAAAAAAGAAAAAACCGAGTCTGTTTTAGCACAGCTAAAAATACCTTTGCTAGACCTTGTGCAAGATATTCAGCAACAATTGGAAAATCAAGTTGAACAAGCCAGCATTACAGGTGCGATTACCTTTAGCCAAATTGGACAAATCCGTCCATTGCCATATCAACTGATTGTATTGCTCAATTTAGATCAAGGCGTATTCCCACAGCGTGATCACCCATTGGCATTTGATTTAATGCATATTTTGCCAAGCAAAATAGGCGACCGCTCTCGTTTGGAAGACCACAAAGGGGCATTTTTAGATGCGATTTTGCAAGCACAGCAAAATCTGTGGTTATTTTATACAGGGTTTGATGCCGACTCTCACGAAGTGCTAGAGCCATCTAGCATTGTGCAAGAGTTTTTACAGCATTTGGCTCATCTCCTTGACCAAACAGACACAGCTGACCATGCCACCATCAACGCACAAGGTTTGGAAATTTACCAAGCCTTAGAACGCTTATATTATATCCACCCTGCCGAGCCTTTTGTCCCACAAGGTTTTCAGCAAACACGCATTCCACGTTATGAAAATGAATGGTTTCAAATTGCCAAACAGTTGCAACATGGCACACAACAACAGCAGATTGCACAATCATGGTTTGATGTAACCGAGCAAGCTCCAGCACATCATGAACCGACAGCACAGCAATTCTTAACGCTTGATGCGGAAACGTGGATTAAAGATTTACGCTTCCCAGCCAGAATTTTGCTCAAACAACTGAAAATCAACAATCAAAAATCGTACAGCGAACACGATTTATTTGAGCCTTTAATTCCAAACCATTTAGATCAATTTAAGATATTAGCACAATTATTACCTGCGATTTACGACAACGATTTTGATGAAAAAAATACGTCATATCAGCTAGATACCGAGCTTCCTGTCGGAAAAATGAAAATGGTCGTCAAAGCACAGCAAGAGCAATGGGTTGCTAAATTCCAACAGCGTTTAGACGATTTACAACTGCAAATCACAGCAACAAGCAACGTCTCTTGGCAAGTGCCAACAGACATCGCTCAAGGTTTATATGGCGAACACATCGTATTGCAAATGCAATTACCACACAAAGATGTACAACAATGGTGTCAAATTCAAGGCAGTAATAGCAGTGCAAAATATCGCTTAGCTGCTTGGCTACGCCATATTTTATGGTTATCGGCACTCAATTTAGGCGATCAAGGACACGATTATACATCTTACCTTGTGCTAAAAGACGTTACGCTATGCCACACAGGAATCAGTTCAAACGAAGCTAAAACCTATCTCACAGAATGGTTTGAAGCCTATCACTATGCACAAAAGCAACCATTGGTTTTACCTGTAGAATTAGTGATAAAGCATGCTTTAAAAGACTATAAAGATGAAGACTTTGATTTTGAAAAATCACTGAGTTTAGCCACGACAGAATGGTTCAATACATATGCCAAGTTCAAAAATAATGAAGAAAATGAAAATCGTCTCACTCATTTAGATTGGCAATTTTTATTGCAGGATTTAGATAGTGAACACTTGCTTCGACAAAGTTTAGATCAGTTTATACAGCTTTATTGCACATTACTTGACCACGAGCAACAAGTGAACTAATACAGACAAAATGGGGACTTTTTACAATGACAGCAATTAAAAAATCAAACAATCCGATCCATGATTTTAGTGAAACAGGCGTACATTGGATTGAAGCATCTGCAGGTACAGGCAAAACGTTTACACTTTCGGCAATTATTGTCCGTTTATTGCTCTGTGGCAAATATTTGCCCAAGCATATGATTGCGACCACATTTACACGCAAAGCAGCAGCAGAATTGCGTAACCGTATTCGCACTCGCTTATATGAAATTGCTCGCTTTTTCAATCAACAGCAAGGCAAAACTGAACAAGAGTTACAAAATATCGCCAAAACTGAAAGCGATCCTTTATTGCAAAAATTATTACAAGACTATGCTCATGACATCAATCATGCGTATGAACGCTTAAATATGGTGCTACAGCAATTTGATGAAATGTATATTGGCACATTGGATAGTTTTACGCAAAAGCTCTTGCGTGAGTTTAGCTTTGAAAGTGGTGTAACGCAGCAACTCAGTATCAGTGAAACTGAAAAGCAATACATTTTACAACTTATTCATGATGCGTTGCGTCAGTGGATTGCTGATCAAGATGCTGATTTAATTAGTGATTTATACGAGCAAGGTATTTTAAAAGACCCAGAAAATTATTTTAAAGATGTTGAATCATCGCTAAATTTTTCACCAGATTGTTGGCAATTCCCTGAAATACCACAGAATGTACCACTAGCATCTGCCCTAAAATTGTTTAAAGCCATTCCTTTTGAACGTGGTGAAGAATTAAGTTTTTTATTCCCTAATTCTGAATATTATTCATATTTATACAAGACTTCACAACCTATCACAGAAGATTTTGCTAAAGAATATCAACATTTACATCAATTACAACAGCAAGAAAATTTTACCATTCCCAAAGATATAAATGATCATTTAGGCAAGCTACTCAAAATCAAAGGAAAAAAAGATATGCCAGATGGTATTATGCAACAATGGCAACAGCACCCTATTATTACCGCTTGCCAAGCCTATTTTGATTACTTAAATGAAGTCCAAGATTTTAACAAACAAATGCAAAGCCATTTGCTCGGCTATTTAATTCAATCTGTCCAACAACAGCTCCCAGCATTATTGGA
>JAUNHS010000107.1 GCA_030523805.1 Acinetobacter sp.
ATTTTGGTCGGTCTGATTTAGCAACGAATTTGATATTTGCTGTAGGTTTTGCATTGCTATTTTTTTATTTGAATGCCAATTATACTGAGCAAGTGATGAGTTATTTTGGTATATCATTAAATATTATCAATTTAGCTTTTGTATTTTATATTGGTTTTTCATCAGCATTGTCTATCCATTTATCTAAAGGAATGAATTATAATCATGCTTTATTTATTCCTGTGTTGAATAGATTTATTTTTACTTTTGTAATTAAAAGTTTGATGATTAGTCTTTTATTTAGCCCTATATTCATCGGGTTATATTTTGGAGAGTTTTCCTATTTTTATTTATTAGTTGTATGTTTGTCATTATTCATTGCAGCATTTGATGGTTTATCTGTTGCATTTATTGCTCGTTTGAGAGTGATGGGGTATGTAAAATATCCACCTTTATTTAGATTGCTTTTGATTTTTATTGGTATGCCATTGGCGATTTATTTATTGCCAATGTTGGGTGTTGTGGGCATTTTGATTGCATTTGCAAGCATTAATTTTATTATTGCGATGAGCTTGTTTTTAATCAATAGGCGTATATATCATTTAAAATCATGAATATAAACGCCTAAACTATCAATGATTTAAAAACAATCCCTAAAATCAGCCATACCAAACACCCGATACGGACGCTGCGTTACACGGCACAACAGCTCATAACCAATCGTGCCATTACACGCTGCAACATCATCAACCGAACGATGCTGCCCCCACAATTCCACAAATGTACCCACTTGCACATCAACGCCTTGAGCAATTAAATCCGTTACATCAATCATGCTCATATCCATGCTGACACGCCCAAACAACGGTACAGCATGACCATCTATACTCACATAATTTTGCTGTTGATACGCCCTAGGGTAGCCATCGCCATAACCTACAGCGATAATTGCCAAAGTCGTTTTACGTTGTGTAGTTACACTTGAGCCATAGCCGACTTTTTCGCCAATACCAAGCTGATGTAAAGCAATAATATCTGTGGTAAAAATCATTGCAGGGCGTAAGCCTAAATCGTGTGCTGAACGCTCTGCAAAAGGACTTGAACCATACAGCATAATGCCAGGGCGTACATAGTCAAAATGCAAATCCGACCAATTAAAAATCGCTGCAGAATTACAACATGACACTTCTGCAAAAGGGCATTGCTGTTGCACATGGCGTAATTGCTGAATTTGCTGTGCATTGAGTGGGTGCATTTCATCATCAGCATTGGCAAAGTGCATGGTAAGTACACATTTGAAACCACGTTGATGGAGCTGCTGCAATACGTCTATACATTCCGCTGGGCTAAAACCCAAACGGTTCATGCCACTATTGAGCTTGACCCAAACTTTTAAATTGTGCTGTTGGTAGTCGTGTTGATAGTGCAACAGCCAATCTAATTGTGCTTGATGATGAATAGCACATTCACAGCGGTATGCAATCGCAAGTTCTTGATCTTGCAGTGAAAATACACCTTCCATCAAACTAATAGGCGTGTGTGAATTGAATTGACGAATATCTATCGCTTCTTCCAAGCACGCTACGCCAAACGCATCGCTATCTTTGAGTGCTTTACATACTTGTTCTACACCATGACCATAGCCATTGGATTTGACCATGCTCACAATTTTACTGCGTGGTGCAAGTTGGCGTACTCGTTGTAAATTGTGAACGAGTGCCGATGAATCTATATAAATTTGAGTGTTTCGCATAATACTTATTCTTCTTCGCCTTCTCGTGCGTGCATGTCGTACCAAGATGGGTCTAAATCTCTAAAGCGTGTAAAATGACCTTCAAACGCCAAGCGAACCGTGCCAATCGGGCCATTACGTTGTTTACCGATAATAATTTCTGCCGTGCCGACATCTTTACTTTCTTTATTATAGACTTCATCACGGTAAATAAACATAATCACATCAGCATCTTGCTCAATCGCACCCGATTCACGCAAGTCTGACATTACAGGGCGTTTATTTGGACGGTTTTCCAAATTACGACTTAATTGCGATAACGCAACCACAGGGCATTTTAATTCTTTGGCAAGGGCTTTTAAGCTGCGAGAAATTTCTGCAACTTCGTTTACACGGTTGTCGCCCATACCTGGCACACGCATTAATTGCAAATAGTCCACCATGATTAAGCCCATTTTATTGCCATTTTCAGCGGCAACACGTCTGGCACGAGAGCGTACTTCCGATGGTGATAATGCAGGCGTATCATCAATATACAATGGTCGGTCAGCCAATTGAGCCATTGCGGTAGATAGGCTTTCCCATTCATGGCTTTTTAACTTACCTGAGCGTACGCTGGTTTGTTCAATTTTGCCGATAGATGACATCATACGCATCGCAATAGAGTCTGATGGCATTTCCATAGAGAATACCAATACAGGCAAATCATGACCAAATAGCACGCCTTCCACCATGTTCATGGCAAATGTGGTTTTACCCATAGATGGACGAGCGGCAACAATCACTAAATCGCCAGGTTGTAAGCCACTGGTTTTATTATTAAGTTCAAGAAAGCCCGTGTTTAAGCCTGTATAATCGCCATCAGCCTGCGACAGTTCGGTAAGTTTTGCTACCAATCCTGCATTAATATCATTAATCTTTTGTGGGCCTGACTTTTGGCTGGCGTGTCGCTGTTCGGCAATGGCAAAAATTCTACTTTCAGCCACATCTAAAATATCATCTACAGAGCGATTTTTAGGGTGATAGGCGGAATTATTGATTTCATTACCCGCTTGAATGAGTTGGCGTAAGGTCGCAAAATCTTTGATTTTTTGGGCATAATCTTCCAGCTTGAAAAAGTGGCTGGCAGTGTTGGTCATCAATTCATGCAAATAATCATCGCCACCTGCGGCATCTAGCAAGCCTAAATTGCTCAAACGGTCGCTGACCATAATTACATCATAAGACAAATCTTGGCGTGCAAGGCTATGAATGGCATCAAAAATATGCTGATGTCGCACAGCATAAAAATCTTCTTTGTTTAAAGTAGAATCCACTTGTTCAAACGACTGTGGCAAGCTCATTAAAGCAACGAGCAAACTTTGTTCAAAATTTAAATTGTGTGGTGGAATAGGTAAATCTTTTAAAATACTAGATTCTTTCGCTTGCTGGTTTGTTTTTTTTGCAGCATTGTCCGACATGGTTTTCTCTCATTTATTTAAATTGGCGTGTCATCATAACAAAAAAGCGAACGCAGGCAAAATGATTTTATTGCATAATTTTTGTACGAAAATGTTGCTTTGAATAGCGTGCGATGGTTAAGGTGTTGATTTCTTTTTTGATAAATTTTAAACGATGAAAAATTATGATTTATTGCTCTTATTCAATTGTTCAATATTAATGCGATTTGCTGTTATTTTAAACAATAAGAAAGCGTGAATTTATAGAAAGTTGCTACAAAATGGGCAATATGATTGTAATTCTAAGCGATAAGTTCTAAAATTAGCGTGTGTTTATTTTTATTTTGATGTTAAACAATGATTGATCCTAAATTATTAAGAAATAACATTGACTTGGTCAATGTAGCATTGGCAAAGCGTGGCATTCAGCTTGATGTGAATGAATGGGCAGATTTAGAAAATCGCCGTAAAGACTTGCAGCAAAAAACTGAAAATTTACAAGCAGAACGTAATGCAGGGGCAAAGCAAGTCGGCATTTTGAAAAAGCAAGGCGGCGATGCTAGTGAAATTATGGCTCGTATGCAAGCCATTGGCGATGAAATTAAAGATGCTGAAAATGCGTTAAATGCTTTGCAAACTGAATTGGAAGAAAAGTTATTATCTATTCCAAACTTGCCAGATGAAAGCGTGCCTGAAGGTAAAGATGAAAGCGATAATGTTGAAATTTTAACATGGGGTACACCACGCCAATTTGATTTTGAAATCAAAGATCATACCGATTTGGGCGAATGGATGGGCGGCTTGGAGTTTGAAACAGCAACCAAATTGACAGGCTCTCGTTTTAGCGTATTAAAAGGGCCTTTGGCTCGCTTGCAACGTGCTTTAACGCAGTTTATGCTAGATACGCATACGCTTAAAAATGGTTATACTGAAGCCTATGTGCCGTATTTGGTCAATGCTGATAGCTTGCGTGGTACAGGTCAGTTGCCAAAATTTGAAGAAGATTTGTTTAAATTGCAAGGCGAAAAAGAATATTATTTAATTCCAACGGCGGAAGTACCTGTAACTAATTTTGTGCGTAATGAAATTATTGATGCAGAACGTTTACCGTTGAAATATGCCGCACATACGCCATGTTTCCGTAGTGAAGCAGGGTCTTATGGACGTGATACACGGGGCTTAATTCGTCAGCACCAGTTTGATAAAGTGGAAATGGTGCAAATCGTTAAACCTGAGCATTCGATGCAGGCATTGGAAGAATTAACAGGTCATGCAGAAGGTATCTTGCAAGCCTTAGAATTGCCATATCGTAAAATTGTATTGTGCGGTGGCGATATGGGCTTTGGTGCAGTTAAAACCTACGATTTAGAAGTATGGGTGCCAAGTCAAAATACTTACCGTGAAATTTCAAGCTGTTCAAATATGGGCGATTTCCAAGCACGACGCATGAAAGCGCGCTATCGTGTGGATCAAAAGAAAACTGAATTGGTGCATACTTTAAATGGTTCTGGTTTGGCAGTGGGGCGTACTTTATTGGCAGTGATGGAAAATTATCAACGTGCTGATGGTTCTATTGAAATTCCAAAAGTATTGCAACCATATATGGGCGGTGCGACTTTTATTGATTAATTTTATTAATCAAGTTGTTGATTGAGTTTTGATTGAACGCAAGTGCATAAAATCAAATAAGGTTTAGGCGTTGTCTCGGTACAACGCCTTTTTATTTGTTGGTGTGTTTGTGGCTTTCGTGGGAAAATTATGCAAAGTTCATTAAAAATACGAAATTTTCAAGTGCTTAGACTAGCCGACTGAATGCTTTTTACAGTATAATATCATTCATTTACATTTCACAAAAACGGCATACCTTTTTAGGTCATGGAGTTCAAATTATCATGTTTATCGTGGTTGGTGCAGTTGCACATTCAGCATTTAAACGTTCTCAACTTTTAGCTCGCTTGCAGGCAGTGAGTTCTGTTACAGCGATTGAAAGTCAATGGGTGTATTTATTTGATCAAGATTTAAACGAAAAAGTGCAACAAGGTGCTTTGCAACTGCTGAATAATGGCGAAAGTTTTGCACTGCGTCAGCCAGCAAATGATGAAATCCAAATTTTTGTAACGCCACGTGTGGGTACAATTTCACCTTGGTCATCTAAAGCGACCGATATTTTCCAAAACTGTAATTTGCCAATTCATCGCTTGGAGCGTGGCGTGTTGTACACGCTCAAAGGTGTGAGTGAATGCAGCCAAGAAATGAAGCAAATTTTGCATGACCGTATGACGGAAAGCGTATTTGCTCAAGTGGCAGATGCTCAAGCATTATTTAGCGATGCCGATGCTAAACCATTAAATTCTATTGATATTTTAGGGCAAGGCAAGCAAGCATTAATTGATGCCAATCAAGAGTTTGGCTTTGCATTATCTGCTGAAGAAATTGACTATTTAGATGATGCGTTCCGCAAACTGGGTCGCAATCCACACGATATTGAATTGATGATGTTTGCCCAAGCCAATTCGGAGCATTGTCGTCATAAAATTTTTAATGCAGAATGGACGATTGATGGCGAAAAACAACCGCTTTCATT
>JAUNHS010000108.1 GCA_030523805.1 Acinetobacter sp.
ATGCCAAATTAAATGCAAGCATTCCTGCTTCAACTTTT
This sequence comes from Acinetobacter sp., assembly GCA_030523805.1. Classification (GTDB taxonomy): domain Bacteria; phylum Pseudomonadota; class Gammaproteobacteria; order Pseudomonadales; family Moraxellaceae; genus Acinetobacter. The sequence goes on from JAUNHS010000108.1 coordinate 39, forward strand.
AATTTTACACCACCGAAGGGTACTGATGTGATTGACCAGTAACAATCCATTTCATATCCCACAAAAAAAGCTCTATGATGACATAGAGCTTTTTTGTCATTGAAACCAATTACAGCTGATTATTGACATCTACATTTTTCGTTTCTTTAATGAGCAAGAATGCCACTAAAGATAAAATAGACACGCCTGCCAAATAATAACCCACGGCGTGTAAACCATAAGTCGTTGCCAATTTGGTTGCAATCAAGGGTGCAAAAGAAGCCCCTAAAATGCCTGCCAAATTAAAGGTTAAAGCTGACCCTGTATAACGCACCGATGTTGGGAATAATTCTGACAATACCGTACCAATTGGGCCATAGGTTAAACCCATAATCGCTAAACCAATGCACAAGAATAAAAATACAGTCGCTTGACTGCCTGATGCCAATAAATCAGCAAAGAAGAAGCCAAAGATTGCAGAAATTGCACACACGGCTATAGACGTTACTTTACGCCCCAATTTTTCAGCTAAAATAGCAGAAATTGGAATAAATACAGCAAAGGCAATTGTCGCTAAAGTAACCATTTTCAAGAAGTCTTCACGGCTATAACCAAGCTGTTTCGTCCCCCAGTTGAGCGAGAACACAGTCGTTAAATAAAAGACTGCAAACGTACATACTGCAGCAATCGTACCTAAAATCAACATTGGAAAATGATGACGGAATACCGCAGCAAAAGGCACGTGCTTTTCTTCTTGTTTGTCCAAGACTTTTTGGAATGCTGGTGTTTCATGCAATTTCAAACGAATATACAAACCCACAATCACCAATAAAGCACTTGCAACAAATGGAATACGCCAGCCCCACGCCAAAAATTGCTCTTCAGTCAAAATTGCACCTAGCAATAAGAATGAACCATTGGCAAGCATTAAGCCAAACGGTGCTCCCAACTGTGGGAACATACCAAACCATGCACGCTTACCTTGTGGTGCATTTTCCGTGGCAAGCAATACCGCACCGCTCCATTCACCGCCCAAGCCAATGCCTTGCCCTAAACGGCACAATGCCAATAAAATCGCTGCTGTAATGCCAATGCTTTCATAAGTTGGCAATAAACCAATAGCAACAGTAGAAAGCCCCATGGTTAATAATGCCGCAACAAGCGTGGCTTTACGTCCGATACGGTCGCCAAAATGCCCAAATAATGCCGAACCCAAAGGACGTGCTAAAAAGGCAATCGCAAAGGTCGCTAAAGACTGTAATACAGCGGTTTGTGGGTTATCCGCTGGGAAAAACAGCTGTGGGAATACAATGACCGCAGCCGTTGCATAAATATAAAAATCGTAAAACTCAATCGTTGTACCAACCATAGATGCAGTGAGTACACGAGCAGTTGAGTTTTTTTGTTCTGTCGCAGACATCGTTTTTACTCTCTATCTCAATCCAAAATAAACCATCAATGTGCATTTATTCCATGCAATCATGCAAAAATAAACTTTACATTTCATTTACAAAAGTAAATATATCAAATAATTTAGTAAAATCAAGCTGATAAATCGCAATCCTATCGCAATAAATCTTATTATTTGTTTAATTTATAAACGGTTAGACATCTAGCTAAAAATCATCTCACATTTTTATATCGGCTCATGGATTACAATGTGCAATATTCAATCCACAAGGCAATAGAGCAATCAACAAATTATGCTATAATTCACAACGACTTTAATATACCTAATGAGTACATCATGAGCTTTTTTGCCCTGTTGGTTTTAGCCTTTGCCATGTCTATGGATGCGTTTGCTGTTGCCATCGCAAAAGGGGTGATTTTAGGTAAAGTCAGCATTTGGCGTGCTTTGCGTATTGGTATATTGTTTGGTTTGATTGAAGGCATTACCCCGTTGATTGGTTGGGGATTGGGCAAATTAGCTCATCAATGGATTGAACAATGGGACCATTGGTTAGCCTTTGCCTTATTATTAGGCTTGGGCTTAAAAGTGTGCTATGAAAGTTTACAACATGATGATTCACCAACATCTCAACCGACCACATCACCCAAATTTTATTTATTGATTTTAACAGCAATTGGTACAAGTTTAGATGCCATGACCGTTGGTGTGAGTTTGGCATTTTTAGATGTTTCCATTCTGTTAGCCACGCTCATGATTGGCTTGGCAACTTGTGTGATGGTCAGTAGTGGCGTGATGCTCGGGCATTCGATGAGACAAAATTGTGGTAAATACGCAGAATTTTTAGGTGGCATCGTGCTGATTGTGATTGGTAGTTTTATTTTAATTGACCATCTGTATTTGGCATAAAGCATAGAGCAAAGACCACGCAAAAATCATCACTATGACTTGAGAAAGCAGGCTAACCGTTGTAAGATAACAGCATTTCATTCATATTCACATTTAGGCACAATTATGGCGTTATACCAAACACAAGACCAAAAAAAACAAGCCGCAGCTGAAGCTGCATTAAAGCATTTACCTAAAGGCGGTATTTTGGGTGTAGGCACAGGAAGTACGGTCAATTTTTTGATTGATTTATTGCCTGAATTGCAATTAGAAGCAGCTGTTGCTAGCTCACAAGCCACCGCAGAACGTTTGAAAAAACTCGGCATAGAAGTCGTAGATATGAATAGTGTCGGTAGTTTAGATGCTTATGTAGATGGGGCAGATGAAATTGACCGTCATTTGCACATGATTAAAGGTGGTGGAGCGGCACTGACTAGAGAAAAAATTGTGGCATCTATTGCACGTCAATTTATTTGTATTGTAGATGATAGCAAATGGGTAACGCAGTTAGGGCGTGCGTTTCCTTTACCGATTGAAGTCATTCCGATGGCACGCTCAGCCGTGGCACGCAAATTAGTGACTTTAGGTGGCGATCCGACCTATCGTGAAGGCGTGGTTACGGATAATGGCAATGTCATTTTAGATGTTTATAATTTAAACATTTTAAATGCGATAGAATTAGAAAAAACCATCAATGATATTCCAGGTGTTGTTACCAATGGGATTTTTGCATTAAATGCTGCAAATGTCGCTATTGTGGCAACCGATCATGGCATTGATGTGCGTTATGCTGAATAAGACAGCAAAAGATGGTCAAGCATGGGAATATTCTCATGCTTTTCTTTTGGCGATATTTATCATCTGAGTGGAATAAATCCTATGTTTAAGCGTTTGGTTTCTCGTGTTAAAAAACCAGCTTTGCCTGTATTACAACAGCAATATATTCATTTAGATGATGATTTACCCGATATTTTGCTCAAACCGCACGCACGAGCGACACGCATAAAAATCAAAATTTCTGCTCAAGACATCAAAGTTATTGCTCCGCCTACGGCACGCTATGAACACGTTGTGCAATTTTTACAGCAATCTAAAGCGTGGATTAAACAACATTGGCAACCTATGCCGACGGCTCAACAATATCCAACACAACTGCAATTATTCCAACATCATGCCAACATTAGTGTACATTATGTTCAGCAAGAGCAATTAAAAGGTAAATTTTTTATTTGGCACGCACAGCAATCGCAATTATTATTGGATTCATCACAAAAGGATTTAGCGATGAAACAATTCATTTTGAGTTATGCTAAACAGCATTTGCCAGCGTATTTGCAGCACATTGCTCAAACCTTGCGTATCCAAGTGAGTAAAATTTCCATTCGCCATGCCAAAACACGTTGGGGGAGTTGTAGCCGTCAAAATGCCATTATGTTGAATGCGGCTTTGGTGCGTTGTCCTGAAGCATTGGTGCGTTATGTGTGCATACATGAATTGGCTCATACGGTGCATTTTGACCATAGCCCTGCGTTTTGGGCGTGGGTCGCTCGGCATGATGTCAATTATCAACAACATCGGCAAGCATTAAAGCAATATGCCTTGCATGATTAGTTTTTGTATGACTTTTTGCAACATTTTTCTAAATCTTTTGGCGTTAGCCACTGAATAGGCTATAATGCCTACATCTTTTAACATCACAATTAGGGTTAAGACTATGGCAACCTTTGCACAACACAAACAAGCACTTTTATGTAATGACGCACAATCTATCGCTGATTATGAAAAGGCGATGGCTCAAGCGGTAAAAGCAGTCTCAGCATGGCTACAAAATGATAAAATGTACACGGGTGGTAGCATTAAACAGTTACGTTCAGAAATCCGTTTTAATCCTGCGGCTGAAGGTTTGGGCGTAGAGCAATCATTAGAGCGTCTTGTAGAGTTATTTTTAAATAAAAGTTTAAAAGTACATCACCCACATTCTTTGGCACATTTGCATTGCCCAACCATGGTTACAAGCCAAATTGCTGAAGTATTAATCAATGCGACCAATCAGTCTATGGATTCATGGGATCAAAGCCCAGCAGGTTCATTGATGGAAGTGCAATTAATTGACTGGTTACGCCAAAAAGTCGGCTATGGTAGCGGACAAGCAGGTGTGTTTACATCAGGCGGCACACAATCTAACTTGATGGGTGTATTGTTAGCTCGTGATTGGTGCATTGCTAAACATTGGAAAAATGAACAAGGGCAAGAATGGTCTGTACAACGTGATGGTATTCCTGCTGATGCGATGCAACGTGTCAAAGTGATTTGCTCTGAAAATGCACATTTCTCTGTACAAAAAAATATGGCAATGATGGGCATGGGCTTCCAATCTGTCGTTGCTGTACCTGTCAATGACAAAGCTCAAATGGACGTGGTTGCATTAGAACAAACCTTAAAACAATTACAAGCAGAAGGTAAAATCGTAGCGTGTGTGGTGGCTACAGCAGGCACAACCGATGCAGGTGCGATTGATCCATTAAAAGAAATCCGTGCTTTAACGCATCAGTTTGGTGCGTGGATGCATATTGATGCAGCGTGGGGCGGTGCATTGTTATTGTCTAATGATTATCGTGATTGGTTAGATGGTATTGAACAATCTGATTCGGTAACGCTTGATTTCCATAAACATTTCTTCCAAAGCATTTCATGTGGTGCATTCTTATTAAAAGATGAGAAAAATTATCGCTTTATGCACTATGAAGCAGAATATTTGAACTCGGCTTATGACGAAGAACACGGCGTACCAAACCTTGTATCTAAATCATTGCAAACCACTCGTCGTTTTGATGCGTTAAAATTATGGTTTACCGTAGAAGCACTAGGCGAAGAATTGTACGGCTCAATGATTGACCATGGCGTAAAATTAACTCGCCAAGTTGCAGATTATATTCAAGCGACTGATGGTTTAGAATTATTGGTTGAGCCACAATTTGCATCGGTTTTATTCCGTGTTGTACCACAAGGTTATCCTGCAGAATTTATTGATAGCTTAAACCAAAACGTTGCAGATGAATTATTTGCTCGTGGTGAAGCGAATATTGGTGTAACTCGTGTGATTGATGCTAAACAAGATGTACAATCATTGAAGATGACCACTTTAAGCCCTGTGGCAACTTTGGAAAATGTACAAGCCTTATTAGCTCAAGTGTTGAGCGAAGCAGAACGCATTAAAGATGCGATTGTAGCAGGGACTTATACGCCTGCGATTGACTAATGATTG
>JAUNHS010000109.1 GCA_030523805.1 Acinetobacter sp.
TGGCATTATGTGGGTGTATTATTAAAAGATGGGCGTTTTTTAACCTTAAAAGCCGATGAAAAAGCATTAAAGCGAATACAAGCGTGTTATCCCGTCCCTTGCAACACGCCTATTGACACCGATATATTTTATGATTAACGGTTTTATTTTTATCCTTTTTAGCTGTTTTTACCTAAATTAAAATACGAAATTAATCGTTATTGCCGATATTGTATTATTTGTTATTGTTGCTAAGTCGTATTATTATACTTTCAAATGATGATCTAATTTAACCAACAGGAACTTCCATGCGTGGATTATACCTTATTACCAATGACGACCCATTCCCACAACTCAAACACAAACTTACCCTTGCTTTGGCAACACAGCAAATCGCACTGCTACAATACCGCCGCAAACACGCCACAGCCAGCGAAAAAATAGACGAATTACGCCAATTAAAACAACTGTGCGAACATTATCATACACCCTTGATTGTTAATGATGATATTCAACTTGCACAGCAATTCGCCTTAAATGTCCATCTAGGACAAGACGATGGCGAAATTGCCCACGCACGGCAAGCAGTTGGCGAGCAAGCCATCATTGGGCGAACGTGTATGGATTCACTGTATTTTGCCGAGCAAGCCGTACACGATGGTGCAGATTACATTGCATTTGGGGCGATTTATACATCACAATCCAAACAAACCCAAGCGAAAAATATTGATTTACAAATACTTAGACAAGCCAAACAGCAATTTCCCAACATGCCCATTTGTGCAATTGGTGGCTTGACGGTGGAAAATGCCGCACCTGTGATTGCCGCTGGGGCGGATTTGTGTGCCGTGATTGGCGATGTACTGGCACGAGATGCTGCCGAAATTGAGCAACGTGTGTGGGCGTGGTCGGCATTATTTTAATTTTGTTTTCATTTTGCCTTGATTTTTATTGAGAATTTTTTCTCTTTTGTGAATAAATCTGTTATAATTAAGTGTTTCCGTTCACGCTATTTTTGCCATTGTGTCATCAAATACATTTGTATGCACAATGCTGATTTGATTTAACACACGATTATGCGTCTCACAAGTTTAAAACTTTCAGGCTTTAAATCTTTTGCCGATAGTACCACCTTGCATTTTAAAGATAACCGAACCGCTGTGGTTGGGCCAAATGGGTGTGGTAAATCAAATGTGATTGATGCAATTCGTTGGGTGATGGGCGAGTCATCGGCACGGCAGTTGCGTGGTGGCTCTATGCAAGATGTAATTTTTACAGGCACAGCACAGCGTAAGCCTGTTGGCATGGCAAGTGTAGAGTTGCGTTTTGATAATACATTGGGCAAATTGGGCGGTGCGTATAATGCTTATAGCGAATTGTCGGTGCGTCGCCAAGTCAATCGTGAAGGTAAGTCAGAATATTTTTTAAATGGCACACGTTGTCGTCGCCGTGATATTACCGATATTTTCTTGGGAACTGGTTTAGGCCCACGTTCTTATGCGGTCATTGAGCAGGGCATGATTAGTCGTTTGGTAGAAGCCAAGCCCGATGAAATGCGTGTGTTTATTGAAGAAGCGGCAGGGGTTTCACGCTATCAAGCCAGACGTAAGGAAACTTTACAGCATTTGGAGCAAGCCGAGCAAAATTTATCACGCTTGCACGATATAGACAGCGAGCTGGAAAAACAGCTCAAAACCTTACAACGTCAAGTAGAAGCAGCTTTGCAATATACGCAATTAGAGCAGGATATTCAGCGTTTAAAAATAGAAAGTTTGTCTTACCAAATTGAGCAAAATCAGCACAAGCAACAGCATTATCAGCAGCAATTAAGCACACTCAGTGAGCAATTTAAAACGGTGCGTGTGGAATTACAACAAGCGGAAAGTGTATTTCAAGTCAGTCAGCAGCGTTTTCAGCAATTATTACAACAATCCACACCTTTACAAACCGAATGGCAAGATGCCGAGAAGCATTTGGCAGAATTAACTGCTCAAATGTTGCAAAAGAAAAATAGTTTTGAGCAAAATCAAAAGCAATTACAACAGCTTGAAGTGCAACAGCACAGCGACCACGAAAAAGCACAAATTATAGATTTACAGCTGGAGCAAGCCGATCAATTGGTTGCACAATATGAAGATACGCTCAAGCAACATCAGGCACAAGTGGAGCGTTTAAATACACAATTGGGGAAAATCAAACAGCAACAACACGGGCAATCGCAACAATTACAACAGTTGCAACAGCAATTACAACAATGGCAACAGCAGCAGCAACACGCCAAATTGCACTATGAGCAATTAAATAAAAATATTCAACGCATAGAGCAACAACGCCAAACGCTAGAGCAACAGCAATCGCAAGTGCAGACACAGCACATTGCTGATGTGGATGCTTTACAGCACGATTATGATGAGCAACAACAACAATTACAACAGTTACAGCAAGATTTAGAGCAGTGCAACGCACAAGCTCAACAAGCACAACACGCCTACGATGTGCAACAGGAACAAGCACGCCAAGCCCAAGCTGATTTGCACATTTTGCAAGCTGAGCATTCACAATTATCGCAATTGGTGGCAAAGGAAAGTCCAGAGCAAGAGCAATATCAGCAATTATTGCAACAATTACAGTTACATGATGATGCCAAGCCTTATGTGGCATTGGTGGAGCAAGTGCTGGCAGAATGGTTAAATGCTCAACTGCTGGAACAGCAACACGATTTTTCTACACAAGTGGCACGTCAAATTCGTTTAAATGCTGATGTACAAACGACATCTACATGGCACAGCGATTTAGCACATTTGCCGACTTTGCAAGATTGGATTGCAACGCCACAGCGTGCCATTTGGCAAGATGTGAAATGTGTTGAAAACTATGCCCAAGCCATTGTTTTACAAGGTAAATTAACGACTGGACAAAGCATTTTGACTTTAGACGGTTATTGGCTTGGTGCAGATTGGCAAATTGCATTGGCGTATGACCAAGCCAGCCAAGCCCAAGCAGGGGGAATGCGTCATCGTTTGCGTTTAGATGAGCTTGCACCATTGATTGCTACACAACAGCAACAGTTGGAGAAATTGCAACAAGCGACGACTGAAGCAAAACACACTTGGCAGCAATTACAACAGCAACAGCAGCAATTACAGCAACAGATACAACAACAGCAGCAGCAGGTGCAACAGTTGGCATTGCAACTCACCAAAGCACAAAGCCAGCAACAGGCATTTGCCGTGCAGCAGCAACAGTTGCAACAGCAATTACAACATTTGCAAATTCAAGTAGAAGAAGATGCGTTACAGCGTGATGATTTAGAAATTGATTTACACGCTTTAAATCTAAAAATTGAGCAATTATTGCCCGATGTGCAAAGCAAGCAACAGCAAGCTGATGATTTTGATCAACAATTAGACGATGTGCAACAGCAATTACAGCAACAAACGCAATTGCTGAACCAAGCACAAAAAGCTCATTTACAGCAGTTGCAACAAGTGGAATTGTTGCAAAAAGATTTATCATTTTTAGTGAATCAACAACAAAAGCAAAAAGAGCAAAGCCAATTTTTACAAAGTAGTTTGTTGCCTTTACAAACCGAATTGCCGAGTTTACAAAAGCAACTTGATGAGCAAGCGACGCTCACCGTTGCCTTGCAAGACCAATGGCAAGCGTGGCAAGAGCAACTAAATCAAGCACAGCAACAGCAGCAGCAGAGTAGTGAGCAACGTCAGCAATTGCAACAACAAGATGAGCAACTACGTCAGCAATTGGAAGAGCAACGTCTAGCATGGCAACAAGCCAAATCAGATGTAGAGCATTATCAAGTGCAGTTGATGGAATTGCAGCACGAGCCTGTGTTGGGTTTGCAGATTGATGTGCAAATACATCAACAGCAAATTGTTGAAAAACAACAAAAATTAGAGAAGATTGGGGCGGTGAATTTAATTGCATCGCAAGAGTATCAAGACATTATGACCCGTCATGAGCAACTCAATCATCAAATTCAAGATGTAGAAAGCACGGTCAATCAGCTTAAAGATGCCATGAAAAGTATAGACCAAGAAACAAAAAGTTTGTTTATGACGACTTTTGAGCAAATTAACCGTGAATTACAAATTTTATTCCCTAAAATTTTTAATGGTGGCGAAGCTCAGCTCACGTTAGAGCAAGACTGGCAATCTGGCGTAAAATTGATGGCACGTCCACCAGGTAAGCGGAATAGTTCATTGGCATTGTTATCTGGTGGTGAAAAAGCATTAACCGCTTTGGCATTGGTTTTTGCGATTTTCCGCTTAAATCCTGCACCGTTTTGTGTGTTAGATGAAGTAGATGCACCGTTAGATGATGCCAATGTACAACGGTTTTGTCATTTAGTGAAAGAGTTGTCTGAACAAGTGCAATTTATTTATATTACGCATAATAAATTGGCAATGACGATGGCAACCGATTTGCTCGGTGTAACAATGCCTGAAGCTGGCACATCTAAACTTGTGGCAGTGAATTTAGAAGAAGCGAAAGAATACGGCTTAATGGAGAGTCAAGACGCATGATGTTAAACGACAAAATCTCACTGATTTTATTTCTGGTAGTGATTATTGCCATTTTAATTGCCATTTGGTTATGTGCAAAATATATGCTGTATAAACCAAAAACGTATGCAATTTCTTTGGAAGATAGTCCCATTCATTTTGACCGTATTTCACAGCAGCCGATTATGCCACGTCAAGTGCGTGAGCAATATTTGGCGACAATTGTGCCTGCAGCAGTTGCAGAGACTACACCTGTGCCAGAAGCGGAAGAAGAAGTGGCTTTACAATTAAATCCTGATTTGGAAGTCAGTCAAGTAGAGCATTTCCAAGGTGAGAGCGAATTGTTGGCAGCTACACTAGAAAAGCAAGCCGATAAAGATGAAATGTATAGCGAAGGCAAACAAAACAGCCTAGACATTTATGTAGAAATTAAAGACACTGCACCAAGTTTAACAGGCGAGCGTTTAATCCGTTTATTAGACCGTTATTTATTGCGTTTTGGCGAGAAAAATTATTTCCATCGTTATAATGACCAATTAAATCATATGTTTTCGGTGGCACAAGTGGAGTTTGCACAGCAAGGCGATCAAGAAGATGTGTTAAAACCATTTAATATTCATCAATTGGAAAATGAGCGTATTACGTCATTGTTGTTTTTCTTAAATTTACCACATCATGATGCTTTAACTGCCTATGATATGATGGTTAGCACCATTCAACGAATTGCTCGTGAAATTGATGCTCGTGTATATGTGGTCATGAATAAACACAAGCAAGAATTTAGTTTAGAATTGGCTGAATTATTGCGTCAAGAAATGCAAAAATATAGTGAAAAACACCATATTTAAATGTAACACGAGCGAAGCATTCATATTGAAATCAGGCCAAAATGGGACAAAAACATGAAAATCAATGCCTTACCCAAGCGTAAACTGTTGTGCCGTGATGGGCGATTTTTAGATTTGTCTGTCCCCAATATTATGGGTATTTTGAATGTTACGCCTGATTCTTTTAGCGATGGTGGGCGTTATCAGCATATTGATCAAGC
>JAUNHS010000110.1:0-2662 GCA_030523805.1 Acinetobacter sp.
TATAATAACCACACACAACCACAGCAAAAACACAGGGGAATATCATGATTTCAGTCGCAATCGTCGGTGGAACAGGCTATACAGGTGTAGAACTACTCCGCCTATTATTACAACACCCACACGTCAGTGTAGATGTACTCACATCTCGCAGTGAAGCAGGTAAACGCATAGATGCGATGTTTCCCAACTTGCGTGGTAAATGCGATTTAGAATTTTCCGATTTAGATATAGAACGCTTAAAACAATGCGATGTGGTCTTTTTTGCGACACCACACGGTGTAGCCATGACGCACGCTCCAGCATTAACCCAAGCAGGTACAAAAGTCATTGATTTAGCGGCAGATTTCCGCTTGCAAGATTTAGCACAATTTGAGCAATGGTATAAAATCAAACACACTTGCCCAGAGTTACTCAAAACATCGGCTTATGGATTATCTGAACTCAACCGTGAGCAAATCAAACAGGCGAGCGTTGTCGGTAATCCTGGGTGTTACCCAACCACCGTACAGCTAGGACTTGCACCATTACTTAAGGCCAATGCACAAGCCACATCGCCATTGTTTAATACACAAAGCATCGTGATTGATGCCAAATCAGGTGTATCAGGTGCAGGGCGTAAGGCAGAAGTGGGGACATTATTTTGCGAAGCGGGTGATAGTTTTAAAGCCTATGGCGTGTCTGGACATCGTCATCACCCAGAAATTGTACAAGCCCTTGAGCAAATTTCAGGGCAAAAAGGGGCGTTTGATGGTTTAATTTTTGTACCACATTTAGTGCCAATGATTCGTGGTATGTTAAGCACTATCTATGTAGATTTGAGCGAAGCTGGACAACAGCTAGACTTGCAACAGTTGTATGAACAATTTTACGCCAATGAACCTTTTGTAGATGTGATGCCAAAAGCCAGCTTACCAGAGACACGCAGTGTGCGTGGGGCAAACCAATTACGCATTGCATTACATCAGCCACACTCAAGCAAGTTAGTGATTGTAGTGGTGCAGGATAATTTGGTGAAAGGTGCATCGGGGCAAGCCATTCAAAATATGAATTTAATGTTTGGATTTGACGAAACGGCAGGGCTTTCGGGTATTGCCTTATTGCCATAATCTGTATAATATGCAGGGTGGATTGAAAAAGCATACCAAGTTTTGCCCAATATGTACAAAAGATGTGCATTTTACGCATAAAAATGCGATGAAATACACGTTGTTGTGTTATCATATAGCGATTTTATGCCTATGGTGGGCGTTAAACTTTTAAATTACCCTGCGTTATTGTGCTACAGTTAAGTCGTACAGCAACCTTTAGAGCAAGATTCTATGAGCGAATTTGAACAAAAAGAACCAACCGTAACACCAGAAACCCCAGTAGAAGGGGAAGGTAAGTTAGATAAAGCAAAAGCCTTTGCCAAGCAGCACCGTATTGCATTGATTGCATTAAGCGTGGCCGTGATTGGTAGCTTTACGTTTGGTTATATGATTGGACACCGTCAAGGCTTAACCGCAGTAGGTTTTGCGGCAGATGCTGAGCAGTTGGGCGAAGTTGTTCAAAAGCAAAAAGCAGAATTGGAAAATGTAAGTAAGCGTTTCAATGAAACTGTACAAGAGCGTGATGTTGCGGTAAGCAATGCCAATAAATTCTACCAATCATATAACGATGCACGAGCAACAACCAGCCAAGTAGAAGGCTTAAATGCGATGTATCGTGATTTATTGCGTAACCGTGGTGGTGTGAGTTTGACAGTACAAAATATCGCCGTGAAGCCATTGCCAGACAATGCGTTTGAGTATGTGATTGACTTGGTACAAGTGAGCGAAACCAATCAAAAAGCATCAGGTACAGTAGATGTACGCTTGGTGGGCGATGATGATGTGTTGAGCGTACCACTTGAAGACAATAGCTTTAACTTTGACAATTATGAACGCTTAACAGGGCGTTGGACCATGCCGAAAGGCTTTACGCCAAAATATATTGAAGTGCGTTTAAATGGTGCAACACCAGTTGCAAAACGCTTTAGCTGGCAAAAAGGAAATGAAACAACATTAGAATCAATGTTGCTTGCAGATATTCCACAGGTTAAAGCAGATACCAAATAAGCATAATCTGATGATGACGATACATTGTATTCGTCATCATCATTGTTCGGTCGGAGCAGTGTAAATGACGATTTACAATACATCAAACCCTTATGCTAATCACCGTCCACAACAGCAAGATGATGCGGATATTGCCGTAGCCAATGCACGTCCAAAAATGAAAAAGCCACCTTTATATCAGGTGGTTTTGCTTAATGATGATTTTACACCGATGGATTTCGTGGTCGATGTTTTACAACATTATTTTGCACTTGATGCAGAGCAAGCCACAGAAATTATGTTGATGATTCATTATCAAGGCAAAGGCATTGCAGGCGTATATCCCAAAGATATTGCTGAAACCAAAGCACATCAAGTGGTTCAACACGCCCGTGCAGAAGGACACCCTTTATTATGTTTAGCCGAGCCACAACCTTAAAGTGATTGTTATCATCATTGATGGCGTACACGGTTAAATGTGCCGATTTCCCTACATTTTTACAGCATATATTTTCATAAATGGACGACTGAAGCTGATAAATGTAAGTGATTAGCATTTCATATTGGGTTTTACATGGTTTTATACA
>JAUNHS010000110.1:2762-5454 GCA_030523805.1 Acinetobacter sp.
GGTTTTATACAAGGTTTTATACACGATAAATATACAAGTGAGAGAGTGATGTTTTCAGACGCATTAGAAAAAGCATTAGCGAATATTGCAAATTTTGCACAACAGCAACAACATGAATATGTAACGATCGAGCATTTACTTTGGGCGATTTTACGCTTACAAAAAATGAAAGGCTTGCTTTCAGCTTGTGGGGTAGATAGCAGTTTATTGCGAGAAGATTTGGAAAAATATATAGATGATACATCGCCACGTTTGCACGCTGGAAGCATAGAAAGCACACCACAAGCGACGATTGGCTTTGACCGTGTATTGCAACGTGCCATTTTTCGTATGCAAGCACAGCAAAATGATACAGGTCGCCAGCAGGTAGATGAGTTGGACATATTATTGTCTATGTACCCAGAGCGTGATAGCTATGCCGTGAGCTTGTTGGAAATGTACCAAATTAGTCAAGTGGTGGTCAAAAGCTATATTGCACACGGTGTGGTAGATAGCGATACGGCCGCTGATGATGAAAGCTATCACGCACATCATGATTGGCAAGAAGATGATGACGATGAAGCGTTGGACAACCCACAAAGTGCCTTGCAAACTTATACGCAAAATTTAAATGAAATGGCACGCAATGGACAGCTAGACCCTTTAATCGGCCGTGAAAAAGAAATAGAACGTGCTGCACAAATTTTATGCCGTCGTCGCAAAAATAACCCGATTTTAGTGGGTGACCCTGGGGTGGGGAAAACAGCGATTGCTGAAGGTTTGGCATGGTTAATTGAGCAAAAACAAGTGCCTACACCATTGCAAAATGCAGAAGTGTACAACCTAGATTTAGGGGCATTGCTGGCAGGGGCAAAATACCGTGGCGATTTTGAAAAACGCTTGAAGCAATTACTCAAAGAGCTAGAAAAGAAAAACAATGTTATTTTATTTATAGACGAAATTCACATGATGATTGGTGCTGGCTCAACCATGGGTAGCAGTGTAGATGCGTCTAATTTAATTAAACCTGCATTGGCGAATGGGCGATTACGTTGTATGGGTTCAACTACATTTCAAGAATATCGTCAAATTTTTGAAAAAGACCATGCCTTATCTCGTAGATTTCAAAAAATTGATGTCAATGAACCAAGCATTGCAGAAACCATAGAAATTTTAACAGGTTTGCGTAGCCGTTTTGAAGACTTCCATCAAGTGAAATATAGCGATGATGCCTTGCAAACGGCAGCGGAATTGTCTGCAAAATATATGAATGATCGCTTTTTGCCAGATAAAGCCATTGATGTGATTGATGAAGCAGGTTCACAGCGTCGTTTAACGACCGATGAAGTCGGTACAGAAATTAATCAGCAAGATATTGAACAGATTATTGCTAAAATTGCACGTATTCCAGCCAAGCAAGTGTCTAAAGATGATAAACAGGCATTGCAGCATTTAGAGCGTGATTTAAAGCGTGTGATTTTTGGGCAAGATGAAGCGATTATCGCCTTATCATCAGCAATTAAATTGTCTCGTGCTGGCTTGAAATCACCACAAAAACCGATTGGCTGCTTTATGTTTGCAGGCCCTACAGGCGTAGGTAAAACAGAAGTAACCAAGCAATTGGCGAGCATTCTGGGGATAGAGTTTTTACGCTTTGATATGTCGGAATACATGGAACGCCATACCGTTGCACGCTTGATTGGTGCTCCCCCAGGGTATGTCGGCTATGAGCAAGGTGGTTTATTGACCGATGCTATTCATAAAAATCCACATTGCGTATTGCTGTTAGATGAAATTGAAAAAGCACACCCTGATGTGTTTAATTTACTGTTGCAAGTGATGGATAATGGCACGCTGACCGATAATAATGGTCGTAAATCGGACTTCCGTAATGTGGTATTGGTGATGACGACCAACGTTGGGGCAGATCGTTTATCTCGCAATAGCATTGGTTTTGTGCAACAAGACCACAGCCACGACAATCAAGAAGCGATGAAAAAAGTATTTTCGCCAGAGTTTCGTAATCGTTTAGATGCAGTTATTCAATTCCAACCGTTAGAGCGTAGCGTGATTGCTTCTGTGGTGGAGAAATTCTTAACTGAATTGCAAGTGCAGTTAGATGATAAGCAGGTTACGCTTGATGTCCACCAGCAAGCAAAAGATTGGCTGATTGATAAAGGTTATGACCGCTTGATGGGGGCAAGACCGATGCATAAAATGATCCAAGAGCATTTGAAAAAGCCGTTGGCTGAAATGATTTTATTTGGGGAATTGGCTGAGCAAGGTGGCACGGTACAGGTTACAGTGAAAAAAGAGCAGGGTGAAGTGGTTGGCTTGACTCTAACTGTGCAGGGCTAAAGTATGGCGTATGATATTTGGAAAATTTTGTCCACGCTTGGCTTGTTTGTCGTTACTGCGATTGCTGAAATTTCAGGCTGTTATTTCCCTTATTTGATTTTGAATAAGGGGAAAACGGCATGGCTGTGGCTACCGACGGCATTGAGTTTAATGCTCTTTGTGTGGCTTTTGACTTTGCACCCTGCCGCTTCTGGACGGATTTATGCGGCTTATGGTGGCGTGTATATTTTTACGGCTTTGATGTGGTTGTACTGGGTGGATCAAGTGGCTTTAAGCCGTTGGGATTTGCTTGGTGGAGCGATTGTGTTGGTGGGAGCGTTGGTGATTATTTTACAGCCGAATGGGTTGTTGAAGT
>JAUNHS010000111.1 GCA_030523805.1 Acinetobacter sp.
AATTCTCGTAAAATATCTTCGGCTAAGGCATTGACTTTGCTCGGATTACGCACAATCCATTGCTGAATTTGGTCTAGCAATAATTGCAAAACATCTTGATGGAAATCGTTGTCTAAAATCGCACGCAATAATTCACTACTGGTTTTGTGAATTGGAGTGTTTTGTAGCCATTCAATACTATTTTGTTTAATAAATTCAGCAAGTTGCTGCTGCCCAACAAAATCTAAAGTTTTCGGTAGCGTTTGCTGTACAGCAGACACAATATGCTGACTATTTTGCGTTTGAGCCAACCAACGCCCAGCTGCAAGGCTGATATCCATTTGCTGTAAACTGTGGCGAACAATGGCAGGCGATAGGAAATTTTCTTGGATAAAACGCCCCATAGACTTGGCAATGCGAGCCTGATTGCGGGGTAAAATTTCGGTATGATTGCGTAAAAATGCAGGTATCGGCAAACGCCCAAAAGGATTGCGAAACAAGACCGTAACGGCATACCAATCGGCTAAACCACCCACCACACCAGCTTCGGCACTCAGCAGTAAAATGTGTAAGCACCACGCATAATCTGGCAATAATTTGACTAAAAACAATAAGATGAGCCAAATCAATGCAGCCACAACTAAGGCGAGTGTGGCAAGGCGTTTACTGCGTTGTAAGTCTGAAAGGCGAGAAGACATAGCCGATACCTGCATTGAGCAAAAATTAAGGCGTAGGTACGGCTACACCGTATTTTGCTCCTAAATTTTGTAAAATCAAACGTGCATCAAACGCATCATTGGCTTGAGCTTGTTCTTTAAAAAGCTGAATAGTATAAGAAACTTCCGTTGGGTCAATTTGTACAATTTGTGGACGGTTAAAAAATGGGTCGTCCCACAAGCTAGTACGATAACCATGTGGATAATATAAAGGTTGTGGGTAAACTACTGCCTGACGTGGTGTTGCTTGTTGATTGCTTGGGTCTTGCAATACTTTAAAGAACGGATAGCCTTGTTTTAAAGCGGCTTGTGCGGCTTTAATTAATGCAACTTCTTCTGCCATGCTATAAGACATACTTGACGGTGCTTTATAACTCACACGATAGCTTTGAGCATTGAGCGGATAGCTAGAAAAATGCCCAATTTGGTCAAAAGAAATCGGTTGGCGAGTACCTGTTGTTGCACACGCTGTAAATAAAATCATACTCCCAAGGAGTAAGGGAAGACGCAATAAACGCATAATCATCACCAATGTGAATACAATAAAAATGCCTTATGATAACATTAAATGCGAGTAAATAAATAGATTTGAGATTTTCATCACAAAATAATAGCAAATTGTTACGTTGTAAAGCGACGCTGCAAAATTATAATCCTGCCCACCATAGGCGTAATTTTAATAACCATACGGGCTGTAAACCGACAAAACTTTGTGCGACTTGACCATCTTTTAAGATGACATACGATGGCGTAACTTTTCCTTGCCATAGAGCAAATAATTCGCCTTGTTCATCATTGACGGTAGGAAAGCCGATGCGATGCTCTCTTAAATATTGTGCCAGCTCACGGTTTGAGCCAGACTGTACAGCGATACTGACAACAGGCGATGATTGTGCGACTTGCTGTACTTTGGGCGTGCTATAGGCACATACATGACACCAGCTGCCCCAAAAGTAAATCAAAACGGCTTGATTGTGGCTGTGCTGCTGTAAATTGATGGTTTGCCCTTGGTAATCTTGCAATTGCCATACGGGATTTTGCGGAAGTGTGGGCTGTCGCCAAAAGTTGATGATGGAATAGATGATAATCAGAATAAGGACAAAAGGCAAAAAGTCTTTGATTAAAAAGCGTTTTATTTTGGCAAGCATAAATGTGAAGCAGCGTAATCAGTGAAAAATGATGGAATGATACTAATCCAAAAGTGTAGCAAATTTATGCTCAAAAAGCATCTGGCATTGTTAAATATCACGATAAATGCAAAAGATATGAAAAAAATGCCAAAAAATCACGCTGCCAAGCTACAGATTGCTACATCAAAAACAAAAAAATCATGATAAAATCAAACTTTTCTCTAAATATGATATAGAACGAGCGTACACATGGTACAACAACGCAGTGTAAACCCAGCAAGCCCATTCCCATTTGCAACCGTGCAAAGTCATGATTTGCAAGGAATGAAGCGTGGCATAGAGCGTGAAAGTTTGAGAATGCAAAGTAACGGCTTTTTATCGCAAGCACCACACCCCATCGGGCTTGGCTCAGCTTTAACGCACCCAAAAATTACAACAGATTATTCCGAAGCCTTAATGGAGTTTATTACATCACCCAAAGATACGATTGCTCAAGCCTTAGATGAATTGCGAGATATTCATCATGTGGTGTATCAGCATTTGGCTGAAGGTGAGAAGCTATGGTCGATGTCTATGCCGTGTATGCTTGATGAACAAGAAGAAAATATCCCGCTGGCATATTATGGCACGTCTAATATCGGACGCTTTAAAACGCTATATCGCCGTGGTTTGGGCGTGCGTTATGGCCGTCGTATGCAAACCATTGCTGGCGTACATTATAATTTATCATTCCCTGAACAATTATTCATCAAATTACAACAACAAGAACAAGATGAACAGCTCAAGCAATTAAGCCTGCAAGATTATCGTAGTCATCGTTATTTTGGTTTAATTCGTAACTTTATCCGTCTTGTGCCTTTAGTAATGTATGTGATTGGTGCAAGTCCTGCCGTGTGTCGTTGTTTCCTTACAGGGCGAACGCATCATTTACAAGATTTTGTGCAAGGGTCGTTATATTTACCGAATGCGACGGCATTACGCATGGGCAATTTAGGCTATCAAAATACGGCTCAAAAGCAATTAGGTATTCATTATAATGATTTGCACGGCTATTTAACGGGCTTGCAAGCTGCTGTACATAGCAAATTTGCTGCTTTTACAGCGTTGGGCTTGAATGATGAACAGGGCGAACCTATTCAAATTAATGACCATATTTTGCAAATTGAAAATGAATATTACAGCTTAATTCGTCCAAAACAAATTCCACAAGCAGGCGAAACACCATCGCAAGCCTTGGCAAATCGTGGCGTGGCGTATGTAGAATTGCGTGCTGTGGATATTAATCCATACAGCGATATTGGGGTAGATGAGCAAACCGCAGGCTTTTTGGAAAGTTTAGCGTTGTATTGTTTATTGAGTGAAAGTCCAATTATTTCTGCACAAGAGCAAGCCTTGATAGACCAACAGCAAAATGACGTGGTGAATCGTGGGCGTGAGCAAGATTTAATGTTGCACACCTTGCAGGGCGATGTATCATTCCAATCGTGGGCAACGGCACATTTGCAAGCCATTCAACACATGGCAACATGGCTTGATGATATGACACAAAGTGATGTATATCAAAATGCAGTGCAGACCATGTTGCAGCGTGTGGCACAACATGAAATGACGTTATCTGCCAAAATTTTGCAAGATATTCAACAACATGGCAGTACATGGAAATTTGGTCATGCGTTAGCTGTGCAGCATTATCAAACTTTCCAAGCAGAAAATGTGGATAAGTCTGCTGTTTATCAACATTATCAGCAATTGGCTGCACAATCGTTGCAACAGCAGCAACAGTTAGAGCAAGAAACGCAAGTGAGTTTTGCGGATTATGTGCAAAACTATCGTTCTTAATCAGTTGGGATTGTGTTATGCGTTCAATTGTTCAAAGTAGTTATTTAAGCGTACAAGCCTTTTTGCTATTTTCGTGTGTGGTAGGCATGGGTTTTGCCTATTATTTACAATATGGGCAAGGCTATGAACCGTGTCCACTGTGCATATTACAGCGTGTGGGCGTGTTTGGTTTAATGGTCTTTAGTTTGATGTCTATCATTCATCGCCCTAAAATGTTTTTGTTTAGACGTGCCTATGTGTTCTTGGGAGCAGTCAGCATTTTATGGTCGGCAGGCGTGGCGGCACGTCATGTATGGCTACAAAACTTACCTGCAGATGAAGTACCAAGCTGTGGAGCAGGTTTGGATTATTTGATGGAAACGTTTCCTTTAATGACCGTGTTGCGTGAAGTGCTGACAGGGTCGGGGGAATGTGCCGTGATTGATTGGACCTTTTTAGGGCAATCGTTGCCTGTGTGGTCATTCTTATTTTTTGGTGTATTGGCAGTGGTGAGTTTGTGGCAGCTGTTTAGAGTATATCCCCAATAATGGTTATTTACATTCATTCCAAATACCAATAAAAAATAAACTCCTGATGGTTCAGGAGTTTATTTTTTATGAAGGCTTTTTGTGGCGATTATTTTTTCGCTTTACGCTCTTTTTCCACTAAAAAGTCAATCACTTGCGTTACTTTTGCATCTTCGCCTTGTACCATGTATTTACCATTGACTACAACGGCAGGCACACCAGAGAGTTGGTAGTTTTGCATTAAACGTTTTGCTTTTGCAATGCGTTGAGCAACAGCAAATGAGTTAAAAGCAGATTTGAATTGACTTTCTGACACTTTGTAACGAGTAAAGAATTTTGTCAATGCTTGTTCATCTAATACGCCACGGCTTGCTTCATGGTGAGCATCAAACAATGGAATGTGTGTGTTTTGACGTACGCCCAATGCTTCAGACGCATAGTAGGCTTTTGCACCTAATTCCCAAGTTGGGTTAAGTGGTGCAGGCGTGCGGACAAAATGAACATCTTTTGGTAATTTTTTCAACCATGTTTGCATATGCGGCTCTAAAGCATAGCAGTGTGGGCAACCGTACCAGAAAAATTCACGCACTTCAATTTTTGCTTTATTGTCGGTTGGTTGTGGGGTGGTCAAAACGGTATAATCTTTGCCTGCAACAAAGTTTGGAGCAGCCATCGCTTGGCTTGCAAATACACCTGCAATAGCAGTAGCCATCAGACCGAATGCAATTTTTTTCATTGCCATGAGAAATGTCCTTAAAATAACAAATAAAGATAGTTGCTATAGTAGCGAAAAGTTTGTCGTATTTCTATTATTATTTGTGATGGAATTGATATAGACTGCGTAAAAGCATTGTATTGCTGAAAATTGTGCTAAAATAAAAATCATTTTATCGCATGACAACGAGAGTAAGCATGAGCCAATTCAACGTCGATCCAAACGAAATCGCAAAATTTGAACAACAAGCCGAATTATGGTGGGATAAAACATCAGAATTTCGCCCTTTACATGAAATTAATCCTTTACGTTTAAATTGGATTGATGAACTTTCAGGTGGATTGCACGGCAAGCGTGTGTTAGATGTCGGTTGTGGTGGCGGTATTTTGGCAGAAAGTATGGCACGCCGTGGAGCAGATGTGTTGGGCATTGATATGGGAGCTGAACCGTTAAATGTCGCACGTTTGCACGCTGAACAGCAAGGCGTACACAATGTGCAATATCAACAAATTCCTGTGGAGCAACTTGCCGAAAGCCA
>JAUNHS010000112.1:0-1970 GCA_030523805.1 Acinetobacter sp.
AAATAACTATACACCATCAATTCAAACAAACCTGTATCACAAAATAAAAATTGCTTCGCCTGTAAAGTCGCTTGATTTTCCGCCTGCACTTGCCCAATCGCAATCGGCAATAAATCGTCCCATTCACAGCTTTGGCGATGTTCGTCCCATTTTTTCTGCAAATACGTCCGCATATATTCTGCCACCCATTCGGTATGAAAATGTTGGGCTAAATCTTGGCAAAGCGTTGTTTTTCCTGTACTTTCTGCACCGAGTAATAATACTTTAAAAATGTTGCTTGGTTGTTGGATTAATGCTGTTGTTGCCATAATTTTCTCCATGCCCAATATGCCGAAATAGCAACAGCGGTAAAAATAGCATATTGTAATGATGTAAAAATCAACCCTTTCGCCCAATATAACGGCACAGAAATCGCATCAGCGACAATCCACAATAGCCAATGTTCAATTTTTCGCCGTGCCATCAGCCACATCGCCACTAAAAATAAACCTGTGGTCAAAATATCGGTATAATCCATCCAAGTAAAATGTTGCCAACCTAGCGTAATGCCTTGCCATGAAAATTGATTATTAATCAATGGTTTAAAATAATAAATCAGCGTAACAAAAGTAAAGCTCACACTGGCAAGCACAGCACTGACGGCATACTCTTGGCGAGTGGTACGGCTAATGGGAATGTGTAAATTTTGGCTATATTTAGACCAATTTAACCAACCGTACAGGCTCATCGCTGTGTAATACGCATTAATCAGCATATCGCCAAATAATTGCCATTGCCACAATAAATATACATACAAGCTGGTGCTGATTAAGCCAATCGGATAGGCGAGAATGTTGCCACGCTTGACCAGTAGCACGCTGATTAAACCTGTGATAACAGCAATGAGTTCTAAACTCATCAACAGCGTAGAATAGCTTTGGTACTGGGCAAAAATCCAGTGAAGTAGGGACATCATAGAATATAATCAGCAGCAAATCAGCGATAAAAAGGGTGTTAAATTATAAGCAATATCCTGTGAAATAGCTAGATTTAGGCAGGAATAACGGCTATGATTTGCTTTTATTAATCAGGTAGCAAGTATGGCAATTATCAGACTTGCAGCAAATTTTTCGTACACAACTGCAGTAAGGAAAATAACAAATGCACGGCATACACCGTGCATTTTTTTATGTTGAATGATAAGGAAAATAATGAAATTACTTCGGTGCAACCATTTGTTCAGGACGCACGATTTCATCAAATTCTTCAGCAGTTAAAAGCCCTAAAGCAACCGCAGTTTCTTTTAAAGATTGGTCATTTTTATAAGCCGTTTTTGCGACTTTGGCTGCATTTTCATAGCCAATTTTACGGTTTAATGCGGTAACGAGCATCAGAGAGTGGTGCAAGAAATAGTCAATTTTTTCTTTTACAGGCTCAATGCCAACAGCACAATGCTCATCAAAACTATTGCACGCATCGCCCAATAAACGAATGGATTGTAATAGATTATAACCAATCACAGGCATATACACGTTCAATTCAAAATTACCTGATGCACCTGCCATGCCAATGGTGGTGTCATTACCAAACACTTGGCAACATACCATGGTTAAGGCTTCGCATTGTGTTGGATTAACCTTACCTGGCATGATTGATGACCCTGGTTCATTTTCAGGGATACGGATTTCACCAAAACCACAACGTGGGCCAGATGCTAACCAACGAATATCATTGGCAATTTTATTTAAGCTCGCAGCTAAAGTTTTCAAACTGCCTGATGCAAAAACTGCAGCATCACGACCTGCTAAGGCTTCAAATTTATTCGGTGCAGTAACAAACGGTAAACCTGTTAATTTTGCCAATTCTGCGGCAGATTTTACCGCATAATCAGGGTGCGAGTTCAAACCTGTGCCAACTGCTGTCCCACCGAGTGGCAATTCATAAAGATATTTTAACGCATCTTGTAAACGGTCTAAACCGTGATCTAACTG
>JAUNHS010000112.1:2070-5420 GCA_030523805.1 Acinetobacter sp.
TTGGCTAATACTTCGTTCATGTTCATATTAGACTGTGTGCCTGAACCTGTTTGCCATACTACCAATGGGAAATGACCATTCAATTTTCCAGCTAAAACATCGTCCGCTGCTTGGATAATTAAATCGGCTTGGGTTTGTTCAATACGCCCTAAATCAGCATTGGTGCGAGCGGCAGCTTTTTTAACCATTGCCATCGCAGCAATTAACGGTTGTGGCAAGGTTTCACCACCAATTTTAAAGTTTTCTACGCTACGCTGCGTTTGAGCTCCCCAGTAAGCATCGTTTGCAACTTGGATTTCGCCCATCGTGTCTTTTTCGGTACGAGTTGTCATGGATTTTTATTCCTTACAGTTGATGAAAATAATTCTTGTTTTTATAGTATAATAATCATCATTTAATGTCAAAATAAAAATGCTGATGATTGAAAAAATGCGTCAAGGAATATGTAACTTTAATGTTTAATTTGATTATAATAGCGTTACTTTTAAAAATGATATAGGTGTTTTATGCACGCAACCAAACATCATGCGACCGTTTTTGGCGGTGCGATGATTATTGCAGGAACTGCCATTGGTGCAGGTATGTTTGCCAATCCGACTGCAACCGCAGGGATTTGGTTTAGTTGGTCTATTTTGGTGTTTTTATATACATGGTTTTGTATGTGGGCATCGGGCTTGATGATTGTAGAAGCGAGTGTGCATTATCCACCACAGGCGAGTTTTGCGACTATTGTGAAAGATTTATTGGGTCATCAATGGAATATTATCAATGGCTTATCGGTAGCTTTTGTATTGTATATTCTGATTTATGCGTATATTACCAGCGGTGGTGGTTTAACTGCGGGTTATTTAAATCAATTTTTGCCTGCACTCGGCTTTGAATTTGGGCAAACATCTGGCTCGCTGCTTTTCTGTGTGATTTTCGCTTTATTTGTATGGCTTTCTACCAAAGCTGTGGACAGAATGACCACGATTTTGATTATCGGCATGGTGGTAAGTTTTGTGCTGAGCATGGGCGATTTGCTGGGTTCGGTAAAAAGTGAAATTTTATTTAACCGTATTGCTCAAGGCGAACAGCAATATTTGCCGTATTTGCTGATGGCATTGCCTGCGTGTTTGGTTTCTTTTGGTTATCATGGCAATGTACCAAGTTTGATGAAATATTTCCAAGGCGATGTGAAAAAAGTAACACGAGCCATTACTTTGGGTAGTTTGATTGCTTTAGTGATTTATTTATTATGGCAATTTGCTATTCACGGCAATTTACCCCGTGCCGAATTTGCTCCTGTAATTGCTAAAGATGGCGATATTGGTGCATTATTAACCGCATTGAATAGCTATATCCAAACCGATTTTGTGGCTAAAATGCTGAATGCTTTTGCTTATATGGCATTAACCAGTTCATTTTTGGGTGTGGCATTGGGCTTATTTGACTATATTAGCGATTTGCTCAAATTGTCTGATGATCGTTTAGGGCGTACCAAAGCCGTTCTATTTACCTTTGTACCACCGTTATTATTCAGCTTAAATGCACCTTTTGGCTTTGTAACAGCCATTGGTTTTGCTGGTTTAGCTGCAACCATTTGGGCAGTGATTGTGCCAGCCTTATTGGCAAAAGCCAGCCGTAAGCGTTTCCCTAATAATCATTACCATGCGTTTGGTGGTAACTTTATGATTTATTTTGTGATTTTATTCGGCTTGTTAAATATCCTTGCACAAATTGGTGCGAAATTAAATTGGATTCCTGTGTTTACAGGTTAAATGAGCAACGAGATTGCTTGTGTTACATGATCACGATGTGAAAGCGACTCAAGCAATCTTTTATTCCAACAGATGAGAGCCAGCTATGCAAGCCGAACAACAGCAATTTTTACAACATTTACAGCACGCATTACAACAAGGCACATTCCAACGCTTGGTGATGAGCCAATATCGTGGTGATGTGGCTCAACTACAAAAAATCACTTGCCGAGAAATCACATTACAACAACAGCGACAAATCAGTTTTGTATTCCATTATCCACAACAGCAACAGACGAAAAATTATCCACTTGATGAAGCAATTGCTCAAGTGGCACATTATTTACTGGATTGTAAGCAATTGAATTTATTTACATTAGAGCAAGAAATTCAACTCAAGCAAGGCAAAAAATCGAGCCGATTATCGCAACAAAAATTGAAAAATCCATTGGCAGCGACCCATCAGCAACAGCATGACCGTAGCAAGCAACGTTATTTGGCACAAGACCGTTTGTATTTAAAACGTTTGGGCATTACCGATGAGCAGGGGCAAATTATTCCTGCGATGTCAAGAAAATGGAAGCAAATCAATAAGTTTGTAGAAATTTTATCTGGCGTGTTAGATGTAGAACGTGCTTTGCATATTGTGGATTTTGGTTCGGGCAAAGGCTATTTAACATTTGCCTTGTACGATTATTTACAACAACATGGGCAAGCACCGTACATGACAGGCGTAGAATTGCGTCATCATTTGGTAGAGTTTTGTCAGCAAGTGGCGAAAGATGTAGATTTTCAGCAATTAGACTTTTTTGAAGGCGATGTGCGTAGTTATCAACCGCAGCAATTAGATGTCATGATTGCCTTACACGCTTGTGATGTGGCGACTGATTTTGCTATTCACACAGGTATTCGCTTAAACGCACAGCTGATTGTTTGCTCGCCGTGCTGTCATAAAGAATTGCGACCACAATTAACTTGTCCAAATGAACTGAAACCGATGTTGCAATTTGGCATTCACGCAGGGCAACAAGCCGAAATGCTTACGGATACTTTACGGGCTTTATTGCTACAAGCGTATGGCTATGAAACCAAAGTGTTTGAATTTGTGGCATTGGAACATACCAGTAAAAATAAAATGATTTTAGCCGTCAAAAAAGCCAATTTTACAGGCGTAGATGAAAAAGTTTTACAGCAAATTCAAGTGCTTAAGCAAATGTACGGCATCAAGCAACAAATGCTAGAACAGTTATTGGCTCAAACGGTGTAGGATATTGCCATGTATAGCCATGAACAAACCCAAGATGAACGCACCATTTTAGTTGGCGTGAGCGTGCAACAATTGCACGATTTAAATCAAGATGAATTTGCTCTGCTGGCACAATCGGCAGGGGCAGATGTGCGTCATCATGTGCATATTCAACGGCAAAAGCCTGATGCGAAATATTTTATCGGCTCTGGTAAAGTACAAGAATTGGCAGATTTGGTGCAGCAAGATGAGATTCAATTGGTCATTTTTGATCATAGTTTAAGCCCTGCACAAGAGCGAAATTTAGAACGTGAATTAAAATGCCGTGTGATTGACCGTACAGGTTTGATTTTGGATATTTTCGC
>JAUNHS010000113.1:0-2578 GCA_030523805.1 Acinetobacter sp.
CGAATCATCACAATCGTTTCTTCACAAATTTGCTTTTGCTCTTCAGCTGAACGGTGTGAAATTCTCGCACCCATTTGAAAAACCAACTGCGTAATTGCTTTGGCTAAAATATCAGGGTGTTGCAAAGTACGGTCTTTATCACGCTTTTCTAGTTGCAATAAATCATCACGCAATTCTTGCGTAAAGAAATTTAATTGAGCATCTACCGCTTGTTTATACGCAGGCGAGCCAATGTGGCTTTCACGCAATAGCAAACTTAAATGTCCTTCATCGCTATTTAATTGTTGTACAAACACTTCTACCGAGCTACGAATGACGCTATTACTTTGGCTAGCTTGTAAACGTGCTTCACGAATAATCGCACGCAAACTTTCCCCTGCTTGTTCAATTAACGCCACAGCAAGGGCTTCGGTATCTTTAAAATGACGATAAAAACTATTTGGCGAAATGTCCGCTTCACGGCTAATTTCTCGTAAACTCAATGCCGAAATACTTTTACCAGGACGGATTAAACGCAAGGTTGCTTGAAATAAATCATTACGATCAATAGTAGCTTTACGACCCATAATATATACTCTAAATTATTGAAAATAAAAATAATATGATGCAGTTTACCACATCAAGTCATCAGGAATCACATAATCTGCATAAGGATCATCTTCATCGGTGGTCTGATCATTTTGCTGATTGTGCTGTTGGATAATAAAACCTGTCATTTTCTCATCTATACGCTGTGCCAGTGCTTTGGGTAAAAACGCATATTCTTGCTGCTGGCTATAAGCAATACACAATGAACCTGTAACCAAGGCATTATACACGGCTTGCGATACATAGACTTTTTTGATTTTATCCAAATGAATAAATTGATAGGCAATATCGCCACTGCTATCGCTAATGCGATGCTGTTGAATCATCTGCTCAATATTTGCCTTTAAGCCTTTTTCTTGCAAAATACGTTGCTTTTCTAAATCCAGTGCTTGGTCTTTTGCCAATTTTTCTTGCTGTGCTTGGGCAAGTTCTGCTTTTAAATCGGCATCATTTTGCACGCCCAAACGCTGCTGATGTTGGCTTTGCTTATTCATTTTTTTAGCTTTTTTTTGATCAACCAAGCCAGCTTTGAGTAGTTGGGCTTGTAACGCATTTTTAACCATAATCAAAATCCTAAATTTTGGGTGAACGGATACGGAAATAAATGACCCAATACACCATACTAATGCACGCACTTAACGCAAATGGCAATAAAAACGACTGCAAATGTAAATATGGATACACCCAAGCCGCCAGCAAACCACCAAACAAAAAGCCTGCAATCAGTAAAAAGTGCAATACAATACGCCGCTTATCTACATTTAAACCACGAGCAATATAGCCAAATGCCAAACCTAAATCGGTCAATACACCCGATAAATGTGTGGTACGAATAATTGTACCTTTATAATGGCTCACCATCGCATTTTGAATGCCCATTGCCACACTTGCCCAAAGTAAGGCATAGCGTGGAAAATAAGGTAAAAATACCCAACACAATAAAATAGACAAACTGACCAAAGTTAATGGTAAACCATAACGGCGACCTAGCAAAAAATTGCCATTACCTAAAATAAAACCACTATAAAATGAACCAATTAAAAAGCAACACACCACCAAAAACAAAAACAGCAAATGCTCCCAATCGCCTTGCACAATATCCATCGCAAGAATGCTGACATTCCCCGTCATGTGTGAAACGGATTGATGCAATAGGGTGAGTAAACCCAATACATTAATCATGCCTGCATTAAATGCAAGCGAGAACGCACCGAACTGAATCCAATTGGGTAAACTTTGAAATGGTGATGTACTCATGTTTTCGCTCTGGCTGTGTTATGCCTTATGCTCAATTTCATTAAAGTAAATTAGACTAAAGCATAAATCTATAACAAATTTAAATAGATAAGCAAGGACACATTTTACCTTATGTAGAAGTTTAGATGAATAGTATGCCTGAAAAAAAACGATAAAAAAATACAAAAATGTAGAAATATGCATAAAAAAACCACTCAATGAGTGGCTTTTTTAGTTTATACAAAGATTTTTTAATCTTTAAACATCGGACTACGATCCACCGCTGCTGTAAATAATACATCGGTAGAAGAGTTTAATGCCGTTTCTGCAGAGTCTTGCAATACGCCAATTAAAATACCAATAGCCACCACTTGCATCGCCACTTCAGATGAAATGCCAAACAAGTTACATGCGACAGGAATTAACAGCAATGAACCACCAGCAACACCAGACGCCCCACAAGCAGACACCGTCGCAACAACGGATAAAATCACCATCGTGCTAAAATCTACTTGAATGCCTGCGGTATGTACTGCAGCCAATGTTAAAACAACAATGGTAATTGCCGCACCAGACATATTAATGGTCGCACCTAATGGAATAGACACGCCAGCAAAAGCATCATTAATATTCAAACGTTTTGCCAATGCCAAGTTTACAGGAATATTTGCCGCTGAACTGCGTGTGAAAAATGCCGTTAAAGCACTTTCTTTTAAGCAAGTCATCACTAAAGGATAAGGATTTTGACGTGTAA
>JAUNHS010000113.1:2678-5385 GCA_030523805.1 Acinetobacter sp.
CGCCCAAATCAAGATACTAATAAATTTTGCTTCACCGATTGCAGTTACAGGGTTCATAAAGAAACTTAAAACCAAGTTTTTCAATACAGTCGCTACGCTATCTGGTGCTTCACGAGATTCTGGTGGTAAATCAAGCAATAAGGTGCTAGGAAATGCCAAACTTGCAATAATTGCTAAAGACGCAGCCAGCAACATACCAATTACATACATTAGCAATAACGGTTTGATTTGATTCTGTTTACTTGACGTTTCAACTTTAAAATTAGCGATAGATGACATCACCAATACAAAGACCAAAATCGGTGCAACAGAAAGCAATGCTTTGACAAATAAATCACCCAAAATGCTGACTTGTGATGCAGCAGCAGGAGTAATAATGCCGAACAAAATGCCCAAAAGCATGGCAATTAAAATTTGGGGAACAAGCCCCAAGCGAGAAAGAGCGTTAAACATGATATTGGCTCATAAAATAGTTAGTTAGAGATGAATATTGCAGAATTTAAATGTGATGACCACCACTATCATGATAAACGCTGCGACAAAACACATTTGCCCAACGTGGCGTAGCAATGAAATGAATACAAACAGGAATGGTCGTTGTTATTAAATTCTAGTAAATATGCGTTGCATATTTTATCGTTTTTATAAAGAGATACAAGCACAAGATACAAAAAATCGCCATTTCCACATGAAAATGACGATAAAATGGCAAAAATTCTGTCTAAAAGTCCATCAATGTGGCTCTTTACACAATGATGGCGATAAATGTTGCATCGCTTGATAATGCGATAAAAACACTTGTCCACTTAATTCATTGAAAAAATTACTATTTTTGAGCTGATCCATCACAGGGCCTTTCACTTCAGATAAATGCAGTTGAATCTTCAATTTCAGTAATTCATGATTAACATCTTCCAACATTTCTAAAGCACTAAAATCAATATTACTAATCCCCGAGCAATTGATCACGACGTGTTTTAATTGTAAATTTTGGCTCACTTCATCAATAATATACGCCTTGAGTGGGTGTGCATTTAAAAAGGTTAATGCTTCATCAATGCGTAAAGAAAACACTTCAGGGCAAGTGCGTGCTTTATAGCGTTGAATATTACGAAAATGTTGCGTACCTTCCACTAAGCCAATAATCGCCACATGGGGACGGCTCATTTTCCATAGCAATAACGCAAATGTAGAAATCACACCAATCATCAAACCTGTACTCACATCAATCAACAATACCGCAAAAAAGGTAATGAGCATGGCCAAGCCATCAGCTTTAGAATATTGCCAAGTGTGAATAAAAGGTTGAATTTTCACTAATTTCCAAATGGAAACAATGATCGTTGCCGCCAAAACTGCCAAAGGTAAATGGAAAAATACTTGTGTAAAATATAAGCTAATAATGACAATAAATAAGCCCACAAATACACCGACCAATGGCGATTTTGCACCTGCATCGGCATTTACAACGGTGCGAGATAAACTTCCACCTACTGGAAAACCATGCGTTAAACCTGCGGCTAAATTGGAGACACCAATGGCGATTAATTCTTGATTGCTATTTAAATGCTGACGTTTTTGCAATGCCGTCGCTTCAGCGATAGACAGCGATTCAATAAAATTAATCATCGCAATCAATGTTGCCGCTGGGAGTAATTGCAAGACTAAATCCCATGTCCAATTCGGCATAGAAAATTGTGGCAAACCTGATGGAATTAAGCCAACCGTAGGGACGTTGATCGTCCACGTTTGATTGAGTAAAATCGCACAAATCACCAATAATAAAGGTAAAACTTTGCACAATGTTTTAAATTGTGGCGTAAAGCGAGTAATGATTTTGGGTAAATAAATTAAAAATAGCATACTCACCACACCGACAATCAATGTGCTGATGTCCGCCTGTGCTGCGTGTTGCCATGCTGTGATGACAAATTGTGGTAAATTATCGGCACGCAATGGAATGTTGAATAAAAAACGTAATTGTCCTAATGCAATTAATAACGATGCTGCGATAATAAAACTTTGAATGACAGGGTGGCTAATAAGTTGAATGAGAAAGCCAAACCTTAAAATTCCTAGCAATACCGAAATCACGCCTGTGAGCAATGCCAATAAACACGCTGCTTCTAAATAGGCTGCAGAACCTACAGGGAATAATGGATTGAGAAAAGCAAACGTCATCATAGACAAAATGGCGACTGGCCCAATAGAAAGCGTTGGGCTACCACCAAAAATTGCATACAGCATAATGGGTAAAATACTGGCGTATAAACCCATAATTGGTGGTAAACCTGCGACGAGAGCATAAGCCATACCTTGCGGAATAAGCAACGCAATGACAATGCCTGATGCGAGTAAATCAGATTTAAAGTCTTGTTTATTATAGCTTTTTAGCCATTGGCTTGCTGGGAATAGGTATTTAATCAAGCGTGTGCCTTTATGATGAAAAATAAGACATATTATGACACAAAATTTAACACAAGGAACAATTATCATCAATCATTTGCATAGAATGGTAAATCATCGTACGATTTTTATGTAAAAATGGACGTGGATTTTTTGCATTTTATCAAAAAGTCATGTAAAATACGCAACACTTTAGGGCCTATAGCTCAGTCGGTTAGAGCAGCGGACTCATAATCCGTTGGTCCCCAGTTCGAGTCTGGGTGGGCCCACCATTTTTTAAAAGCTATCTTGTTGATTTAAG
>JAUNHS010000114.1 GCA_030523805.1 Acinetobacter sp.
TTGTGTTGAGAACAACGCTTAAATTCTAATATCAATCGTGTATAAATAAACAAGGAGCTAAAGCTCCTTGTTTTTTGGTCAAAATTAGGCGATTTGTTGCTCTATTTTCTCAAACAAAGCAATACTTTCCACATGACCTGTGTGGCTAAACATATCCATAATGCCTGCTTTTTTCAACACATAACCTTGAGCAATCAGTTGCTGACTATCTCGTGCCAAAGTGGCAGGATTACACGACACATAGACAATACGCTGTGCATTAAACTTCGGCAAATACGCCATAATTTCCCACGCTCCTGTGCGTGGTGGATCAATCAAAATCGCATCAAAACCTTGCTTCGCCCATGCCGTTTTGGACAAATCTTGCGTTAAATCTTGTGCATAAAATTGTGTGTTTTTTAAACCATTTAATTTCGCATTGGCAGTGGCTCGTTGCACCATTTCACGGCTGCCTTCCACGCCAATCACTCGCCCAGACTCGCCCACCAAACGTGCTAAAGGCAAAGAAAAATTACCCAAACCACAGAATAAATCCAACACACGCTCGCCTGCTTTTAAATTGAGCAATTCACACGCCAATGCCACCATCTGACGGTTTACTGTGCTATTCACTTGGGTAAAATCGCTCGGACTAAAGGCAAATTGTAGCGAATATTGTGGGAAAGCGTAACGTAAATCTGCACCATTTTTGGCTTGTGAACCATCATCAAAACGGCGAATATCGCTGATATTGGGTGCTTGTAAATATAAAATCCATTGTCGCTGTTGGCAAAAATGTTGTAATTTTTCAATATCTTGTGTTGAAAATTTTGCGGTTTGTCGCACCAAAAGGGCAATATTGTGTGATACATCATCATCGCCCATGACCAATTCAATATGACCAATGTCGGCTTTGGCTTTCAAGGAAGCCAAGCATTGCTTTAACGCAGGCAATGCTGCATTCAACTGATGATCTAAAATTGGACAATGTTCAATATTGACCAAATGATTGCTTTGAGCAGCACGAAAACCGAATAAAAAACGTTGATTTTTCGGCAAATAACGCACGCCTATTCTGGCTCGTCTGCGGTAGTCGCTACGTTGCGAACGAATAGGAGCAAGCCATTGTTCAGGCTCAGCTTGTGCAAAATGCTGTAAATGGGATTGTAAAACCTGTTGTTTATGGATAATTTGTTGTTCTAAATCAAGGTGTTGCAAGCTACAACCACCACATTGTCCGTAGTGTTGGCAAAATGGCTCTACACGATGTGGCGATGCTTGTAAAATTTCAATACCATCGGCTTCTTCTAGGCGTTTTGTGCTATGTGTAATGCGTGCTTGTACCTGCTCGCCTGCCAAAGCATAACGGATAAAAACTTTTTTGCCGTGCTTTTGCGTGGGGTGTTCAGGGTGTGTGCCGTATAAGGCAACGCCACGCCCTTCGTGAGATAGGCTTTGTATGGTGAATGGGAAGTTATTCATAATCATGCTCTGGATCATTTCCACTCTTAAAAAGTAGTTGATGATCTATTAATTTATGGCTTCGGATAAATTCATCTATTCGCAAGTCCGCAAATTCATATTTTGCCCAAACCAATCCTGCAAAAAAGTCAATAAATTGTAATTCTAAGCATTTTGCACTATTTGTCGGTGTGATACTACAATTTTTATTGATAATATTTTGTTCAATACTCGCTTCATGAATCATTTGATTGAGATATTCTCCCATATTCCACTTTGCATTAATCCGTTCACTACGGCGATCGGGCATAAAATCAACATATTCAGATTGGCAAATGGTTTCAAGTAATAATACTTTGACCATGTAATTATATAAAATATTAGGATTTTGAATAAATCGTTCTGTTACATTTTGCTTATTCACCGTGATAGAACGAAGTGAAATATCGTGATGTTCGGTCAGTAATTTCTGGGTTAAATTCAAAAATAATGCTTTATCCGCTGTATTTAAATCAACAGATTTTAATTCATTTTTTAAAGGACGCTTTCTTTTTTGATAGAGTGTTCGCACAATGCGTTGAATATATTTGACTTTATGCTCTGGAACACACAAGGCAGACAAGGTTAGCATACGGCTTGAGCCACCTTTTTGATAAGGCTGATGAAAGCTAAAACCTAAATCGCCACTTTCATCAAGATAAATCAATGTCCGCATAAATTTCCCAACAAAAAAGCCCTTTACAGGGCTTAATGAATAAAGTGTGGCACCTAGTGGTAACTTATTTGCCAATAAGTTTACGATTATCACAGCCTTTATCGTACCATTTCTAGGCGGAATATTTATACCATCGCTGTGACTACAGTTTCATTTTAGAGACTTTCCTATAAAAAGTCAAATGATTTAAAAACAGACAAACAAACAGAAAATCACTCAAAAAACTGCCGACTAAACGCATGATATTGTGCATTTTTTTGCCAACGCTGTAAAAAATCCTGATGCTCTGGGCGTTGCTGTAATTCATGTTGCGTTTGCTTCACTAAAAATTGATGCTGTTCTGCATTTAACTGACCTTTCAGCAATAACCAACGCAAATAAATCAACCACGTATTGACCACATCGCCTTCACAATAATTTTGCAACTGCTGCCATTTACCTTGCTTCACATAATCTGCCACAAGATAACCCGACTCATCGCCCTTGCCAGCCAAGCCTAAAATCACAGCAATATCGTCCATTTTGGCAAAATGCTTTTGATGAAACATTGCCATATTATCCATCAAATCAATATGGCTAAAGTGATAGCGATTGACATAATTATTATAACGCTTTTGCGAATGCAACTCGCCCTGATCCCACAAAGCAGGAGCAGATAAACCATGAATCATGCCACGCAACATGAGCAAAGGTAAATCATATTGCGAGCCATTCCATGTAATCAGTTGCGGTTGATAACGCTGAAAAATCTTAAAAAATTTATCAATAATTTCTGCTTCGCTGTACTGCTGCTGCGTCCATGAAAATAGCTTCCATTGCCCATTGGCATACCACAAACCTGAAATACACACAATTTCATGCAATGCCAATCGTTGAAAATCTTGCCCTGACTCTTGACGACGAATTTTGAGCAAGGCTTGATCGGTATCATCATCGGATAAATCCAATTGATACAACTGCTTACCTGCTTGACGGTCGGTAATGCTTTCAATATCAAACACCAAAACGGGGCTACGCATCAGCAATCCTTAACATTTTATCATTAAAAATCAATCATCTACAGAAAATAATCCTGTAGATAAATAACGGTCGCCACGGTCGCAAATGATGGTAACAATCACGGCATCAGGATTTTGTTCTGCCAAACGCAAACTTGCCCACACAGCACCGCCAGATGAAACACCTGCCGAAATACCTTCTTGACGTGCTAATTGACGCATGGTTTTTTCTGCTTCAAGCTGTGGAATATCCATAATGGCATCTACACGGCGTTCATCAAAAATAGTCGGTAAATATTCTTTTGGCCAACGGCGAATGCCTGCAATGCTTGAACCTTCGGACGGTTGCAAACCTACAATTTGAATATTGGGATTTTGTTCTTTTAAATATTTAGACACGCCCATAATCGTGCCTGTTGTTCCCATCGCACTGACAAAATGGGTGATTTTGCCTTGTGTTTGCTGCCAAATTTCAGGGCCTGTGGTTAAATAATGAGCTTCTACATTATCAGGATTGCCAAATTGATTGAGTACCAAACCTTTGCCTTCGGCTTGCATTTGCAAGGCTAAATCTCTAGCTCCTTCCATGCCTTGTTCTTTGCTGACTTCAATCAATTCTGCACCATAAGCACGCATGGCATCTTTGCGTTCTTGGCTCATATTATTGGGCATGATGAGTTTCATTTGATAGCCACGCATCGCTGCGACCATCGCCAATGCAATGCCTGTATTGCCACTGGTTGCTTCAATCAGCGTATCGCCCTGCTTAATTTGCCCACGCTTTTCCGCTTGCATAATCATGTTATACGCAGGACGATCTTTGACTGAACCAGCAGGGTTGTTGCCTTCAAGTTTAAGCAACACCGTACTTTGAGTATGATTTGCCAAACGCTGCACACGCACCATTGGGGTTTTGCCGACATAATGGTCTAATAAATAGGCATCGTTTTGGAAATGTTGCGACATGGTCATGCTCAGTAAAAATAAAAAATGAAGACAGCGTATTGTATGAAAGTTTACAGCAAATTGCACCTGTTATTTTTACAAATGCAATGATGAACAATGCGTGAAGTCATTATTTATTTTATCATCATAGCAACACAAAATCGCAACAAGCAATTAAAATTTAGTTTTTCATCGTAATTTACAATCACTTGTGTCAAAAAAATTGTGCAATATTGAAATTTATATAATTTGTTATAAATCAAAATGTTAAGTAATTAACCTGTACTTATTTTAACCACAATTTTGGTTCAAATGGGCTTCTGTAAAATTATTTTTCTACTTTTCAATTTTCATGCAATCCTATCAGATTGATTTTAAAGTCATTATTGCAAATCCTAGAATGCACAGTCTAAATCCTAGAAACATAGGATCACTTCCCATCTTTGCCTGTCATAATCATCATTACAAGGTGTGGCAATGGTGCTATGCCAATTTTTCCCAAGGGGATTTTTTTATGAATATGACCATTTCTGAAGCTAAATTTGAGTTTTTAGATCAATTAGATGAACACGATCAAGCCTTAGCCAGAGCTGTTTTAAAACAGGTCGGTAGTTTTGAAGAGTTATACAAAATAGCAAAAGCTGGTAATGATGCAACAAATCATTTGGTTCATAACTTTGCGTGTCATGTCCATACTGTTCCTTTTGCTGAACAGCATAAGGCATTGATTTTTAGTCATTTAAAACGGTTTAGTTGTGATCAAACATTGTGTGAAGCTGTTGCAGATTTGCGTATGGTTGATTTAGATGTTCAACAAGTGGAAAGTGCTTTGCTGTTGGCTCAATATAGTGAAGATTATGTAGAAGTTTTTCATGCTTTGGCATGGTGGGCATTAAATCATGTGGTTTATTATTTAAATCAATGGTGTGAAGATATGGGGCTGATTGAAGAGCTGCAAATTGCGTAGTTTTTAATCTTTTAGAGATAAAAAAGCAAGCTGTAAAGGCTTGCTTTTGGGTTTTAGCATAAACGTCTAATTCATCTAAACACTCAAAACCCCTTCACCATTTCCACAAACAACTGCGGTTTTTGATAACGATACAAAAACAAATTACT
>JAUNHS010000115.1:0-2434 GCA_030523805.1 Acinetobacter sp.
AGCAGCGGACTTTTAATCCGTTGGTCCCGCGTTCGAGTCGCGGACGACCCACCATCATATAAAATCCTACATTATATTCTCTCCCAATTTACACGATACACTACTTTCGTGTAGAAATTTTTGCTAAAATAGCATGCTTTAATCCTGCTTATTTTATATTCAATGATGTCATCTTCACGTTCTTTATCTCCAAAGCAAATGGCGTGGCTACTTGCCAGCAGTTCTGCCATCATGCCTTTTGCGATTGACACTTACCTACCTGCCGTGCCGACCATGGCACACAATTTAAATGTAGATAGTGCCGCAATTCAACAAAGTTTAAGTATCTTTCTCATTGGTCAAGCCGTGGGCTTACTCATTGGTGGTACGATTTCGGATATTAAAGGACGAAAAATCATTGTTTTAGCAGGTTTGCTGGTTTTTATGCTCAGCTCTTTCGCTTTAACACAAATTGACAGCATTCATCAATTATTGATAATGCGTTTTGCTCAAGCCATCGGTGCAGGTATGATTGCTTCTACAGGCGGTGCAATCGTGCGAGATCATTACGAAGGGCAACAAGCTGCTCAAATGTTTGCTTTGATTGGTCTGATTATGATGGTTGCTCCCCTACTTGCACCAACCATTGGCTCAAGTTTACACGCTCTTTTCGGTTGGCGATCTATTTTTGCATTTTTAGGGTTTTATGCTTTGCTGTGCTTTATGCTACAGTGGAAATTCTTACCACAAGCCAAAATCACACCATCAACACAGCAATGGCAACAAGTCGCCAAAGAAATCGTACAACGCTATCAGCGTGTTTTTCAAACTCGCCCTGCTTTAGGTTTTCTATTTGCACAAGCCTTTAGTTTTGCAGCAATGTTTTGCTTCTTAACCGAATCACCTTTTGTTTATATGCAATATTTTGCTTTAAGTGAACACGCTTATGCCTATCTTTTTGCACTCAATTTGATTGCCATGATTAGCTTCAACCGTATTACTGCTTGGAGACTTAAAAAAGGCAATCCACCCCATCAAATTTTGAGCTGGGGACTTGCATTGCAAATCGTAGCGAATCTCAGTTTATTGCTATTAGTATGTACTACAACGCAACCGCCTTTAGCTCTATTCATCACTTTGGTTGTCATTTCTGTAGGGACACAAGGATTTATCAGTGCCAACACATCAGCGTGCTTTATGCAATATTTTAAAGCCGAAGGGGGCAGTGCCAATGGCGTTTTACTGTCTTGTCTAGCTTTGATTGGCTCACTGGTCGGCTACATCACCACACAATTACATGATGGTTCATTAATCATCATGCCATTGATGATGACTTGCTGTACACTGCTCGGCATTGCTTTACTTTGGGCATTCTCTCGTCAAGTGTGGCAAAAGCAAACGGTTTAATGCAACATTTTGATGAATAAAAAAGGGAAATCATCGCATTTCCCTTTCTTTTGCACATTTTTTGCAGCAATAAAAAAAAGATAGTGAAATTCACTATCTTTTTTCTCAAATCACTAAAATTATTTAATTTTAGCTTCTTTGAAGATCACGTGCTGACGGATTTTTGGATCAAATTTTTTGATTTCCATTTTTTCCGGCATAGTGCGTTTATTTTTAGTCGTAGTATAGAAATAACCCGTACCCGCACTTGAAACTAAACGAATCTTATCACGCATGGCGATGACTCCTTAAATCTTTTGACCTTGAGCACGAAGATCTGCAACAACCTTTTCAATACCCAACTTATCGATGATACGCATACCTTTAGTAGATAAACGAATACGTACGAAACGCTTTTCGCTCTCTAACCAAAAACGGTGGTGATGCAGGTTCGGCTCGAACCGGCGTTTAGTTTTGTTGTTGGCGTGCGAAACGTTATTACCTACGATCGGACGCTTGCCGGTAACTTGGCAAACCTTAGACATGGTAGAACTCCATTGATTAAATTGCAATCAATGTTGCAATTATCTTTCAAGAAAAACTATTGAACTCAATTCAAGGGTGCATTTATAGCAAAAAAAATTGCAAATTGCAAGTATTTTTACTTAAATTTTCCTTGAATACGTGCTAGATGCTCAATACTTGGGTTAATTTGAGTAGTGAGCGTTAAAAACTTTGCCTATTATACAAAAAAATGTGGGCAATTACTATCTTAATAATGTTTTTTCTATAAAATGATGCACGGCACGGTCAAATGGTGGCAAAATGTATTTCAAACTATACAATTTTGGAT
Organism: Acinetobacter sp.; assembly: GCA_030523805.1. Classification (GTDB taxonomy): domain Bacteria; phylum Pseudomonadota; class Gammaproteobacteria; order Pseudomonadales; family Moraxellaceae; genus Acinetobacter. Next base: position 2,219 of record JAUNHS010000115.1, read on the forward strand.
TACTCATTGCCGAGCGAGCGTGAGAAAAACTATAAAAACCTTCTGGCCCATGATATTTACCCATTCCCGATGCTCCTATGCCCCCAAAAGGCAAATCATCTTGTGCTGGGTGCGTAAGCACCATGTTTTGCCCAAAATGCCCTGAATGGGTACGAATAGAAACATCATAAGCACGATGTTGGTCATAATCAAAATAATACAATGCCAATGGTCGTG
>JAUNHS010000115.1:2534-5067 GCA_030523805.1 Acinetobacter sp.
ACATCATAAGCACGATGTTGGTCATAATCAAAATAATACAATGCCAATGGTCGTGACGATTGATTAATTGCACTAATCACATCATCAATGTGTTCATACTCTATAATCGGTAAAATTGGCCCAAAAATTTCTTGTTGCATCAGCAACATATCTGCATTGGTATGAGTAACCAATGTAGGAATAAATTTGCATTCACTACTTAAATCTTCATTATTTGGATTGATACTAATCAGCACTGCACCTTTTTGTTGGGCATCATCTAAATATTGCTGTAATTTATCGTACTGTCGCTGATGAATAATGGCTGTATAGTCGGCATTGTGCTTTAAAGTCGGATACATCGTTTGCACCATTTCCTTAAAGGCTTGCACAAATTCTACGGTTTTGCCTTTAGGAAGATAAATATGGTCAGGTGCAACACAGGTCTGCCCTGCATTCCATAATTTACCAAAAGCCACACGCTGTGCAACATCTTTCATATCCATAGATGAATGCACAATCACAGGCGATTTACCCCCCAATTCCAGCAATACAGGCACGAGATTTTCTGCTGCGGCTTTCATCACCGTTTTACCGACTTCGGTAGAGCCTGTAAATACCAATTTATCAAAAGCCAAATGGCTAAATGCTTCTGCAACGCCATCGCCATGATGCACAACGCTCACCAACGATGGTGGAAAAAATTCACCCAATGCGGTTTGCAATACTTGTGTAAAATGTGGCGATGCACTAGATAATTTAATCATGGCATGATTGCCCGCCGCCAAGGCACAAATTAAAGGCCCAACGGATAGCATTAATGGATAATTCCACGGTGCAATAATACCGACTACGCCCATCGGTTGATATTGCACCCACGCTTTTGCAGGTTGATGAAGCATACCAATGCTGCGTTTACTTGGCTTCATCCATGCCGTTAAGTTTTTACTATAATAACGGATATGTTCTAAGCAGGTGAGGAATTCACCAATTTTTGTTTCCATGCTAGAGCGATGTCCATAATCTTGACTAATTGCACGCACAATATCATCTTGATATTTTAATAAACATTGCTTTAAACGTGCCAATCGTTCTATACGCTCACTGGCAGATGGCATACTATGGGCTTGGTATGCTTGCTTTTGCTGTGCCAATAACATTTGTAGCTGTGCTAAGGGGTTATTTTGTGTCATAACTTTGCCATAATTTACCGTTACTGTATTATATTTACCCTATCATTGCATTTTATACAAGCAAAAATCTTGGTATGGTGCTGTTATTTTTTAAAAATTTTTCAATCATGCTCAAGCCATCACAAACAGCCTTACAAAAAGTGCCTGCTTATTTACGTTTATATACACGGTGTAGGACTAAAGATTGAAATTTACAGCTTTTCATTTAAAAATGAACAGCGTACAATGTATAATACATCTATTCTTGTGCATTGTTTTGCATTATACGTTAAGACACAATGCACATTTAATTTGAAAAATAAATGATTTAGAGATTCACATGAACCAAACCACTTTAAACACCGCACGCCTATTAATCACTTGCGATGATAAATCAGGCATCGTACAAGCAGTATCTAGCTTTTTATTTCATCAAGGGGCAAATATTACCGCACTTGACCAATATGCGACTGCTGCTGAAGGCGGACGTTATTTCATGCGTGTAGAGTTTGAGTTGGAACATTTAGCTGATCGCAAAGAAGCCTTAGTACAAACTTTCCAAAGTAATGTCGCCGAACGCTACCAAATGCAATGGCGATTGGCTTTAGTCAGCGAAACTAAAAAAGTTGCTTTATTGGTGTCTAAAGTCGATCATGCGTTATTAGAATTATTATGGCGACATTCTCGTGGTTCATTGCCATGTGAAATTACGCACGTTGTATCTAATCACCCAGATTTGCGTGAAGCGGTAGAAAATTTTGGCATTCCATTTACTGTCATTCCTGTCAATAAAGACAATAAAGCAGAAGCCTACAATGAAATTCATGAGTTATTAAAAGACAATGATTTATTGGTATTGGCTCGCTATATGCAGATTTTAAATGAAGATTTCGTGAGCAAATGGGATACCAAAATCATCAATATTCATCACTCATTCTTACCTGCTTTCGTTGGTGCAAATCCATATCAACAAGCCTATGACAAAGGCGTAAAATTGATTGGTGCAACGGCACACTATGTCACTGCTGAATTGGATCAAGGGCCAATTATTGAGCAAGATGTAGAGCGTGTGAGCCACAAGTATAATGTAGAACAACTGCGTGAATTGGGCGAAGATGTAGAACGTAACGTATTGGCTCGTGCAGTGAAATGGCACTTGGAAGATCGTATTATTGTAGATGGTAATAAAACGGTTGTATTCCAATAAGTTGCATTATCTATCATCTAAAAATCCCACGCTATTGTGGGATTTTTCGTTCATCATGCCACATAAGTTACATAATAGAGCGATGAATACCGCTTATCATATAAAAAAACGATTAAAATATTAAAATTAATTTAAATTTACAATTCAAAATATGATAAATAGCTTGAATATGAGA
>JAUNHS010000004.1:0-1830 GCA_030523805.1 Acinetobacter sp.
CACTAAAATGATGAATATAATCCAAACTATAAAAGAATATGACGGATAATATTGCAATAATCAATGTCAGCATATAAGCATAAGCCATATTTTGCCGTATTGCTAAAACTTTATTTTCACTTTGATTGAAAAAAATATGCACACCTACAGATAATGCCAAGATAATCGCAATAAAAACCTGTACCAAATGTGTAGATAAAACATAATCAGACAAAGCCTGGTAACTACTCCAATGTGATAACATCATTAAGTCCATCATTGGCATAGATAATGCGATCAATTTTGAAGTACCGATGAATATCGCTTGTTTTTGAATATCCTTACATTGTATTTGATTTATTTCCATGCGAACATCCTTGTTCAAATTTGAATAATTAATTTACTCCCCACAATCATCAAACGACACATGAGCCAAAGCATCAAAAGCCAAAGCAAATAACTTGGCATCTGTAACGGCAATAAAACCATTATTTAACAACGTCGGTCGCTGATTGTACAAAAACGGTTTAGCATTTAACGCCAATAATCCACCGCCAATTTGTTCAAGCAAACCTTGCCCTGCACTAGTATCCCATTCTGCAGTTGGGTGAAAGCGTGGATACAAATCAATCAAATCTTCCAACATCATACAAAATTTGTACGCACTGCCTGCCTGCACACACTCCACAGGCTGTGTTTGCTTAATATGCTCAATATAATGATGATACGCCTGACCACAACTGCCATGACTAGTCGCAATGCGTAAAAAATCACGCTGTGGCTTGGCACTCGGATCGTATTGAAACCATTGCTGCTGCTCTACATCGTACTTATAAGGCAAATGAATGTCGTCAGCAAAATACATGACTTGCTCATGTGGCACAGCAATCGCTGAAAATACGGTTTGATATTGGTCAATCAAACTCAAATTAATGGTAAATTTATCTCGTTTTTGAATAAATTCTCGTGTACCATCTAAAGGATCAAGCAACCAACATTTAGACCAATGCATCCGCTGTGAATAATCACTTTCTTCCGATAAAATAGGAATTTGTGGCGTAAGTTCGGCAATGGCTTGCATTAAATATTGATTGACACGCAAATCGGCTTGTGTAACTGGCGAGTCATCACCTTTTGATAAAATTTGAAAACGGTAGCCATCGCAATATTGTTGATATTCTTCTCGTAAAATATGATTGGCTTGCGTTAAAATAGGCACTAAAGCACTAAACCATGCGTGCTGTGGTGCAGCAACAGGTTTAAATATTGGGTTTTGCTTATTCATTGTTATAATCCAAACTCACACGGTTCAATTACTTTCATTTAGGGTTTTGTCATGTCGTCAATTCATCAATCTGCTATCGCAACAGCTCAACCATCGCCAGCATTACCGCTTATTTTATTTGATATGGACGGTACATTGCTAGATTTAGCGTTTGATGATTTTATTTGGAATGAACAATTACCCCTAGCCTATGCAACTTTACATCAGTGTAGTATACAACAGAGCTTGCAAAAGTTTAAGGACTTTTATCAGCACAATCAGCATACTTTAGTATGGTACTCATCGCAATCTTGGCAAGCCATTACAGGGGTTGATGTGATGCAATTGCACCGTCAAAATCAAGCCAAAGTCTGTGCCAGACCACATTGTTTTGAATTGTTAGAATATTTAAAACAACACGGCTATGAATGCTGGATTTTAACCAATGCCGACTGTGCCAATTTGCAATTTAAATGCGACACCTTGCCCCATTTTGCACGCTACTTTAGCCGTATGATTAGCAGTGAGCAAATCGGCTACGCTAAAGAGCAAATAGAATTTTGGCAAATTTTACAGCAAAAATATGC
>JAUNHS010000004.1:1930-15392 GCA_030523805.1 Acinetobacter sp.
ATGGCAACATAGGCAATATTATGGCAAAGCGTGTTTCAAGATTTCAACAACCAACGCAAAGCAAAACAAAAGACCATCAGCCACAAGGCGTGCGTATGGATAAATGGCTGTGGGCAGCACGCTTTTTTAAAACACGTTCCATCGCCAAAACAGCGATTGAAGGTGGTAAAGTTCATCTCAATGGCGATAAAGTAAAAGTCTCTCGTGAAGTGCAAATCGGAATGCAGCTGACTATTCAGCAAGGTATTGAAAAGAAAACTGTGATTGTCAAAGCCTTGTCCGATGTACGTGGCTCTGCCCCAATTGCTCAGCAGCTTTATGAAGAAACAGCCGAAAGTCTCGCCAAGCGTGAGTTACAAGCCGAACAACGTAAAATGATGAATATCATGTACAGTTCACATCGCCCAAGCAAAAAGGATCGTCGGGATTTGGGCAAATTTCATCAACAATATGATTTTGCTGATGATGGCAATGCGTGGTCTGATGATGAAGATGATTTTAATGATTTAGACAATTTTGACGATACAGCGTATGCTGATGACGACGATGATTTTGATGAATAATCCCCATTGTATATAAAACTATGCTACAATGCCTGCCATAAAAATTTAATTGATTTACTCGAGGTTAATCCAAAATGGATGAAAATAAATCAAAAGCACTCAATGCCGCTTTAGCCCAAATTGAGAAAAATTTTGGTAAAAATACCATCATGCGTTTAGGCGACAATACGGTGCAAGCCGTAGAAGCCGTATCTACAGGTTCATTATCACTAGATGTTGCACTCGGGATTGGTGGCTTACCGAAAGGTCGTATTATTGAAATTTTTGGCCCTGAAAGTTCTGGTAAAACCACTTTGACTTTGCAAGTGATTGCACAATATCAAAAACTCGGTGGCACGTGTGCATTTATTGATGCCGAACACGCTTTAGACCCACAATATGCTCGTAAACTCGGTGTAGATATTGACAATCTTTTGGTCACTCAGCCTGACAATGGTGAGCAAGCCCTTGAAATTGCTGATATGTTGGTGCGTTCGGGTGCTGTTGATTTAATCGTGGTGGACTCTGTAGCCGCTTTAACACCAAAAGCAGAAATTGAAGGCGAAATGGGCGACTCACACATGGGCTTGCACGCACGTTTGATGAGCCAAGCCTTGCGTAAAATCACGGGTAATGCCAAACGCTCTAACTGTATGGTAGTGTTCATTAACCAAATTCGTATGAAAATTGGTGTCATGTTCGGTAGCCCAGAAACCACAACAGGCGGTAATGCGTTGAAATTCTATGCGTCTGTACGTTTAGATATTCGTCGTATCGGCCAAGTGAAAGATGGCGAAGATATTGTAGGTAATGAAACCAAAGTCAAAGTCGTTAAAAATAAAATGGCTCCTCCTTTCCGTGAAGCACAATTCCAAATCCTTTATGGCAAAGGCATTAACTATGTCGGTGAAGTGATTGAGCTTGCGACTGAACACGAAATCGTGAAAAAATCTGGGGCATGGTATTCATACAATGGCGAAAAAATTGGTCAAGGTAAGAATAACGTGGTGCGTTATTTAGAAGAAAATCCGCAAGTGTTCCAAACCATTGAGCAACAAGTGCGTGATTTGGCATTGAATAATAATACCACTCCAGTGGTAGAACAATCACATGACGATGATTTTGACCCACAAGCACCCTTATTAGATGATGACTATTAATCATCATTCGTTCATGACAAAGAAAACGTTTGGTTTTAAACAATATTCTTTAATTTTAATGAATGTAGGGGCGTATCACATACGCCCCAATATTCAATTTTATTGATTTTGGTATCAATTGAACGTTTTCTTTATTTGAACATCACCCACATCTCCACCAAGCACGCATTTTATTTTCACCATGTGGCAACGCAAACGACCTGAAGATATTGAAAAAACTTTAACAGGCACTCGCCTGCGTTCCTACGCATTTGCCCTACTTACTCGCCGTGAATATTCTAAACACGAACTCAGCGAAAAACTCAAACTGTATGCCATAGACCCTGCCGAAGTAGATGCTTTAGTAGCTGAATTTGCCGAATCAAATTACCAAAGCGATCAACGTGTAGCAGAAAGTATGCTCGCCAGTCAAGTACGTAAAGGCAAAGGGCTACACCGTGTAAAGCAAGCACTAGAAGCCAAAGGTTTAAATAGCGACTTAATTGCCGATGATTTAAAAGATGTCGATTGGCTACAACAAGCCTACCAACTCAAAATCAAAAAATTTGGCACAGAAATTGCCAAAGACCCAAAAATCAAAGCCAAACAAATCCGTTTTTTACAATACCGTGGCTTTACCATGGACGTAATTTTAAAAGCAATTAAACATCAAATTGATGAATAAATGTCCTTTATTCATTTTGTTTATTCATCTTGTTCATATTGCCGATATTGCTCGCTTACATCTGCCCAATGGTGTAATGTGATTGCTTGCTGCTGATAAAATTGCTCAAAAAATGGATATGCCTGTGCAGGTTCATCTACAAAATAACGATAATGTTGATAATTTTGCTCATCTAAATAATGCCGATATTCTACAATAAATTTCTGCCCCATTGCTGCCATTTGTATATAATCCAACGTATTCAATCTGCGTAAAACGACAAATTGCTCATCATCTATGGCATAGCAAATCAGATTGTGTAGCATATCTAAATCAATCGCTTCATCTATACGATGCAAAGTGTTTACATAATTGCTCATATTATTCTCATATTTTGGCTAAGGTTCGGCTATTTTCATCTGATTTCAATACAATTGACCTGTTCTTGTATTATAATCACACTTTTCTTTAAGACAAAAGTCGTTTTTTCTTGCATATCGTTAAAATTTGCTTACAATAAAACACTCTTTGCATAAAAATTAAGATCGTTATGTATTCTTCACATTCTCATCAACAAAATGCACCTTTAAAGCGTGCAATGTCTGCCCGTCATGTCATCATGATTTCATTAGGCGGTGCAATTGGTACAGGTTTATTTCTAAGCTCTGGCGAAGTGATTGCCGATACTGGTCCTATTGGTGCTATTTTAGCCTATTTATTAGGTGCTGCCATTGCGTATATGGTGATGCTGTGCTTGGGCGAATTAGCCGTACATATGCCAGTATCAGGTTCATTTGGTGAATATGCCAGCAAATATATTGGGCCAGGCACAGGTTATACGATTTCATGGCTCTATTGGATTACATGGACAGCAACGCTCGGCACAGAATTTACCGCAGCTGCCTTGCTCATGCAAGAATGGTTTCCAGATATTCCAATGTCTATTTGGACACTGATTTTCGCTGCAACGGTGTTTATTCTCAACGTCAGCTCTACTCGCCTATTTGCCGAATCGGAATTTTGGCTCAGCTTGGTTAAAGTAACTACAGTAATTGCCTTTATTTTATTAGGTTTATTGGCAATTTTTGGTGTGGTTTCTTATCAAGGCTACGAGTCTGCTCCATTATTTAGTAATCTCACAACGCACGGCTGGTTTCCACAAGGTTTATGGCCAATTTTTACAACCATGTTGGTGGTAAACTTTGCCTTTAGTGGTGTGGAATTGATTGGTGTTGCCGCTGGTGAAACACAAGACCCTGCAAAAAATGTACCGAAAGCCATCAATGCTGCGGTATGGCGTTTGCTGATTTTCTTTGTAGGTACGATTATTGTCATTAGTGCGTTATTGCCTTATCAAGAAGCTGGTTTGGGCGAAAATATCAGTAATAGTCCATTCGTTACGGTATTTACTTATATCGGCATTCCTTATGCTGAAGATATTATCCGTTTTGTGATTATCACGGCATTACTTTCTGCAGCAAACTCTGGTTTGTATGCGGCATCTCGTATGATGTGGTCATTGTCTGACCGTGGTCAATTACCAAGCGTATTCTCAACTGTAACGCCAAAAGGCACGCCTATTGTGGCCATTTGTGCGACTATGTTAGGTGGTGTGCCAGGTTTATTATCTGAGCAATATGCACCTGAAACCATCTTTAAAAACCTGCTTGGCGTTGCTGCATTTACCATGGTTATTGTGTGGATGAGTATTTGTTTAAGCCAATTCAACTTCCGTCGCCAATGGTATGCACAAGGCAAAACCAAAGCTGATTTGGCATTTGCTTCGCCATTGTATCCAATCTTGCCAATTTTAGGTTTTATTTGCTGTACCATCACAGGTTTGAGTATGGCTGCCGATCCTGAAATGTTGGTTGGTTTTATTTGCTGTATTTTGTTTATTTTAGCGTGCTATTTAAGCCATTATATTTTCTATCGTAAAAAATAATGCTTGATCGCAATCAGTAAGCAATTTAAAGGTGGGCTTTGGCTCACCTTTTTCATGCCTGATTTTTGTATATTATTCATCTATTAAGTTATGCAAAATATACTTGATCATCACAATGTTTATACGTTAATTGCATCATTCATTGCTTGAATAATTTGCTGTCTTACTTTACACTTTCGCCATCTTTTTTATCGCAATTTTATGGATTGACCAATGAAATTAAAAACGCTTTCTCTACTTGCCGTCGCTTCTGCTTTAGTTGCTTGTGCTGCTCCACAAAAGCAAACCACAACAGCTGCACCAGTCGCAGCACCTAAAGCAAATACGGTGATTTATCAAGAACCAAAAATTTCAGCACCATTTTATGCTTTAAATCCGTTCCAATACGATGCTCCACCTGTATTTGAAGTGGCATTACAACAAGCAGCAGCTGCACCTGTACAAGCAGTTAATGTAACAACAGCAGAACAAACAACGCATACTTTAAACACCAATAAATTGATTGTACCGACCACCAATAGCAAAGCCCGTGCTACTCGTTTTGCAGTGATGGCAGGCGATCAAGAATTAGACGTAACAGAAATTGATGACTTTTTAACGTTATTGGAAGGTAAGGCTCGTCATTATCCTTCACAATTCACTAGCCGTAACGAACGCCGTGGCTATGAGCAAAAATTAAAACAAGTCATTGCTCAATTAGATCCTTTGGCAGTTAATCCAAACGCATCATTTGATATTTTATTGCGTGCGTATAAAGCCAATGTTATGGCTCGTAACTTGGATTTAGGGCAAGTCTATAGCACCAAATCTTTAACTTATGCTCAACGCTTGGTAGCCATTGCACCAAATGATGGCGAAGTGAATTTATGGTTTGGTTTCTCTTTGGCTGAAGGTGGTGCTCAAAAAGAGTCTATCAAATATTTGCAAAAAGCGATTGATGCCAATGTACAAGAAGCCTATTTATCTTTAGCCAATGCCTATTTAGGTATGGAGCAAAAGAAAAATGCAATTACCACGTTAAATAATTATAAAACCAAATATCCAAGCGAAGCCGCTGTTGTAGCTCGTTTGGTTGATGAAATCCAACACAAAAGCCGTTGGAATGTTTGGCAGATTTTAAAATAATCTGACCGAACACAAAAAAGGCGATGAATGATTTCATCGCCTTTTTGATGGATTATTTGAATACAAATTACAAACGCTTTTTCTTCGCTGCTGCAATTTGTGATTGACGCATACGGAAACCATCTTTTTGTTTTTCCGATGTTTTATCAATACAATATTTGCACGATACACCATGTTCATAGCTGTCCAAAGCCACTTCATCTGGCGTTAAAGGCCAACCACAAGCATGGCATTTGACATTTTCGCCTTCTTGCATACCATGCGTTACAGCAGTACGACCATCAAATACAAAACACTCGCCTTGCCACAAACTTTGCTCAGCTGGCATTTCTTCTAAATATTTCAGCACACCACCTTTTAAGTGATACACTTCTTTAAAACCTTCTTGTAGCAATAATGATGTAGATTTTTCACAGCGAATACCACCTGTACAAAACATCGCCACTTTCTTGTCTTTATGCTGCTCTAATTCTTTACGCACATAGTCAGGAAATTCACGGAATGTTTCTGTTTTTGGGTCAATCGCCCCTTTAAATGTACCTGCTTTATATTCATAATCATTGCGTGTATCAATCAAAATCACATCATCACGAGAGATTAATTCATTCCACTCTTGTGGGTTTAAATAATGCCCCACCAAATCTCGTGGCTTCACTTCCACGCCTAAAGTTACAATTTCTTTTTTCAGCTTAATTTTCATTTTGCGAAATGGTTTTTCGCTGCTTAAAGACTCTTTATATTCCATTTGTGTAAAGCCTTCATTGAGCAAAAATTGATGAACCGTATCAATCGCATGACGATCGCCAGCCACCGTACCATTAATGCCTTCATTTGCAACAATCAATGTGCCACACAAATTAATCGTTTTGACCAAATCCAATAAGCGTTGTTGCAAATCGGCAGGGTCTTGAACTTCTTTAAATTGATAAAGTGCGGCAACAGTCCAATGGTTGCTCGCTGCCTGTTCTACAGGTGCAAGCTGTTCTACAGTAGCGTTCATGAAGATCACTCCAAAGTTAAAATAAAAATTGAGTGCATATAATATGCGTGGCATATTTTACCTTGTTTTTTGTATTTTGGCGAGAATGACGTAAAAAAATTATGGATTTTAGAGCATAAAAAAGCCAACATTGCTGCTGGCTTCTTTTCGTTTAGCGTAAACGGATTTATTGCAAATTCGCTTTTTGCTCCACAGGTAAAGCACTTTGCGACAAGCTCAAACCAATACCTTGCCCCAAGGCAACGCCCAACTGCCCAAATAATTCATTTAACGGACTACTTGGTACGGTATAATTGACTTGGCTCTCCAGTTTAAGCGTTTTTTTCAAACTGGCTAAACCACCCATTTTATCTGCCACGCCTAAAGCCACCGCTTGCTCGCCTGTCCAAAATAATCCTGAAAAAATTGCTGGATCATCTTTTAAACGCTTGCCACGCCCTTCTTTGACTGCTTGAATAAAATGCTGATGCACATTATTTAACACACCTTGCACGTGCTGACGCTGTGCAGGGTTAATCGGTTGTGTCATGCTCAGCAAGTTTTTATTTTCCCCTGCGATCATGGTACGGTCTTCCACGCCCCACTTTTGCAACAAGCCATTTAAACCATAATTCGGCATAATCACACCAATAGAACCAACCAAACTTGACGGATTTACCCAAATTTCATCAGCTGCCGATGCAATATAATACGCCCCAGATGCACCTGTATCGCCAATCACAGCATACACTTTTTTGCTTGGATATTGTGCTTTTAAAGCACGAATTTCTTGCCAAATTTCATCAGATTGTACAGGCGATCCCCCTGGGGAATTGATATTTAAAGCAATCGCTTGGCTATTGCTGGCTTCAAAGGCTTCTTTCAATGCACGAGCCGTCGTTTCACTATTCACGCCTTGTGGATTGGTGGCATCAATCGTGCCAATAATATCAACCACTGCCAAATGTGCTTGGCTTGGGTCTTCATCGCTCATGGCACTACTGGTCGCACAACCTTTGCCCATCACTAAAATGACAACAAATAAATAAACAAAAGTCAGGCATTTAAAGAAAATCCCCCAACGTCTTGCTCTGGTTTGCTCTTTGGTAGATGCCAATAATGCTTTTTCTAAAATATCCCACTCTCTGCCTGTGCTGTGCGTTGTTGCAGATGGTTGTGGTGCATTTGATGAATGCTGTGTTTGCTGTGGATTTGGTGGCCAATCTGACATAATCTTTCCTTCAATTTAAAAATGCTCAATCACATTATTTTAAACAAGATAATAACTTTCACGCTGTTTAGAAAACTTTTCAAGTTGTTTCAAAAAGCCTGTAAAATAATTCTTTTCGTTATCTTCTGTGCGATAACCTGCATAAAGCGTACGACGCAACCCCGTTTTAGACACGCAATCTAAACGACGAGACGTTACCCAACCTTTTTGCTCATATTCATGCACCACCCAATCAGGCAAAGCCGTAATGCCACGCCCACTGGCGACCAATTGAATTAACATTTGCGTTAAATCTGTGGTGCGGATATGCTTCGGTTGAATATTGGCTGGAATAAATACTTTTGCCATAATGTCTAAACGGTGCTTATCTACAGGATAACTAATCAGCGTTTCGTCGGCTAAATCCTGCACTTGGATATGTGCTTTTTTGGTCAAACGATGCGTATTTGCCAACACCAAACGGCTTTCATATTCAAAAATTGGAAAATACTCTACGCCTTTTAAACTAATTGGATCGGCAGTAATCAGCAAATCAAACTCGCCATTTTGCAATAAATCATGTGGATTTGACACAAAACCACTAGCAAAATCCAAATCTACATCAGGATATTGTTGGCGATATTGATTGAGCAACGGCATCAACCAATCAAAACAACTATGACATTCTGATGATAAAATAATTCGCCCTGTTTGCCCGTGCAATAAACGTGTAATATCGCTTTGAGCAAGCTGCACTTGGGGCAATACATCATCGGCAAGTTTGAGCAAACGCTCGCCCACATGAGAAAATTGCACAGGTCGGCTACGACGATTGACGATTTCTACGCCAAACCAATGGTCCAATTCTTTGAGCTGATGAGAAATTGCCGATGGTGTCAGGCACAAATCATTGGCAGCAGCGACCAATGAACCATGCTCTCGCAAGGCAACCAGCGTTTTTAAATGACGTAACTCAAGCATAATAGACTCACTTATCAAAACCCTGTAGGTTTTGATGTTAATTCATGAATTTCATTCATTGTATCATGAAAATAATGAGTTTGCCTAATAGTGAATTCTATTTCATTATATTGCCATAAACTGAAATTTACTCATTTATTAAATCAAAAGGTGATGATATGAGCATTCAAACTCACATTCTCGGTTATCCACGTGTTGGTGCGAAACGTGAATTAAAATTTGCTGAAGAAGCATATTGGAAAGGCGAAAGCACACAAGCTGAATTTTTAGAAAAAGCTCAAGCAGTTGAAGCGGCAAACTGGCAATCTCAAGCAGAAGCGGGTTTATCATTCTTAACTGTGGGCGATTTCGTATTCTATGATGCGATTTTAACACACGCTGTGCGTTTAGGTGTTATTCCTGCACGTTTTAAAGAAGGTGCTGCGAAATTAAACCAAGTGGATCAACAATTCTATTTAGCTCGTGGTCGTGCACCAAACTGCACCGATACTGCTGCATTGGAAATGACCAAATGGTTTGACACAAACTACCACTATTTAGTGCCAGAGTTAAGCCCTACACAAGAATTTAAACCAGATTTTTCTGATTTATTTGCTCAAATTGACCGTGCAAAAGCGTTCAATAAGCCATTGAAAGTGGTTGTACCAGGTTTAGTTACATTCTTGTATTTGTCTCGTGTGGTATTTGGTCAAGCTGAACAAGCATCTTCTTGTGGCTGTGGTTCAGATCACAAAGAAATTTCTGCAGACAAAGCAACATTAAAATTCATTGATGCTTTAGTGCCTGTTTATATTCAATTATTTGATGATTTAGCTGCTCGTGGCATTGAATATGTACAAGTTGATGAGCCTGCATTAGTGCTTGATTTAGCACCAGAATGGCAAGCTGCATTTGAACGTGTGTATAACGCTGTTCAACGTCGTGATAACTTGAAGTTAATCGTAACGACTTATTTTGAAACTTTAGGTGCAAACTTAAATCTTGCAGTAAACTTACCAGTAGCTGGCTTACACATTGATATTACACGTGAAAAAGCAGGCGAATTTTTCTGGAAAAAAGTGATTGACCAATTACCTGCTCACAAAATCTTGTCTTTAGGTGTGGTGAATGGTCGTAGCGTTTGGGCAAGCGATTTAGTGAAATTAGACGAAATCGTACAAACTGCGAAGAAAACTTTAGGCGATCGTTTATGGTTAGGTACAGGTTCATCATTATTGCACGTTCCTGTAGATTTGCGTTCTGAAACTGTTCCTGCGGATATTGATGGTAAATTAGCATTTGCTCGTCAAAAATTAGATGAATTAGTGGCATTGGCAAATGGTCAAATCGTAGCCAATGAGAAATTAAACTTTGCTTCTCAAGCTCCGTTTGATTTGGTAGGTCAAGCTCGTCCACAACCGTTTACTGAGCGTTATGCAGCTCAACAAGCGAAATTCAACTTGCCATTATTCCCAACCACCACGATTGGTTCTTTCCCACAAACTGCGGAAATCCGTGCCGCTCGTGCAGCGTGGAATAAAGGTACATTGTCTGATGCTGATTATGAAGCAGCAATGAAAAAAGAAATTGCGTATGCAATTGAGCAACAAGAAGCATTAGGCATTGACGTATTGGTACACGGCGAAGCTGAACGTACGGATATGGTTGAATATTTCGCAGGTTTGATGGACGGTTTCTGGTTGTCTAAATTTGGTTGGGTTCAATCTTACGGTAGCCGTTGTGTACGTCCACCAATCATCGTTGGCGACATCACACGTCCAAATCCAATGACTGTAAAATGGATTACTTATGCCAATACCTTGAGCGACAAAATCGTGAAAGGTATGCTAACTGGTCCTGTAACTATTTTGAACTGGTCGTTCCCACCTGCACACCGTACTCGTCGTGAAGTGTGCTTACAGTTGGCTGAAGCAATTCGTCAAGAAGTAAGCGATTTGCAAGATGCTGGCGTGGAAATTATCCAAATTGACGAAGCAGCATTCCGTGAAGCATTGCCATTGCGTACCGCTGACCGTGCAGATTACTGGGATTGGACAGTGAAATCATTTAAACATTGCTCAAGCAGTGCCAATATTGAAACACAAATCCACACGCATATGTGCTACTCTGATTTCAAAGATTGCTTACCTGAAATCACAGCCATGGATGCCGATGTAATCACAATTGAAACTTCTCGCTCTGGTTTACAGTTGTTAGAAGTGTTCCATCAGCAAGGTTATCCAAATGCGATTGGCCCTGGTGTGTACGATATTCACAGCCCACGTATTCCAAGTGCAGACAATATGCGTACAGTAATTGATGGTGCATTGGAAACGATTCCTGCTGAACGCTTGTGGGTAAACCCAGACTGTGGTTTGAAAACTCGTAACTGGGACGACACCCGTGCAGCATTAGCTGAAATGGTAAAAATGACCAAAGAAGTTCGTGCTCAATTTGAGAAATAATGGTCAAATAGAACCGAGCTTTTAAGAAAAAACGCACTTTAATTTTTAAAGTGCGTTTTTTATTGAACTGATACAATTTAACGATTTAACTCACGATACTTATCACAGCCTTGTTGAAAACCTGCATCACAGGCTTTGCCAAAATATTCTTTAGCAAACGCTAAATTCTTTTTCACACCTTCACCATTATAATAAAGCACAGCAATATTATGATAAGCCTCCGCTACTCCTTGGGCTGCTGCTTTTTTCCACCATGTGAGTGCTTTTTGATAACTTTGTCGTACACCCTGACCTTGTACATACATATATCCTAAATTGTATTGAGCTTTTGTATGACCTTGTTCTGCTGCTTTTTGATACCAATACACCGCTTGATGATAATCTTGTTTTATACTTCGACCTTTTTCATACATCACACCTAAATTGAACTGAGCTTCCGTATAGTCTTGTTCTGCTGCTTTGGTAAACCAATAAATTGCCTGATGATCATCTTGTTTTACACCTTGACCTTTATCATACATCACGCCTAAATTGTATTGAGCGGCCGCAACCCCTTGCTCTGCTGCTTTTTTCCACCATGTGAGTGCTTTCTGATAGCTCTGTTGCACACCTTGACTTTCTACATACATCACACCTAAATTGTATTGAGCTTGTGCAACACCTTGCTCTGCTGCTTTTGTATACCAATACATGGCTTGTTGATAATCTTGGCGTACGCCTTGCCCCTTATGATACATCACACCTAAATTGAACTGAGCTTCCGTATAGTCTTGTTCTGCTGCTTTGGTAAACCAATAAATTGCCTGATGATCATCTTGTTTTACACCTTGACCTTTATCATACATCACGCCTAAATTGTGTTGAGCTAACACATTCCCCTGTTCTGCCCATTTTTTAAAAATAGACACAGCTTGTTGATAATTGCCTTGTTCATAATAAGCTGTCGCCTGCTCTAATTCCTGCTCCCAATTGGCATACGCCCCAAAACTTATGCTCAAACCCAACACCAATGCCAATAACGATTTTTTCATAAATTCATTCCTGTATAAAAACATCAAACGACTATATAAAACAAAAGGACTAAATTCAAGCGAGTTTAGCGTAAATTCAATAAAAACGCATTAATGTTGCGTGGTCGGTAATTTATTCATCATCGCACAAGCGACCCACGCTGGGCCAATCAACAAAAATTGTAAATCTTGCAAAAATGATGGTTTTGCACCTTCTATTTTATGTCCGATAAATTGCCCAATCCATGCAATGACAAATACAGCAATCCACCCCCACACTGACAATGCCAAACTATACGCAATCGCACAACACAGCACAATCCACAACAGCATGGCAACACACAACGCCCACGACAAACGCAAATAAAACCACAATACACCAATTGCAATCACTATTAGAACATAAGGTTGCCATAAAAATAGCATCGCCACGATACTCATAAAAATTGCTGGAACGCAAACATAATGAATGCGTTTATTGCGATGATTTTGATGGCTTTGTCCATATTCTGTGAGCCATTGTGCTAAAGATTTTTGGCTTGTTAAATATGACATGGTGCATTCTCCCTAAGTGATGTATCGTATTTATCCGATTTCATGGTAATGATTTATAACAAAAAATCCTTGTTATATCAATCAATAACAAGGATTTTTTCATGAAGCAATGATGATTATTTCACTTCTACACTAATAATCACAATTTGCTCGTCTGTCGGGCGTTTGCTATTATCAAAGGGTTCACGAATTTTAATCATATATTGCCCTGCACTTGGGAATGTAACAATGGCATTGCCTTGTTCATCGGCTTTAAAGGTTTGCCCTTGTGCAGTCGGTTTGCCATACGGTGTAATATTGACTTGTGCCGTGCTAAAAGGTTGTTGCTTATTTTTGATATTCAGCGTAACTTCTTGCTGTGCTTTTAATTCATTTGGGTGCGTAGAAAATGCCACATGAATCGGCTGGTCATTAAACTGTGCAATCAAACTTGGCGTGCCTTTGCTGATATAGGTACGCAATGAACGGTATGACGTAGATGGCACTAATTCAGGCACTTGTTTAAAATCGCTTGGGATTAAATAGGTACGGTCTTTTTCAGCTTGTGCTGGTGAATAGTCCATAAAACGCTTCCATACGCCATCGTGAAAAACGTATTGGCGTTCGCTTTTCATCAAAGCAAATAAGCTATATGTCCCTGTTTCATTCACTTCTACTTCAGCAAAATTCACGGTATTGAGCTTTTGTGCATTCACTTTGCTGGTTTTATAGCTTGGGCTAATGACATGAATTTCACCATCATCAAGTGCAAGGTCTGGCACTAAAGCGTGTTCTACCAATGAGCCATATACTGCAACATGGTTAGATTCTGGTGTATAATCCATCGGCACAATCACAGGGCTATGAGCCAAGCTCCATGTAGAGCAAA
>JAUNHS010000004.1:15492-30700 GCA_030523805.1 Acinetobacter sp.
CGTTTTTTTCATCGGTTACTCCTATAATTTTCAATAACATGAATTGATTTACCGTTTTAGTATAGCCTATCTGTGTAATGCTTGTAAATTTTAATGGCATTTTTAACTTAAATATTGAATAATATAACATTAATTTGGGAGCGGTTATGGGCGATTTTTTTCTTTTACAAGCATTAAGTGTCGTTTTTGCACTTTCTATTATTACCACGATTTTTAATAAACGTATTTTAGGTTTTCCACAAGCGATTGGCGTTCCGATTGTCTCGGCAATTATCGTCTTTTTATTACAATGGGGAGCGAGTTTATTAAATGGCAATCAGTTTGTCAGCGTCAATATTCATCAAATTGAAGAAACTGTCCGTAAAATTGATTTTTATGATTTCTTAATCAATGGTGCAATTTGCTTTATTTTAACATCGTCCGCACTCAAATTTAAAATTTCAGATTTACGCAGCCATTGGAAACCCATCACCATTTTAGCCAGTTTGGCATTGGTGCTATGTGCCATTTTCTTTGGTGGATTATTATACGGATTTCAAGCATTGATTGGGCATAGCGTGCCTTTGGTCGTATTGCTGTTGCTCGGTGCAGCATTGGGAGCGACCGACCCGATTGGTATTAAAGGCGTGTTAAGTTCGGTGCGAGCTCCACATCATCTGATGATTAAATTAGAAGGTGAATCGCTCTTTAATGATGCCATGTGTATTGCCTTATTTATGACCTTGCTTAACGTTTTACAAGGCGAACATTTTAGCATTTTAGGCACGATTGAAACCTTAATTTATGAAATTGTTGTAGCTGTGATTATTGGTTGGGCATTTGGTCTTGCGGTGTTACGTTTGCTCCAAGGCAAACATGAAATGGAATCGTTGATTTTAACTACTGCATTGCTGGCGTGTGGTTCTTATTTAATGGCTCTACTCGCTCATGCTTCTGCACCGATTGCTTGTGTCATTGGTGGTTTGATTGTGGGGAATAAATGGAAAGAAATTTTACAAGAAAGTGAAATTTCAGAAATTAATCACTTTTGGCACACGGTGGAAGGGATTATCAATTCATTCCTATTTACGTTGATTGGTTTAGAATTATTTATTTTAGATTTAAATGCCATGATGGTGCTGGGTGGTTGTGTTGCCTTTTTCATTTTGCACTTTTCTCGTTTTGCCGCCAATTTCTTGTCATTTTCATTGTTCCCTAGTTTGGCGAAAAAGAGTTATAACGGAAGTTTGACCATTTTATCTTGGGGTGGCGTGCGTGGTGGTATTTCGCTGGCATTGATTTTGGCGGTGGCGAACGTTCCTGCATTGTATGAATATAGTAGTATTTTGATTGGTTATACATTTATTAGTGTGTTGCTCTCTGGCGTGGTGTGTGGCTTGGGCTTGCCTGCGGTGATGAATGCTTTTTATCATAATCCACATGAAGAAACGCAGGGTTTAAAAGGTTTATATCAACGTCTTTGCCATAAAATGAACCGTAAAGGTTTTAAATATATTGTTGGTGAAGATAAAGATGGCAATGAAACTATTACGGTGTATCAACCTGAAATGTTTAGTGATTTGAAAGATGATGATGGTGTAACTGCCGTGCATCACCCTGAAAAAGCACAGCAAGTGAAACAGTTGGAAAATCCTGAGAATTTTTAACACAATATCATTCAGCATCATTCATAAAAATCCCCTTTTACCAACAATAAAAGGGGATTTTTTACTTATAAATAAAAAATGCTTTACAACAGTTCAAATTATAGATAAACTAAAATAAATGAAACCACTGTTTCATTATACGAAACAACACAGGAGAATATCAAAGATGACTAGACCAGCCTTTCATTGGGAAGATGCGTTACTATTAGATTTACAATTAAGCGATGAAGAACGTTTAACATACGACACTGCTCGTCAATTTTGCCAAAGTGAATTGATGCCAAATATTCTGACTGCCAATCGTCATGAGTTTTTTGATGTAAATATTATGCGTCAGATGGGCGAATTGGGTTTACTTGGTGCAACAATTGAAGGTTATGGCTGTGCAGGTTTATCTAGCGTTGCTTATGGATTAATTGCTCGTGCAGTAGAACAAGTGGATTCTGGGTATCGTAGTGCAATGAGTGTACAATCTAGCTTAGTCATGCACCCGATTTATAGTTATGGCACGGCACAACAAAAAGAAAAATATTTACCAAAACTTGCTACAGGTGAATATATTGGTTGTTTTGGTCTGACTGAACCTAATGCAGGCTCAGACCCGGCTTCTATGCAAACCAGAGCAAAAAAAGTCGCAGGTGGCTATCAGCTCAATGGCACAAAAATGTGGATTACCAACTCTCCAATTGCTGATGTATTTGTCGTATGGGCAAAAGATGATGCAGGAGAAATTCGTGGTTTTATTCTTGAGAAAGGTATGGCTGGACTATCCGCACCAAAAATTGAAGGTAAATTTTCATTGCGTGCATCTATTACTGGCGAAATTGTGATGGACAATGTATTTGTACCTGAAGAAAATGCGTTCCCTGAAATTCGTGGTTTGAAAGGTCCTTTCGGCTGCCTAAATAAAGCTCGCTATGGTATTGCATGGGGTTCAATGGGGGCTGCAGAGTTTTGCTGGCACGCTGCCCGTCAATACACTTTAGATCGCCAACAATTTAATCGCCCACTGGCTGCAACGCAATTAGTGCAACTTAAATTAGCAGATATGCAAACAGAAATTAGCCTAGGCTTACAAGCGGCTTTACGAGTTGGTCGTTTAATGGATGAAGACCAAGCTGCTCCTGAAATGATTTCATTAATCAAACGAAATAATTGTGGTAAGGCATTGGCGATTGCTCGCACAGCACGAGATATGCACGGCGGTAATGGCATTTCTGATGAGTTTCACATTATTCGTCATGTGATGAACCTAGAAGCGGTAAATACCTATGAAGGCACACACGATGTACACGCTTTAATTTTAGGTAGAGCTCAAACTGGTATTGCTGCTTTTGCATAGCATTTATCATCATTTCATTTACAATATGCCTATATCACCATATAGGCATATTCTGTCTAAAACATCTACTAAAAAATAGGAAGTTATATGCAACAAACTGCACTACAAGGTATTAAAGTCATTGATTTAACTCGTGTTTTAGCTGGTCCATCATGTACCCAAATTTTAGCAGACTTCGGTGCAGATGTTATTAAAATAGAACGCCCACACATCGGTGATGAAACACGACAATGGACTCCCCCTTGTTTTGATGATGGAACAAGTGCCTATTTTTCTACAGCCAATCGTAATAAAAAATCTTTCAGCCTAGATATTACACAACCTGAAGCACAGCACATCTTACATCGTTTGATACAAGATGCTGACATTGTGGTAGAAAATTTTAAAGTCGGTGGTTTGAAAAAATATCAACTTGATTATGACAGTTTAAAAGAACTCAATCCACGTTTGATTTATGCATCGCTTACTGGCTTTGGGCAAACTGGAATAGATGCACATAAAGCAGGCTATGATTATATTATTCAGGGCTTATCGGGTCTGATGAGTATTACTGGTGAACCACATCGTGAGCCACAAAAAGTAGGGGTCGCAATCGTTGATTTATTTGCAGGAATGCAACTTGTAACAGGGATTTTAACCGCCTTATTCGCTAGAGAGCGTACAGGTATAGGGCAATATGTTGATGTCGCATTATTAGACAGTGCGATTGCTCTCACTGCCAATATCGGTATGAATTATCTTGCTACAGGAAATACGCCACAACGCCTTGGAAATGCTCATGCCAACATTGTACCGTACCAAGTTTTTGCTTGCCAAGATGGCCATTTTATTTTAGCTTGTGGCAATGATGAACAATTTAAACGCATTTGCCAAATCACACAGCAAGATTGGGCAAATGATGAACGCTTTTCTACAAATCCACAGCGTGTCGCTCACCGTGAGCAGCTAATTCCCTTAATGCAAGATGTTTTTATGCAACAAACCAGAGCATATTGGCTCACGCATTTGGAACAAGTACACGTCCCTTGTGGTTCTATTCATTCTATTGCTGAAGCATTTCAACAAACACAAGTCCAACAGCGACAGATGATTGTTGATTTTGCACAATCTCCAATAAAAACCATTGGAAACCCAATCAAACTGTCTCATACACCTGTACAGTATCAATCACCACCACCGCAATTAGGTGAACATTCTCAGCAGATTTTACATGAATTAGGTTATAGCAATGAACAAATTCAACGCTGGCAACAGATGAAGATGA
This sequence comes from Acinetobacter sp., assembly GCA_030523805.1. GTDB lineage: Bacteria > Pseudomonadota > Gammaproteobacteria > Pseudomonadales > Moraxellaceae > Acinetobacter. Next base: position 19,745 of record JAUNHS010000004.1, read on the forward strand.
TTTAATTTGATGAAACACACCAGAAATTTTTATTTATAAAAGGTTAGTTGTTGCCCTAATTGTAATGCAAATTGCTGTAAAGCAGGGACAACGTGTGAAATTAAATCATCTTTTTGCCAAAGACTGCGTGGCACACTCGCATTTAAAGCATAATGACGTGTTGCTGTATCATCTCTAGGCAGTGCAACAGCAACCGCCAAAATATCATCGGCATAATCACCATCTGAAACGCTATAACTATTTTTATGATAAAAATCAGTACATTGTAATAAAGATGTAATCATATTCTTCGCTTCACTTGGTGAATACTGTTGTTGTAATAGCTGTTGAATATACGCTTGTTCTTGGCTTGTACTTGTTGCATAAAAGGCACGTCCAATCGCTGTAGAAGCAATAGGAACACATGAACCAACTTGTAAATTGACGGCTATTCGAGCAGAACTACGACAGCACGCTAAATAGACCATTTCATGCCCTTGTATGGTTGCTAAATTAACGGATACTTGGTAACGCTCTGCAAATTGGACAAATTGACGTTGTTCTAATTGAGCAATATGTCGTTGCTCGCCTTGTGAAGCTAAAGCTAAAGCTCGCTCTCCCAAGCAATACACACCTTGAGTTTGATGATAACGCACATAATTTAATTGTACTAAAGTAAATAATAAACGTGTTACGGTCGCTTTAGGTAAAGCTGTACGCTCACAAATTTGTTGATGTGTCAAATAAGTCTGATAGGACTGAAAGCAAGATAAAACATTGAGACCACGAGCCAAAGCCGTAATAAATCTAGGATCGTCTTGTACATGATTATTCATAGCCTACTCCTAAACGCTTCTCTATTTGCTGTGCAAATTTAATCAAGGCTTGACTGACTTGCTGTTGCTTTTGTTCATACTCTTCACGAACAAAGCTAATTGCCATGCCAGCAATGGCTTGACCTGTCGCATCACGAATATATGTACCTAAACAATACATACCTTCTCGTAACTGACCATTATCCAATGAAATCCGTGTTTGGCGAATATGTTGAAATTCCTGTTCTAATTGTTGGAAATTTTGTACGCTAAATGGTGTCATTGCGGCTGGTAAGCCATGTGCATAAATGTGTTTAACTTCTTCACTCGATAATGTTGCCAGCATAGCCTTTCCTGTGGCTGCGAATATTGCAGGAACTCTCACACCTGCCCTAAAAGTAAACCCTAATGGCAATGGCGACTCATGGCACGCCAAAAATACAACTTCTCCTTTTTGACGATCCAAAGTTGATAAAGTAATCGTATGAGCTAATAACTCAGATTGTTGCCTAATTAACTCATGAAATACACCAATAACTCTTTGCTGTTGCTCATATTTTCCTGCCCAATACAAGACGTACGAACCCATATAAAAAAGATTTTGTGCATCTTTATATACCACGCCTTTTTGCATTAACGTCTGTAAAATAGTATGTACACTACTACGAGCCATACCTAAATGTTTAGCAATTTGAGCAGCATTCATTGCTGTAGTATGTGCGGTAATGCAATCCAAAATTTGAAATGTTTTTTCTAAAGCAGGAACTTGCTGTATCGGTATGATGTCTTTCTCTATTTCATTTTGCTGCATACTCACTCTCCAAAGCGTCTTCTGAACAATATACACTACAAAATCAAGCTATTATAACACTCTTTCAATCATTACATTCTGCTATTCAAAGAAATATTTAACACTCAATATAAAAATAGTAAAAAAACACTTGCAATCCTTTTTAAAATACTATAAAAGTATGATTAAATATGTTCAACATTTAAAACTATTGTTCAGTATTCTGAACAATTAAAACTAAGGAACGAATATGCAATCACTCAAACAGCCATCACTTTTTAAACAAGCCAGTTATCTCAATGGCACATGGATTGATACTCAACAACGTGAAGCCATTGCCGTACATAATCCATTTAACCAACAGCATATTGGCGATGTCCCTAGCCTTACGCACGATGATGTATGCCAAGCCGTGCAAGCTGCGGAACACGCACAACACGCATGGCAAAAGCTCACAGCAAAACAACGTGCCAATTATTTACACGCTTGGGCAGATTTAATTGACCAACATCAAGATGATTTGGCTCGTATCATGACCATTGAACAAGGCAAACCACTACACGAAGCACGTGGTGAAATTGCTTATGCCAACAGCTTTGTTCGCTGGTTTGCTGAAGAAGGCAAACGCATTTATGGCGATGTTATTCCTGCAAATACTGCACAATTACGCCATGTGATATTAAAACAACCTGTAGGCGTATGTGCAGCCATTACGCCATGGAATTTCCCAGCAGCAATGATTACTCGCAAAGTTGCACCTGCACTCGCAGCAGGCTGTACGATGATTGTCAAACCTGCGATGGAAACACCATTTTCAGCAATAGCATTGGCAGAACTCGCTCACCAAGCAGGTATTCCAGCTGGTGTATTGCAAATTTTAACAGGCTCATCTAGCACCATTGGACAAGTTTTAACCCAAGATGAGCGTGTGCATAAATTATCCTTTACTGGCTCTACCGAAGTTGGACGCATTTTAATGCAACAATGTGCATCTACCGTCAAAAAATTGTCTATGGAATTGGGTGGCAATGCACCATTTATCGTATTTGATGATGCAGATTTGCACAAAGCCGCAGATGGTTTAATTGCATCAAAATATCGCAATGCAGGACAGACCTGTGTATGTGCCAATCGGATTTATGTACATCGCTCAGTGAAAGATGAATTTTTACGCATTTTTAGTGAAAAAGTGCAGGCTCTGAAAGTGGGCGATGGTTTACAAGCAGGCACAGATATTGGCCCGCTCATTAATCAAGATGCGTTAGATAAAGTGCAATTTTTATTGCAAGATGCTGTGCATAAAGGAGCAACCATCATCACAGGTGGGCAAACTCACTCATCATCACCGTTAAGTTTTCAACCGACCATCATCACCGATTTAAATGATGATATGGCGATTGCTCATGATGAAATTTTTGGGCCAATCGCACCAGTATTTATTTTTGATGATGAAGATGAAGTGATTGCGGCAGCTAATCATACCATTTACGGTTTGGCAGCGTATTTCTATACGCAAAATATGGCTCGTTCATGGCGAGTTGCCGAAGCATTGCAATATGGTATGGTTGCTCAAAATACGGGCTTGCTATCTACGGAAGTTGCTCCGTTTGGTGGTGTGAAGCAATCAGGCTTTGGGCGTGAAGGCTCTAAATATGGAATTGATGAATATGTGAGTACCAAATATTGGTGTTTAGATGTGAATTAATTTCATACAACATTTCGTATTTTTAGTTTATTTTCATTTAATTGCTCAGAAGGATGTGAACATGACGCAAGTAAACAATCAAACACTTTTAGCTCGCCGTCAAAAAGTCTTGCCTAAAGGCTTAGGCGTTGCTTTTCCAATTTTTGCAAATCATGCGAAAAATAGTGAAATTTGGGACGTAGAAGGTCAGCGTTATATTGATTTTATTGGTGGAATTTCTGTTTTAAATACAGGACATAGCCACCCTAAAATTGTTGCTGCTGTGAGTGAACAATTACAAAAGTTTTCTCACACATCTGCACAAATTGTACATTATGAAAGCTATGTTGCACTTTGTGAAAAGCTCTGTGAAAAAGCACCAATAAGTGGTGATTGCAAAGCATTCTTGCTCACTACTGGTGCAGAAACTGTTGAAAATGCGATTAAAATAGCACGAGCCAAAACAGGTCGCTCAGGAATTATTGCTTTTGTTGGTGGTTGGCATGGTCGTACTTTATTGGCAATGGGATTAACAGGAAAAGTCATTCCATATAAAAAAGATTTTGGGCCAATGCCTGCATCAATCTATCACGCTTTATTTCCAGCACCTGAAACTGGCATTACGGAAGAAGAAGCATTACGTAGCTTGGAAATGATTTTCAAAGCAGATATTGATCCAAGTGAAGTTGCAGCCATGATTGTAGAACCAGTACAAGGCGAAGGAGGTTTTTACCAACTTAGCCCATCTTTTGCTCAAAAGTTAAGAGAAATTTGTAATCAACATGGCATTGTTTTAATTTTTGATGAAGTACAATCAGGTTTTGCTCGTACAGGTACATTATTTGCTAGTGAACAATTAGGCGTAGAGCCAGATTTACTCACTTGTGCCAAAAGTCTTGCAGGTGGCTTCCCTATTTCTGCACTTATTGGGCGTGCTGAAATTATGGACGCTGCCCAAACAGGTGGTCTTGGTGGAACGTATGCAGGTAGTCCATTAGGGACAGTGGCGGCATTAAAAGTACTGGAAATTATTGAAGAAGAGAATTTATTGCAACGTAGCCGAGATATTGGCGATAAAATTGCTCAATTCTTGAAACAGTTAAATCACCCTAAAATAGCAAATGTTCGTCATAAAGGTGCAATGCTTGCTTTTGATATAGTCAATGAACACGGCAAACCTGATGTTGATGCAACGAATGCACTAAAAGCCAAAGCCTTTGAACAAGGTTTATTATTGGCATCTTGTGGTATGTATTTTAATACAATTCGTGTGATGGTGCCATTAACTGTACAAGATGATGTATTAGATGAAGCATTAAATATTATTGCGAATGCTTTATAACATTATGCCTATGTAATAAACAGATGAAATGTCGTCTTTGCTGACCAAAAGGCTACATTTCATCATCTCAAGGATTTGAGATGTAATCGTCATCAATATACAAAAATGACGAATAAAAGTGGGTTTTTACGGACATCTCAAATCAAATGATGGATAACTACCGTCTAAATGTAAAAGTACAAGGAGTCGGTTTATGTCAAAAAGTGAATTAAAAAAATCGTTAGGAACAGTAGATGTAGTCGCTCTTGCTTTTGGAGCAATGGTTGGCTGGGGCTGGGTTGTGCTTGCTGGTGGTTGGGTTCAATCTGCAGGAGTTATAGGTGCGGTCATCGCCTTTTTGATTGGTGGTCTCGCTGTTTTATTTATTGGACTGACTTATGCAGAGCTTGCGGCTTCCATGCCTGTAACAGGTGGTGAACACACTTATACTCACCGTGCGATGGGTGTTCATGTATCTTTTCTCTGCTCATGGAGCATTCTACTCGGCTACCTTTCTGTTGTTGCTTTTGAAGCTGTTGCCTTACCCACGGTCGTAGAATATTTTATACCTAATTACAATCAAGGTTATATGTACACTATTGCAGGCTGGGATATTTATGCCACTTGGGTTGGTGTCGGTATGCTTGGCTCTATCGTGGTAACTTGGCTGAATATCCGTGGTATGGAAGTAAGTGCATGGTTTCAAAAATTAGCCGTTTTTGGCATTTTACTCGTCGGTATTATGCTTTTTATTGGTGCATTATTATTCAATCCTAATGCAAATCTTTCATCTTTACCGCACGCACCTGCATTTGCTCAAGGCATTTCTGGCGTAATGACCGTTATCGTCATGGTACCTTTTATGTTTGTTGGGTTTGATGTCATTCCACAAGCAGCAGAAGAAATTGATTTAACACGACCAAGAATTGCAATATTCCTTATTGTATCTTTGATTGTCGCAATTATGTGGTATATGGGAATTGCGTGGAGTGTTGGGCATATACTTTCTTTAGAGCAAGCAACATCATCTAAACTTGCAACAGCTGATGCAATGACGATCGCATGGAATGGACAATGGGCAGGCACACTTCTCGTTATTGCTGGTGTATTGGGTATTTTATCTAGTTGGAATGCATTTCTGATTGGTGGTAGTCGCTTAGTATTTGCAATGGCAAAAGCACATATGTTGCCTCATTTTTTAGCAAAATTACACCCTAAGCACAATACGCCTTATCTTGCCCTATTATTACTCGGTGGATTGGCAACTATCGCACCGTTATTTGGGCGTAAAATGTTAGTTTGGATTGTGAATGCAGGCGGTATTGGCATTGTGATTGCATATACTTTTGTTGCATTATCATTCCTGATTTTACGCTTTAAAGAGCCAACATCTATGGTGCGACCATTTGTTATTCCAGCAGGAAAATGGGTGGGGGCAATCACTTTTATACTTTGCTTGGGATTAATTTATCTTTATCTACCCAATAGCCCTGCTGCACTCACAGCAATTGAATGGAGTATTTGTGCTGTTTGGTTACTTATTGGCTTAGCATTGTATGGCTATACGCTATATACCATGCCAGGACAAAGCAAAGCATTTATGGACGAAGAAATCAAAGCAATTAAAGAACGCAATCAGCAATGGTTAAGAGAACAAGGAATGCCAAGTAAAGCCTTTGAAATAGATCACAGCAAATAAATGTGCTTCTATTTTCCCCAAACGCCCTAAACCTTTTAGGGCGTTTGACATTCATTCCCCACAAAAGTCGTTTTTTATCATAGCAATAGTACAATATCCCCCACTTTTTTGTTAAAATACTGTTTATTTTTCATGAAAAACAGGAACTTGCCATGCTCTCTCGTGTCGTGCGTCAAATCTTACAAGCTACCGTCTATGATGTCGCCATTGAAACGCCTTTAGAAGCTGCTCCACGCATTAGCCAACGCTTAAATAATGAAATTCGCTTTAAACGTGAAGATTTACAACCTGTTTTTTCGTTTAAATTGCGTGGTGCATACAACCGTATTAGCCAACTTCCGAAAGAGCAATTACAACGTGGCGTGATTTGTGCATCAGCAGGTAATCACGCACAAGGCGTGGCATTATCAGGCAAAACTTTAGGCATTAAAGCCATCATCGTCATGCCAACCACCACGCCAGACATCAAAATCCAAGCGGTTAAAAATTTAGGTGGCGAAGTGGTTTTACACGGCGATAGTTTTGATGTTGCCAATCGTTATGCCAAACAGCGTGCCGAAGATGATGGTTTAGTGTTCATTCCACCTTATGATGATGAATTGGTCATTGCAGGACAAGGTACGATTGCCAATGAAATTTTACGCCAATGGCGAGACGTGGAATATGTTTTTGTCGCAGTCGGTGGTGGTGGCTTAATCGCAGGTGTCGCAGCCTACTTGGGCGATGTTGCTCCCCATGTCAAAGTCGTAGGCGTGGAATACAACGAATCTGCCTGTCTTAAAGCCGCTTTAGATGCAGGCGAGCGAGTGATTTTACCGCAAGTGGGCTTATTTGCCGATGGTACAGCTGTTGCTCAAATCGGTGAATTACCGTTTGAATTATTACAACAACAAAAATCAGACGGTTCAGGAGCGATTATTGAACCTGAAATTGTACTTGTGGATACCGATGAAATCTGTGCAGCCATTAAAGATACTTTTGATGAAAATCGTAGCATTGTTGAACCATCAGGGGCGATGGCATTGGCAGGCATTAAAAAGTATGTAGAACAACACGGCATTCAGCACAAAAAAATGGTGTCTATCGTGTGCGGTGCAAATATGAACTTTGACCGTTTACGCTATATTGCCGAGCGTACCGAATTGGGCGAGAAAAAAGAAGCGATTTTTGCCGTAACCATTGAAGAAAGCAAGGGGGCGTTTTTGCAATTCTGCCGTGCGTTACAAGGGCGAAATATTACCGAGTTTAACTACCGTGCCGAAGATCCAAAAATTGCCCACGTTTTTGTTGGCATTAGCTTAAAAAATGGTAAGGCCGAACGCCAAGAAATTTTTAATTTATTGTCGCAAAATTATATTGTTGATGATTTATCGGACGATGAAGTGGCGAAATTACACATTCGTTATTTGATTGGTGGTCATGCCAATTTGGAAAATGAGCGTTTATTCCGTGTGGAATTTCCAGAACGCCCTGGAGCTTTGCTGACCTTCTTAGAGCGACTTGGCCCGAAAAATAACATTACCCTATTCCACTATCGCAATCACGGTGCGGCTGAAGGGCGTGTGTTGGTGGGTTTACAATCGGAAGATACGCAAGATCCGAATTATTTAATTCAGTGCTTGGAAAATGTGCAATATCCGTATCAAGAAATTAGTGATAATGTGGGATATTTGCGTTTCTTGAAATAATATTAGGGTTTGAAGATTGAGTGTTTGAGTAAATCAAACACTCAACAATAAAACGCTGATTATCGGCTCAGGGCGTATATACTACGCCCTTTTTATGAATTGCCAATCATCAATCAAAGCTGTTGAATTTTCTCAATCCACTTTTGCTTCACATCATCAGCAATAAACGATGCTTTAAATGAATTAATCGCCAACTGTTTTAATTCATCAGGGGTTAAATTTAATGCTTGATCAATAGCAATAAAATTATCATTCATATACCCACCAAAATACGCTGGGTCATCAGAATTGACCGTTACGCACACGCCTTGCTGCAACATACGGCGGATATTATGCTGTGTCATATCGTCCACCACACACAACTTTAAATTGCTCAATGGACACACCGTTAAAGGCATTTGCTCGGCAATTAAACGCTGCATTAACGCATCATCTTCTTCTGAACGCACACCATGATCAATACGATTGACTTTAAGCAAATCCAACGCTTGCCATACATACTCAGGTGGGCCTTCTTCGCCTGCGTGAGCTACAATTAAAAAGCCCAACTCTCTCGCTTTGGCGAATACTCGCTCAAATTTTGCAGGTGGATGCCCAACTTCGCTAGAATCCAAGCCGACACCAATAATTTTATCTTTAAATGGCAAGGCTTGCTCTAGCGTTTGAAAAGCCGCTTCTTCACTTAAATGGCGTAAAAAGCACATAATCAAATGCGATGTAATGCCTAACTTTTGCTCAGCATCCACACAGGCTCGGTAAAAGCCATTAAAACACGTTTCAAAGGCAATACCACGATCAGTATGCGTTTGTGGGTCAAAGAAAATTTCAGTATGCACCACGTTATCTTGTTGGCATTTTAAGAAATACGCCCACGTCAAATCATAAAAATCTTGCTCGTGAATGAGCACATTTGCCCCTGCATAATAAATATCCAAAAACGATTGTAAGTTATGGAAATTATAGGCATTTTTCACATCTTCAACCGTTTTGTAAGGAATTTCAATTTGATTGCGTTGAGCAATAGCAAACATTAAGTCAGGTTCAAATGTACCTTCAATATGCACGTGCAATTCTGCTTTCGGCATTGCACGGATTAAGTCTAAATTTGACATGATTTAGCCCCCATAAACAAAGAATTTAATCGCCCAAATAATCGCAATAATCCACACCATATACGGCACAGTTTTCGCCTTACCTGTAAACAATTTAATCACAGCATAGCTGATAAAGCCCATCGCAATCCCATCGGCAATGGAATAGGTCAAAGGCATAAAGACCAAAGTTAAAAATGCTGGTGCAGCTTCGGTAATATCTTCCCAATCAATATTTAAAATGCCTTGAATCATCAAAATAGCAATAAATAATAAAGCAGGTGCAACAGCAAACCCTGGAATAGACATTGCCAATGGTGAGAAAAATAAGCCGACCAAAAATAAAACAGCAACCACAACAGCCGTTAAGCCTGTACGACCACCTGCCGCCACACCAGAAGCAGACTCAATATAAGGCGTAGTTGATGATGTACCAAATGCTGCCCCTGCCACAATCGCAGATGAATCAGCAAATAAAGCACGTTTTAAGCGTGGCAATTTACCATCTTGCAATAAGCCTGCACGATGTGAAACACCCACCAAAGTACCTGTACTATCAAATAAATCTACTAAGAAAAATACGAAAATAATACCAATCATGCTGGCATTAAATAAGCCTTCAAAATCCATTTGCATAAAGGTTGGTGCAAGTGATGGCACTTCGCCCACTACGCCTTTAAATTCATTATGCCCTGTCAAAGTTGAAAGCAAGGTAACTAATAAAATGCTAATAATGATTGCACCTTTCACACGCAAATGATGTAAAATCACAATCACTAAAAAGCCTAAAAGTGAATATAAAACCGTCGCTTGTTTTAAATCGCCCATTTGTACCAAAGTAAACTGATTGGCAACGACAACACCCGATTTTTGCAATGCGATAAAGGCTAAAAATAAACCAATCCCGCCACCAATCGCCAATTTTAACGACATTGGAATAGAATTGACGATATGCTCACGCAATTTTAAAAAGCTAATAATAAAGAAAATCACACCCGAGACAAACACAGCCGCCAAAGCCGTTTGCCATGGTACAGCCATCACGCCCAAGCAGACCGAAGCGAAATAGGCATTTAAGCCCATACCAGGGGCAAGAGCAATTGGATAATTTGCCACCACACCCATCACTAAACAGCCAATCGCAGCAGCCAAACAGGTTGCAACAAACACTGCCCCATGATCCATACCTGTTTCAGAAAGGATAATTGGGTTGATAATCATGATATAACACATGGTTAAAAACGTCGTTACACCTGCTAACAGCTCCGTTTTTACATTAGTACCATGCTTACTTAATTGAAATAGACGCTCTAATACAGCATCTTGATGTTGAGAATTTGACATTGCATAACCTAGTAATGAACAAATAAAAAAGCAAGGCGATATGCCTTACTTTTATAAAAACCATTTTAAAACCCTGCAATTATAACATAAATCATTAAAAACTAGATAATCCTGACCACTCTTGCCAGCGATATTTCCAATAATCCCAACGAGATTCGTTGGCATAGCGTGCATAATCTACACTACGCTGTTGCCATTGTTGCTCAAAAAATGACTGTGCCGTTTGATAAGCTGTGTGCGATACAGGCATTTTCACTACCACATCGCTTTCTAAATTATAATTTTTTAAATTGCGTGCCGTAAAATTTGCCGAGCCGAGCAAAATTTCTGCATTTTGTCCATCAGCAACCATCAACATTTTGCTATGGCATTGCTCTTGCTGAACAGCACACCAACGCACATTCACGCCTGCTTGGTGCAATTCACTTGCCACGGTTTGATTAGGAATCCCTGACTTTTTATAGCCAAAACCTTGTGCATTGGCATCAAGTAAAATACGCACTTGCACCCCACGCTGATGAGCTTCGGTTAAGGCTTGAATGATT
>JAUNHS010000116.1:0-1966 GCA_030523805.1 Acinetobacter sp.
GAGCACCAAAACCACCTTGTGGAGCACCAAAACCTGGCTGAGCTGGAGCACCAGCTGGACGTGGGTTGCGTGCAGGCACAACAGTAGAAATTGCGTGTTTATACACCATTTGGCTTACTGTATTTTTTAATAAAACCACATATTGGTCAAAAGATTCAATATGACCTTGTAATTTAATACCGTTTACTAAAAAGATTGAAACGGGAATACGTTCTTTACGTAAAGAATTTAAAAAAGGATCTTGTAAAGTTTGACCTTTAGACATCTTTATTACTCCAAAAAAATTTAGAATTCACCAAAAACTACTTTAATTTGTTTAAATCAACCTTATATCAAAAGTAGCCGTTAAATTGTGCTTGATTTATAACAATTTATCAAGTGCTGAATTGCTTTTTCTGCATCTGAAAAGCAATGGAAATGGTGGTCTTTTTGCAATGAACGTAGCCAAGTATATTGTCTTTTGGCTAATTGGCGTGTTGCAAATAACGCTTTATCTCGCATTTCCTGTTCATTTCCTTGATTTAACTCACATTTTTGCAAGTATTCTAACACTTGACGATAGCCGACACATCGCATAGATGTCAGTTCAGCGTGAACATTGTATTTTTCTATCAAATATTTTACTTCATCTAAAAATCCGATTTTCCACATTTCATTAAGCCGTTGTTCTATACGATGATGTAAAATTGCTCGGTCAGGCATCAAGGCATAATTATGAAATTGATAGCGATAGGCTTGTGGCTGCTGCTCTGCTTGCAATTTACTAATCGGCTGTCCTGTTAAGCGATAGACTTCCAAAGCTCGGGTAATACGTTGCCGATCGCTTACTTGGAATTTTTGACCAGCAATTGGATCTACTCGGCACAATTCATCATAAATCCATTGCCAACCATATTGTTCGGCTTGTTGCTCTATTTCGCTACGAATATTGGCATCGGCACTAGGTAAATGCCCTGATAAACCTTCCAAAAGTGCTTTAAAATAAAGCATCGTCCCACCGACTAAAATCGGTGTTTTGCCACGTTGATGAATATCATCAATCAAACGGCACGCATCTAGCACAAAATCACCAGCAGAATAGGTTTCCAATGGCGAAATAATATCAATCAAATGATGTGGATAGCGTTGTAATTCTGCTTGCGTCGGTTTTGCTGTACCAATATTCATGTCTTGATAAACCAAAGCCGAATCTACTGAAATCAGTTCAAAACCACCCTGCTCGTACAATGCACAAGCCAATGCAGTTTTACCACTGGCTGTAGGCCCCATTAAATTAATCACAGGTGATAATGTGTGTTCATGATGGGTCATTTTATTCTCCCCGTGCGAATAATTTATCTAATTGAGCAAGTGGAAAGGCTCGCCAAGTAGGACGACCATGATTGCATTGGCTGGCAAATTCTGTGTGTTCCATTTGGCGTAATAAAGCATTCATTTCTGCCAAACTTAATTGACGATTGGCACGCACTGCCCCATGACACGCCATACCTGCCAATACTTTATCTCGCTGATGAATTAAAGTTAAGCCATCATCATTGGCATCTAAATCATTCAGCAATTCAGGGATTAACCGTGCAAAATCTGCTTTTTGTAAAATCGCTGGCACGCCACGCACAATCACACTTTGCTCGCCATACAAATCCAAATCTAAACCTAAACGCTGTAAATTTGGGCGTAAATCTTCCACACGATTGGCTTGCATCGCAGTAACTTGAATAGTTTGTGGAATTAATAATTGCTGTGTCGTCCAAAATTCAGGTTGATTCCACGCTTGTTTCATTTGCTCCAGCACAATGCGTTCGTGTGCTGCGTGCATATCTACAATAATTAAGCCTTCGCTATTTTGTGCCAAAATATAAATGCCGTGTAATTGAGCAATGGCAATCCCCAAAGGATATTCATCTACTTGCGTCTTGGCTGGTGGCTCATTGAGCTGTTGCTCGGCTTGTGCAGACAATCGCAAAGG
>JAUNHS010000116.1:2066-4809 GCA_030523805.1 Acinetobacter sp.
TCTTGGCTGGTGGCTCATTGAGCTGTTGCTCGGCTTGTGCAGACAATCGCAAAGGAGCTAAATATTGTGCCAATGGATTGAGATTGACTTGGCTCTGCTCACGGTGAGACGTGGTTTGATAATACACTTGCGATGGTGCTGCATTTGGCTGTTGGGGAATTGCTATTGGCTCAACGGGCTGTGCCAATGCCGTATGATGCAAAGTAAATTGCTGTTGTACTTGTGGCGATTGCAATGCCATTGCTTCAGCAGTTGGCTCAACTTTCATGGCTTGTGCCAAATCTGCATCAGCTGTTTGAAATTGTGCCAATGTCGCTTTGGCATAATGACGTACAAATTCATGCACTTCACGTTGATTTAACAAACGAATTTCATGCTTGGTTGGGTGGACATTGACATCAACATTTTCAGGTAAAATTTCCAAAAAGAGCAAATAACACGCATGTTGATGCCCATGCAAAATGCCTTCATACGCCATACGCAAGGCGTGAGCAATGGTTTTATCCTTCACCACTCGCCCATTGACATAAATATATTGCAAATCGGCTTGTGAGCGTGGCTCAGATGGATGCCCTAGCCAACCTGTTAAACGTAAATCCATGCCTTGTGCATCTATCCAATAGGCATTGTCAGTAAATTTTTTGCCCAATAATTGCTGCACACGTTGAAAACGCAATTCTCCACTATCGGCAATCGGTAAGTTTAAACGGATTTTATCTTGGTGTTCTAAAATAAATTGAATATCAAAATATGTTAAAGCCAAACGACGGATAATTTCTTCAATATGAGCCAATTCTGTGTGTGGCTTTTTTAAGAATTTACGTCGTGCAGGCACATTAAAAAATAAATCTTGCACACGAATATGCGTACCTTTAGCACACGCCACGGCTTGCACTTGTTGATGATTAAATGCTGTACCATTCACTTCCAATTGATAGCCCAAGCCACTATCATCTTGGCTACTGCGTATGGTCAAACGAGACACTGCTGCAATAGATGCCAATGCTTCACCACGAAAACCCAAGCTCACAATATGCTGCAAATCATCTGCCGTGCTAATTTTACTGGTGGCATGACGCATGACCGCCAAAGGTAAATCATCAGCATGAATGCCTGCCCCATTATCGCTGATTTCAATCAACGTACTGCCACCATTTTCTATGCGGATATGTAGCCGAGTTGCTCCTGCATCAATCGCATTTTCTAGCAATTCTTTCACCACCGATGCAGGACGTTCAATCACTTCCCCAGCGGCAATTTGGTTGGCTAATGCGGGCGATAAAGTGTGGATTCGCTTCATCAAAACCTACCTAATTGATTGCGTGTAATTTTTTATACATATCATGCTGAGATGTGTACACGTCCAATCTGCGTGCATCATCATCTAATTTAGACAGTTTTAGAGTAACATCAGCTGGTGGAATATCATCGCCACCTTTGCTCGGCCATTCAAATAAAAATAAAGCATTCAGCGTATCTAAATAATCACGAATGCCCATCAGCTCCAATTCATACGGGTCATTTAAACGGTATAAATCAAAATGGAAAATGGCTTGTCCATCAATTTGATAAGGCTCTACCAGCGTATATGTCGGACTTTTTACTGCTCCTTGATGCCCTTTGGCTTGCAGTAAATAGCGTGTCAATGTGGTTTTACCAGCACCCAAATCCCCGATTAAATACACCACACCTTGCTGTACAATTTGAGCAAATTGTAAGGCGAATTGTTGCGTTTGTTGTTCATTATTAAGCAAAAATTGAAAGTGATACATTGACCTTGCCGTTTATCATCACATAAAAATAAATCGTATCATAGCACAATTTAAACCTGTGTTTCTATGTTCTCATACATCGCTATCGCACAATCTTTAGAGCAATTTATGTTAAAATACGTTCATCAAAAATGACAATGATATGCTCAAATCTTTTATGCACACGTTTACCCCACCCATGCGTCATGGCGTAACGGCAAGTCAAGTTTTTCTGCCTGCACAAAGTACTGCCCTCACACTCTATCAACATTTATGCCAGCACTTTCCCCACATTACGCCTGCGGAATGGCAACAACGTTTTGATGATCACTTAATTTATAGTGCGACAGGCGAAATTTTAACGATGGATTGTGCCTATGCTCCCTATGCCAATCAAGTGTTATATTATTATCGCCACTTGGCACATGAAACAGTTGTACCATTTGACCATCATATTTTATTTGAAAATGATGATTTGCTCGTGGTAGATAAACCCCATTTTTTGACCATGTCGCCTACAGGGCAATATGTGCAACAAACGCTTTTAACTCGCCTAAAGCAACATACACAAAATCCACAACTCAGTCCCATTCACCGTTTAGACCGTGAAACAGCAGGTATTGTGCTATTTTGTAAACGTGCTGAACAACGTGGCGTATATCAGCAACTTTTTGCACAACATCAAGTACAAAAAATATACCATGCGATTGCACCTTATCGTGCCGATCTTGTCTTGCCGCAAACGGTTCAATTACATTTGCAAAAGGGCGAACCTTTTTACACCATGCACATTTGCTCCCATGCCACGCCCAACAGCGAAACAGAAATTGAGATTTTACACCTAGAACCACAGCGACGTTGGGCGAAATATCAACTTAAACCCAAAACAGGCAAACAGCATCAATTGCGTGTGCATTTAAATTATTTAGGCATTCCGATTTTGCACGATACCTTGTATCCACAAGTACAGCACAAAGCTGCTGATGATTTTA
>JAUNHS010000117.1 GCA_030523805.1 Acinetobacter sp.
ATTCCTGCACTCATGACGAACAAACAGGAAAGTGAAAGCCATAAACCCAACTATCATGCGACCAATATCAATGCGTGGATTGCAACTTTATTTTCCAAAAAACCCAAAAGTTATCAATATCTTGATGAATATTTAAAGCCACTGTTTGTCGGTTTGCAAGAAATCAGCATTGAACAGCAAGAGTTAAGATTTATTTTTCAATTAGACCGTGAACAAAAAACCTTAAAATTTTCACAACTGTCTTATGGTGAGCGGATTTTTGTGTTGTGGGCAGCGATTTTAGCCAGTGTCAAATTGGATTTAATTTCGTTGTGCGTATGGGACGAGCCTGAAAATTATATTTCACTGATTGAAATTCAACATTATTTCATGGAGTTGCATCAAGCATTTCATCAAAAAGCCCAATTCATTGCCACCACGCATAATCCTGAAACCATGCGTATGTTTAGCAGTGATGATATTTTTATTTTAAAACGAGAACATCATTTACAACCCATTCGGCTGTATCCTGTGCAAGAGATGAATGTTCAACATGATATTGTAGAAGCCATTAAAGCAGGACTGGTTGAATTATGAGCGTCAATCGTTATCAAAATTATCTGATGGTTTTATTTGAAGATAATGCCTATAAAGATTTGTTTTTGGGCTTTGATTTTGCTTGGCATAAACAAATAGAATTAAAGCCTGTGTATCAAGGTTTTGATGATGTTTATTTGCAATTAACCTATCATAACAGTTTGATTTGTAAAGAATTAGCGAAATATCCCACCGCTTATGTGTTGGCATTGATTGATGGCGATTTGGACAGTCAAAGTGAGAGTAAGATTGAACAATTAAAAAATGCACTCACGCAATATCAAGACCGCATATTTATCATCGGCTCAAAATACGAAGCGGAACACATTAAACGAGCGATTATTGAGCAAGGTAAATGGAAAACAGTGGGACAAAAATTAGGGCAATCGTGTAAAAATGAAGCGTGTGCGTTATGGCAAAATGAAATGTTGGCACACAATCAAGCGGAAATTACACGCTTAAAGCAAGTATTTGATTTGTGGGGAACATCATGAATAAACACCGCTTATCCGTCGTCATGATTGTGAAAAACGAAGCCCACAATCTTGCCATCAGCTTGCCCGCTTTACAGGGTTTGGCAGACGAAATCATCGTGTTAGACAGCGGCAGCAGCGACAACAGCCGTGAAATCGTAGAACAATTTGGCGGCAAATGGTTGGTCAATACCGATTGGCAAGGTTTTGGCAAACAACGCCAAATCGCCCAAAGCCATGCCACAGGCGAGTGGATTTTGGCACTTGATGCCGATGAAGAAATCACGCCAGCATTGAAAGACAGCATTTTAAAAGTGGTGCAAACCGAGCCACAAAATACCGTGTATGGCATCAAACGCCTTGATTTTGTGTTTGGTCATCAGATTGACAACGCCTTGTGGGGTGTAAAAGCCCATTGGCGGTTGTATCCGAAAAAATTCAATTATGACAATAATTTAGTGCATGAATCGGTGGTATTGGGCGATGCTAAAACTTCAAAATTAGACGGTTTTTTACATCATCACACCGCACCGACACCGCTGTTTTGGCTGGATAAACGCTTGCAATACGCCAAAGCGTGGGCGGACGATAAGCACAAACACGGCAAAAAAGGCAAACTCAGCAAGGTTATTTTCAATCCACTTTGGGCATTTATTAAGCAATACATCATTGACGGACGCTTTTTGCAAGGGCGTTATGGGCTGATTTATTCGCTATTTTTTACGCAATACACCTTTAATAAATATGCCATTTGGTACGATTTAAGCCATAACCGTGCCGAACACGCTTTTTTGCAATCGGTGGATATGGCGAAAAATTTGCAAGCTATTGATTTATCAGCTAAAAAATCCACTTTATCGCTGGTGATGATAGTCAAAAATGAAAGCAAACATTTAGCTGCTTGCTTAGAAACGGTCAAAGATTTGGTGGATGAAATCGTGATTTTGGACAGTGGCAGCACCGACAGCACTCGCCAAATTGCCGAAAGCTATGGGGCGAAATGGCACGTCAATACCGATTGGCAGGGCTTTGGCAAACAACGACAATTGGCTCAAAGTTATGCCACAGGCGATTATGTGTTGGTACTGGACGCTGATGAACGTTTGGAGCAGGATTTGCGAGTTGCCATTAGCGACGTGCTAAAGCAAGAAGTGCAGACGGCACAAGTGTTTAGCGTGGCACGAGTAAACACCTTTTGTGGCGTGGAAGTGCAGCCACGCTTTTGGTATACCGATAAATTGGCACGATTGTATGCCAATAAATCCTTTAAATACAGTGATTTAGAAGTGCATGAATCGCTAGACCAAAAGGGCGTGCCAAGCAAAGTATTAAAAGGCTTTTTACCACACATTACCAACGATGATTTACATCATTTTTTGGTGAAAAACGTGCGTTATAGCCACGATTGGGCGAAAGAAAAACACGCTAAAGGCAAAAAAGTTGGTCTATTGGGTTTGTTGTTTCGCTCGTGGTTTTCTTTTGTGCGTGAGTACATCATTCGTGGCGACTTTATGGGCGGGGCGTATGGCTTGATTTTGGCGGCAGCGTCTATGGGTTATACGCTAGATAAATATATTATGCTGTGGCAGATGAGAAAGCAAACAGATGAATGAACGCATTGTATTAAGAGTGGCGAATTATCAAAAAGCAGTGAATAATTTACAGCTTGCCATCACGCAATTTGGCGATACCGATTTGGATATTATTAAAGAAGGCATTATCCAACGCTTTGAAATCAGTCATGAATTGGCATGGAAAATCATGGCAGATATTTTAAAATATGAAGGGCATAGCGATATATTAGGCTCTCGTAGTGCCACACGATTGGCGTTTAATGTCGGTTTAATTGATGATGGCGACCTTTGGCTGAATATGATTGAAAGTCGCAATATGACGGTTCATGTGTACAACCCAGAGATTTTAAATAGCGAATTTCGTAAAATTATTGATGATTATTTGCCTTTATTATTGGCATTTCATCGTAAACTGAATACCTTGCTTGATACATCATCAGAGAGATAAATGATGACCGATTTTGGCTTAAAGCCCGACACCATTGCCAAAATACAAGCGATATTCGCTCAAAATCCAGCGATTGAACAGGTGCTGATTTACGGTTCTCGTGCTAGGGGCGATTATCGCAATGGTTCGGATATTGATTTGACCATCATCGGACAGCTTGATGAGCCAGCACGCAGTAAAATTTATTGGCAAATTGATGCCTTAAATTTACCATATTTGATTGATTTGTCTCTTTTTAATCATTTGAGCAATCCTTTGCTGATACAAAACATTCAAACGCAAGGGAAAGTGTTTTATCAAAAGTCTTAACATCATGGTGATTCAATGATGAAAAATTATGTGATTAGTTTAAGTACTGCCACCGACCGCCGTGAACACATCACACAGGAATTTGGCAAACAAGGCATAGATTTTGAATTTTTTGATGCGATTACGCCCAAGGATTTAGTAGAGCAGGCAGAACATTTAAAATTAACGCAGGTTTTAGCCAATACCTTGTTAAGCGACAATGAAAAAGCGTGTTTTTTCAGTCATATCGCAGTGATGCAAAAAGCCATTAACCAAACATCGCAACAGCAAAAAATACCATATAGTGCGTTTTTTGAAGATGATATTTATTTGGGCGAAAATAGCCAACTTTTTTTACAAAATGATGAGCTATTTACTCATCTATCGCCCCAAATTTCTTTATTAAAATTAGAAACCTTTTTACAGCATAAAAAAATAGATACGAAAAATCGGATTTTACTTGCCGACCAACGTTATGCCGTGCCAATGCAAGAATATCATTTAGGCATGGCAGGCTATATGATGAGCCACGATTGTATAGAGCAATTTTTGACGTATGTCAGACAATTACCGTGCGAAAAAATTGTGCCGATAGACAGATTATTATTTGATGATTTTATGTTTAATCATGTGCCAGCGTATCAGCTTGTGCCAGCACTTTGCATTCAAGACCATATTAAAAATCCAGAAAATATACGTTTAATCAGTCATTTAGATGATAATCGTAAAGCTAAACTACAACACAAACCCAAACGCACAGCGATGCAAAAAATCAAAGGCGAATTGTCTAATGTGTATCGCAAAACGTTAGGTAAATTGCAGCGACAATATATTGATTTTAAATAGAACAAATGTGGATATAGATTATAAGAGGTTTAACTTAAGATGAAAATACTGATTCTTCATAAATGGTTAGTGGCAGGCGGTGTTGAGCGGGTGCTTATTAATTATCTTTCCGTTTTTAAATGCTTGAATTATGAGGTGGAATTGCTCATTACCAATGACTTGGGTGAAAAGAATGTGTTTCAAAAAGAGCTGCCTGAAAATACACAATATCGTTATGTGTTTAATCAAACGTATTTTAATATGTGGGAAGATTTGCGAAAAAATCGGAAAAAGTCAGTATTTAATAAAGCGAAGTATGAGATTTTTAAACTCAAAGATCAGTATTATTATGCAAAAACACTTAATAACATCATTAAAAGCAAAGATTATGATCTGATTATTGATTTTAGTGGTTGTTTGGATACCTTGATTAGAAATGCTTTTTTTAATACACGCAGTATTCCCACTGTACGTTGGATTCATGGACAATTGAATCATCAGGGACATAAGCGAAAAATAAGGAAATATCAGCAGATATTTTCTAAACACAATAAAGTGATTTCGCTTTGTGAAGAA
>JAUNHS010000005.1:0-2582 GCA_030523805.1 Acinetobacter sp.
ACATGGTGCGTATAAGGAAATTGATCAAACAAAGCAAAACGCTGAATATCATGCGTTTGTGTCAAAGTCGCCAAATTATCATGCAAAGTATCAGGATTGCACGAAATATAAATAATTCGCTCAAACTGTTGCAATAATTGCAAAGTCTCATCATCAATCCCTGCACGGGGTGGATCAACAAAAACCGTACCAAATTGATAATCGCCCAGCTGAATATTACTTTCCTTTAAGCGTCTAAACTCACGCTCACCACGATAGGCTTGGCTAAACTCTTCGGCAGATAAGCGAGCAATTTGGATATTTTGAATTGCATTTTTAGCAATATTCCACTGTGCAGCGTGTACCGAACTTTTTGCCAATTCTGTTGCCAATACTTTTGGAAAATGATACGACAAAGGCAAAGTAAAATTACCATTACCACAATAAAGTTCCAATAAATCATGCGTTTGCTGACCTGCAACATCGCACGCCCATTGCAACATTTTTGGGCACACGGCAGCATTCGGTTGGCTAAAGCTACCTTCAATTTGTTGATAATAAAAGTGGCGTTGTTCCACTTGCATTTGCTCAACCACAAAATCATCGCTTAAAACTAATTTTTGCCCACGGCTACGCCCAATAATTTTAATTTTTAATTGTTCTGCGAGTTGCGTGGCTTGTGCTTGCCATTCATCATCTAATTTTTTGTGATAAATCAAGCTCACCAGCATATCGTTGCTTGTGGTATTTAAAAAATCAATTTCAAATAAACGCTCGGCTAATATTGGCGATGCTTTAATGTGTGCCAAAAGTACAGGCATCAGTTGATTGATGGCAAGGCTGGCAATCGGAAATTCATCTACACGCACCACTTGCTTTTGCTGTTGTGCATTGTGTTCAAACATGGCGTAAAACAAATCGTCATGCTCATGCCAAATGCGAAATTCGGCACGCATACGAAAATGCTGTACTGGCGAAGCAAAGACTTCTAGTGTGGGTGGTGCATAGTTTTGAAATTGCTGTTGAATACGTTGAATTTTTTCGTCTAATTGCTGTTGATATTGTGCCGTCATCTGTTTGAAAACCATTAAAATAAATCATTGAAAAAAGCCGACTGTGTAGGCTGTAGTGTAGCATAGAAATGTAGCGACTTTGCAGATTTTGCGTGGAACAAGGCGATGGAATATGATTTTAATGATGATTTATTGTACAAAATCATCATCATACTTTAAAAATTTGCTGAGAATTGCAAAAAATCATCATTCAGATATAGGAATTATTTTGCGACAGGATTATACTTATCTGTTGTTATTTTGATTTTTAGATATAGGTATTTTCATGCAACGTGAACAAATCATTCAACAATGGTTAAATGACGTATTAGCAACATCGGCATATCAATTAAACTATTTATTGGGCGATGCCAGCTTCCGCCGTTATGCACGTGTTCACGTGGGCGAGCAAACCTATATGTTGATGGACGCACCACCAGAAAAGGAAGATTGCGTTCCTTTTGTGCAGATTGATGAATTTTTAGACCAAAATGGCGTGCGTGTGCCGCACATCGTAGCGAAAAATATAGAGCAAGGTTTGCTATTGCTTGAAGATTTTGGCGATGTGGTTTTGGCTCAGTTGTTAAATGATGATAGCGTGAATGGCTACTATTTGCAGAGCTTTAAGCAAATTGTGCAATTGCAGTCTATTGATGGCACAGGGCATTTCCCAGCGTATAGTGCAGAAAAATTACAACAAGAAATGAACTTGTTATTAGAATGGTTTTTACCGTCATTGCAAATTCAGTTAAATGATGATGAAAGCAAAACCATTGCCAATACATTCCAGCTATTAGTGGATTCTGCATTGGCACAGCCACAAGTGATTGTACACCGTGATTTCCATAGCCGTAACTTGATGAAAATCGCTAATGATGAAGAATTAGGCGTGATTGATTTCCAAGATGCGGTGATTGGTGCAGATACTTATGATTTGATTTCTATTATCCGTGATGCTTATGTGCAATGGACACCTGCACAAGTGGCATTGTGGTTGCAGCAATTTTATGATTTATTGCCAGCCGCAGCGAAGCTCAATCGTCCATTTGAATTGTTTAAACAGCAAGCTGATTTTATGGCATTGCAACGCCACATTAAAATTTTAGGTATTTTTGTGCGTTTGTTTGAGCGTGATGGCAAATCGGGGTATTTAAAAGATTTACCACGTGTGATGTGGTATGTGCGTGAAATTGCGAAAGATTATGCTCAACTCAATGATTTTGTTGCTTTATTAGAGCAACGCATTGTGCCTGCATTTGAAGCAAAATATGGCACATACCAAGTAGAGCGAGTATAAGGAATAACCATGAAAGCGATGATTTTAGCAGCTGGCTTGGGCAATCGTATGCGTCCTTTAACTTTAACTACACCAAAGCCATTGCTTGCTGTAGGCGATAAGCCTTTGATTGTTTGGCATATAGAAAAATTAAAAGCGATGGGCGTGCAAGACATTGTAATTAACACTGCATGGCTTGCCGAGCGTTTGGTGGAGCATTTGGGCGATGGCTCAGCCTTTGGCGTAAATATTTTATGGTCGCATGAAGGCGAAGG
>JAUNHS010000005.1:2682-4912 GCA_030523805.1 Acinetobacter sp.
TATTTGCATGGTCAATATGCCGATGGGGAAAATTTAACATTTAGTGGCGTGTCATTATTATCGCCAGCATTATTTGCAGGTTTGGAGCAAGGCAAGCGACCATTAGCCCCTTTGCTCAAGCAAGCCATGCAGCAAAATAAAGTTTCTGCTGAAAAAGCAACGGCACGTTGGGTAGATGTGGGAACACCGCAGCGTTTACAACAATTAGATGAACAAATTCGTTCAGGATTTAGCGTATAAACGACACAGCAAGCACGAGATTGGGGAACGGCATGGCACACCTATTTTTTCAAGCATTACAACAAGGTACACAACAATTAGGCTTAAATTTGAGCGATGATTGCTTGAATTTATTGCTCAAGTATCAAGATGCGTTAATTTTGTGGAATAAAGCCTATAATTTAACCGCAATCCGTGAACCTAAAGAAATGCTGATTAAGCATTTATTAGACAGTTTGAGCATTTTGCCACATTTGCCTGCAGGGCGATTGTTAGATGTGGGTACAGGTGGTGGTATGCCAGGTATGATGATTGCGTTATGCCAGCCTGAACGTGAGTGTGTTTTGCTAGATTCTAATGGTAAAAAAATCCGTTTTTTGAAGCAATTTATTGCCGATTTAAAATTGAGCAATGTGCAAGCGGTGCAAACACGAGTGGAAGATGCGGCTATGATCCAACAGCTTGGACAATTTGATGTGATTACAAGCCGTGCTTTTGCATCATTAAGTGATTTTATTATTGCAGCTCAACCGTATATGCACGCACACAGTTATATCGCTGCGATGAAAGGTTTAATCCCACATGAAGATATTCAAGCCTACGCATCGCAATATCAGCATCAAACTATTGTGTTAAATGTGCCACATTTAGATGAGCAACGTCATCTCATTATGTTGCAACAACGTGCTGTAGCAACGGTTTAAAATTTGGGTGGTTATTCCGAGCATAGGTAATGTTTAGGTAGGACGTATGACAAAAATTATTGCAATTGCCAATCAAAAAGGTGGTGTAGGTAAAACCACGACAGCAGTGAATTTGGCAGCATCATTAAGTATTTTAAAAAAACGTGTCTTGCTGATAGATATGGATCCACAAGGCAATGCGACCATGGGGTCTGGCGTACAAAAGAATGATGTGCTTTATTCTTTGACTGATGTATTTTTAGGCGAAGTGCCGATTGAAGCTGCAATTCAAAAAACGCCTGTCGGCTATAAAATTTTAGCGTCTAACCGAAATTTGGCTGGCGTGGAGCTAGAAATTGCAGAGCAAGATGGACGTGAATATATTTTAAAGCGTGCCTTGGATAGCATTGCCCAATCGTATGATTATATTTTGATTGACTGTGCCCCAAGTTTGAGTTTGATGACGGTGAATGCTTTGGCAGCGGTGAATGGCGTGATTATTCCTATGCAGTGTGAATATTATGCTTTGGAAGGTTTGGCAGATTTAATTCAAACCATTGACCATATTCAGCAAACTTTAAATCCAGATGTCAAAGTGATTGGCGTATTGCGTACCATGTATGATGCTCGTAGTGCTTTAACTAAAGATGTTTCTGCAGAATTAGAGCATTATTTTGGCAATAAATTGTATGAAACGGTTATTCCACGCAATGTGCGTTTGGCTGAAGCACCTGCACATGGTGTACCAGTGATTAATTTTGAGAAAAACTCTAAAGGGGCAATTGCCTATTTGAATTTAGCGGCTGAAATTCTGAAAAAAGCACGCAAAGGAGCAAAAGCATGAGCATAAAAAAACGTGGTTTAGCACAAGGGCGTGGTTTGAGTAATCTACTTGGCGAAGTGCAAAAGGAAAAATTACATCTTGCTAAAACTGTAGATGCACATGGCGAATTTACCCAGCTTGCCATTCATCAGTTACAGCGTGGGATTTACCAACCCCGTGGGCAAATTTTAGATGATGATGTGCGTGAACTTGCTGATTCTATTAAGCAACACGGCATTATGCAGCCGTTGGTGGTGCGTCGTATAGATGGAGCAAATGCTCAAACGCCTGCGTATGAAATTATTGCAGGGGAGCGTCGTTGGCGTGCAGCAAAATTGGCAGAATTAAGCCATGTGCCTGTGATTATTCGTGATTTAGACAATCAAGTGGCGATTGCCTTGGCATTGATTGAAAATATTCAACGTCAAGATTTAAATCCGATTGAGCAAGCCTTGGCATTACAGCGTTTCCATGATGAGTTTAATATGAGCCATCAGGAAATTGC
>JAUNHS010000005.1:5012-7691 GCA_030523805.1 Acinetobacter sp.
AAAGGCAAGGGCAAAGTGGTTATTTCCTATCATTCTTTAGAAGAGTTGGAAGGCATTTTGGTCGCTTGTGGCATTGATTTACAACAGCTTTAATGTCATTGCAACGTTATTCGGTAGCTTCGGCTTTTTATTGAGCAATAAAGCAAACCATTGAGATTTTTATGAAACAAGATTTTCAAACCTATTTCCGTTTATTGGCTTATTTAAAGTCGTATTGGAATATTGCGTTATTGGTGGTATTGGGCTTTATTATCAATGCTGTTACCGAAGTGTCGGTGGCGAAATTACTAGAATTTATTATTAACGCCATTCAAACCAGCAACCGTGAAAATATTGATTGGTTTCCTTTACTTATTGTAGTGCTAATCTTTTTTCGTGGTTTAGGTTTGTTTATGGGTGGTTATTTTACTGCCGTTATTTCACGTCGTTTGATTTTTAGCATTCGCTATGAAGTGTTTGAAAAATTATCACGTTTGCCGAACCAATATTTTTTAGACCATTCTACAGGGCAAATTACATCAAAGATTTTATACAATATTGAACAACTCACGGCAGCTTCTACCGAATCATTACAAACATTGATTAAAGATGGTTTGATTACCATCGCCTTACTTGGTTATTTGTTGTACACTAACTGGAAATTAACGCTGTGCATTTTCCTATGTGTGCCTGTGATTGCGTGGCTCATTCGCAATGCGTCAAAACGTATGCGTAAACTTTCGCTACAAGTGCAAGATACGATGGGCGATGTCAATCACATTGTGCAAGAAAATTTGACAGGGCAAAGTATTGTCAAAAGTTATGCAGGGCAAACCTATGAAAATCAACGTTTTTATGATGCATCGTGGGATAATTTACGCAAAGGCTTGAAAATGGTGGTGGTGCAAAATTTAAACAGTCCACTGGTGCAATTGGTGATGACCATTGCCATGAGTGTGATTATTTGGATTGCTTTACGCCCTGAAATTTTAGGCGATACGACGGCAGGCGAGTTTGTCGCATATATTACCGCTGCAGGTTTATTGGCAAAACCTGTTAAAGCCTTAACCGATGTGAATGCTAAAATCCAGCGTGGTATGGCGGCAGCTGTTTCAGTTTTTGAATTGTTAGATTTAGAAGAAGAAAAAAATACAGGCACGCAAACGCCAAACATTCGTGGGCAAATTGAATTTCGTCATGTGGGTTTAACCTATACATCAGGCAAGCAAGCGATTGATGATTTTACACTCAATATTAAACAAGGCGAAACGGTGGCATTGGTTGGGCGTTCGGGTGCAGGGAAAACATCATTGGTTAATTTGTTGGTGCGTTTTCAAGACCATACACGAGGACAAATTTTGCTCGATGGCGTTGCATTAGAACACATTGAGTTATCCTATTTACGTCAAAATATTGCGATGGTCAATCAACAAGTGATTTTGTTTGATCGTAGCATTCGTGAAAATATTGCTTATGGACAGCTCAGCGATAAAACTGATGAACAAATTATCGCAGCAGCAAAAGCCGCTTATGCCCATGATTTTATTATGCAATTACCCAATGGTTACGATACGGTGCTAGGCTCTCAAGGGTTGAGTTTGTCTGGTGGTCAGCGTCAGCGATTGTCTATTGCTCGTGCGATTTTAAAAGATGCACCGATTTTTATTTTAGATGAAGCGACCAGTGCGTTGGACAATGAATCGGAGCATTTTATTCAAAAAGCCTTTGACCAAGCCATGAAACAACGCACCACCATTGTCATTGCTCACCGTTTATCTACCATTGAAAATGCCGATCGTATTGTGGTGATGGATCAAGGGAAAATTGTAGAACAAGGTTCGCATAGTGAGTTGATGGCACGTCAAGGGGCGTATTATCAGCTCCATCAGCGTCAATTTGCTGAAGATGATGTTTGAAATAAAATCTAGTCTTTGAGTGAAAATTTATGAGTATCGCCCAACATTTACAACACGCATGGCAACAGCAAGCCACTTGGCTCAAGTGCTTACGTCCGTTATCGTGTTTGTATTTGTGGGCGTTTAAATTCAATCGTGCCTTGTATCAGCGTGGTTTGAAAAAATCGTATCGTCCGCCTGTGCCTGTATTGGTGGTGGGCAATATTACCGTAGGTGGCAGTGGTAAAACGCCTTTATTGATTGCCTTGGTGCGTTATTTACAGCAACATCAGGTACGAGTGGGCGTAATTAGCCGTGGTTATGGTGGCAAAGGACCATTTCCTGCCTTGGTGCATTTATCATCTACGCCTGAGCAAGTGGGCGATGAGCCGTGTCTAATTGTGCAATCTACACAAGTTCCGATGGCAGTTGGTGCAAATCGTCAGCAAAGTATAGAATTGTTATTGCAACATCATCAGTTAGATTTAATTTTAAGTGATGATGGCTTGCAGCATTGGGCATTACAGCGTGATATAGAATGGATTGTGCTAGATGGTCAGCGTGGTTTGGGCAATGAGCGGGTATTGCCTGAAGGTTTTTTGCGTGAGCCAAAGCAACGTTTGCAAAATGCGACGGTGATTGAACATCATCATCAAGCCAGCCGTGCGTTAAATATGCACTTGGCAGTTGGTCAGCCGTATTTGCTCTTTCCACAGCTGCATCATGCGACATTTAACACGCAGCAAAATTTTCATGCTGTGGTTGGCATTGGCTATCCTGAACGCTTTTATCGCACCTTAAATGA
>JAUNHS010000005.1:7791-14571 GCA_030523805.1 Acinetobacter sp.
GAATTTTGGAGTAAATTTTATGAAAAAACATATTGTCATTCCTGCACGTTTTGCCAGTTCACGTTTGCCAGCCAAGCCATTATTAAAAATTCACGGTAGAGAAATGATTTTGCGTGTAGTGGATCAAGCACGTTTAGTCAAAGGATTTGATGATTTGTGTGTCGCCACCGACCATGAAGAAATTGCTCAATTGTGCCAAAATGCAGGCGTAGATGTGGTGATGACACAAGCAGAACACCCATCAGGTACGGATCGTTTGGCTGAAGTTGCTCACATCAAACAATGGGCAGATGATGATATTGTGGTGAATGTACAAGGTGATGAGCCATTATTGCCTGCACAATTAGTGCATCAAGTGGCAGATTTATTGCTACAAAATACGCAATGTTCGATGTCCACCTTATGCGAAAAAATTCATGATGTGGCAGATTTTCAGCGAGATAGCATTGTGAAAGTGGTCAAATCACAGCACAATGAAGCCTTATATTTTAGCCGTGCCATGATTCCTTACCAACGAGCGACGCAAAATCAAGGTTTGCATGATTTGGCATATCGTCATTTAGGATTGTATGCCTACCGTGTGCGTGTGTTGAAAGCCTTTACTGCTTGGCCGATGGGGCAATTAGAGCAATTGGAAAGTTTAGAGCAATTACGCATTTTGGAGAATGGTCATCGTATTGCAATTGCTGAAGCTGAAGTGAGCTTACCTGCAGGCGTAGATACGGCGGAAGATTTAGCACGGTTAAATGCGTTGGATGTCGCCTTATTTGCACAGGTGCAAGGCTAAATGACGATGCAACAGCATTCGCCCCAAGTATATGCGTGGCAACACGATGTGTGGCAGCATTTACAACAGCGTTATCCTAAATTAGGACACGCTTTGTTGTTTTATGGCAAACATGGCTGTGGTAAACACGCATTTGTACAACATTTTATTGCATGGTTGTTGTGCCTGAATCGTCAGCACGATACAGCGTGTGGGGAATGCCAAAGTTGTATTTGGCTTCAAAGTGATATACACCCACATTTGATGTATATTCAACCTGATGAAGAGCAGAGTAAAGAAACTAGCAAAGAAAAAGGCAAAAAAGCCAAAGCCACGCCACGCATTAAAATTGAAAAAGTGCGTGAGATTTTACCTTTTGTGCAGCAAACGCTAGAAGGTTGGCGAGTGATTGTGATTGACCCTGCCGAAGCATTAAATATTGCCGCAAGTAATGCTTTACTCAAAACTTTAGAAGAGCCGAGCGAGCGGGTGATTATTATTTTATTGGCAGAGCATTATCTCAAATTGCCTGCGACCATTCGTAGCCGTACGCAACATTTTGCTTTAGATCGCATTAGCAGTGAACAAGCCCAGCAATATTTACACCAGCTTTTGCAACAGCAGAATTTACACATTAGCGATGAACAACAGCATATTTTGCTCAATCTAGCAGAAAATATGCCACACTATGCTGCAGAATTGGCTCAAAGTGAATGGGTGAATTTTAGAGCAGAATGGTTAAATGATTGGTTACACTTGTATCAAAGCAAAAGTATGCCTTTGGATTATGCGAATAAATGGCAAAAATTATTGAATTTTCAAGAGTTTAATACGCTATTTGAAAGTGTTTTAAGCGATGTCATTCGTATTAAATTGCAACAGCCTTATATCCATCAAGATTTAGCACAATTACCACGCTTGGCTGAGCAAGTGAATTTGTCCTATCTTTTTGCTTTATATGAAAAAATTCAGCAAAGTAAATTGCTCTTACAGCAAAATGTGCAAAGCAATTTAATTTTGGATCAATATTTTATTGAACTCATGAATGTGCAAGGATAAAATCCATGATGCTGACCTTACATTTAGCAGATACGCAAGCGGTTTATCGTCATTATTTGCCATTTATCCAAGATGGTGCGATTTTTATTGCCAGTACGCAAAAGGTACAACTTGGCGATGAACAATTAATCATGCTCAGTTATCAAGATTTAACTGCACCTGTCGCAGGTAAAGTGGTGTGGATTAATCCAAGCAATCATGCTCAACAAGAGCAAGGTTTTGCCATTTGCCTAAATCGTGGCATGGGGAAACAATTTAAACTCGCTTTTGATAAAGCCTTGTTGGGCATTGCTACACAGCAACCACGTTTTGCCTTGTAAAATCAAGCCATTATCTCGTTATTATCTAGCAAAAATATGCCAAATTGGCAGAGAGATTTTTTATGAAACACAGTTTTAAAAGTCTAAATTTACATAAAAAGCTACAGCGTGCCATAGATGCACTTGGCTTTCAACACATGACCCCAATTCAGCAAAAAGTCCTAAAATACACGCTGGCAGGGCATGATGTGATTGGTTTGGCTCAAACTGGTACAGGCAAAACAGCAACATTTTTAATTAGTATTATCAATGACTTATTAAACAATCCTATTCAAGACACACGCTACCGTGGCGAGCCTAGAGCATTAATTTTAGCACCAACACGAGAATTGGCATTACAAATTGAACAAGATTGCAAGCAGTTGATTAAATATACATCATTGCATACCGTAACTTTGCTGGGTGGTGTAGATGTAGAGCAACAACGCAAACAGCTTGATGCCGCAGCAGTAGATATTTTGGTGGCAACGCCAGGGCGATTGATTGATTTAATTGAGCAAAAAGACATTTGGTTGGATCAAATTGAATTTTTAGTGATTGATGAAGCTGACCGCCTGCTAGATATGGGCTTTATTCCAGCGGTGAAACGCATTGTGCGTTATTCACCAATCAAAGATGCACGCCAAACTTTACTTTTTTCGGCAACGTTTAATATAGACGTAATGAACCTTGCACAGCGTTGGTTATTTGAACCGATTATGGTGGAAATTGAACCAGAACAAAAGACCAATGTAGATGTAGAGCAACGTTTATATCTCGTTGAAAATAAAGATAAAAATCGTTTGTTAAATGATATTTTACAACAAGAGCCAATAGAGAAAGCCATTGTATTCGCCAATAGACGAGACCAAGTGCGAGATGTGTATGAAATGCTAAAAAAAGCCAATTATCGTGTGGGGATTTTATCTGGCGAAATTGAACAAGATAAACGCTTGAAAATGTTAGAACATTTTAAATCAGGCAAATATAATGTGATGATTGCGACAGATGTTGCAGGGCGTGGCATTCATGTAGATGGTGTATCTCATGTGATTAATTTTACCTTACCAGAGCAAGCTGATGATTATATCCATCGTATCGGGCGTACGGGGCGTGCAGGCAAGCATGGCGTGAGTATTAGCTTTTTGTCGGAAGATGATGCGTTTTACCTTGCCGATTTGGAAAAGAAATTAGGCAAAAAATTAGACATCACACGCTTAGATGGTTATTGCTAATTGATCAGCATAGCGTGAATATACATGATGTGAATGTATTATCTTTATCCAATTAAAAAGCAAGTTGTAATTTTTGCTTGCTTTTTCATTGAAAATGCTTATAATCTTTTAGCGTGATGGTAGCCTTACTGGTTGCTTCGCAATGATACTATACGAACCCCGTCAGGACCGGAAGGTAGCAGCGGTAGTATAACTATCATGTGCCGAAGTTTTGCTAGTAGGGCTATCGCCATTTTTGGGGCGACATTTTATTTTGCCATCATTTTCCTAGCATTTCCATTTTTTCTTCATCATTACATTCGTTCCGCATAAAATTTGTATAAAAGCGTAACATCTACTTACTATTCCGTGCTATTCTCTTTAAAATAATCGTGTTAAATGCAAATGATGATGTGCATTGATGAAATAGGAATGTATCGTATGAAAAAACAATCTAAAATGTTAATGGCAATGTGCCTTGCTGGTGCAGTGAGTGTATCGGGTTGTCATGCTGTAGCAGAGCTTGCAGGGGCAAATACAGCGACATTAAATGCCGCAGCAGCGACAGGTTATAACGAAATGTTGCAAGAAGCACGAAATGAAGGGAAATTAGATACATCTTCACGGACATATCAACGTGTTCAGCGTGTATTCCAACGTATGAAACCGTATGCCGACCGTATGAATGCAACAGGACAAGCATTCCAATGGCAACTTGCAGTGATTAAATCTGATGAACTCAATGCTTTTGTTGCTCCTGGTGGTAAAGTGGTATTTTATTCTGGTATTGTTGATCAATTAAACTTAACCGACGATGAAATCGCAGCAATTATGGGGCATGAAATGACCCACGCTTTAGAAGAGCATTCAAAAAGTAAAATCGGTGCTCAAGCTTTAACTGACCTTGCTGTGAGCGTTGGTGCAAGTGCAGCTGGTTTGGGTAATACAGGTACAGCTTTGGCTGATTTAGGTTCACAGTTAGGCATTGGTTTACCATATTCTCGTAGTTTAGAAAGCCGTGCCGATGCAGGTGGTTTACGTTTAATGGCTGCCGCAGGTTATAATCCAAATGCTGCCATTACGCTATGGAATAAAATGCAAGCCAAAGCAGGCAATGGCGTGCCAACATTCCTATCTACCCACCCATCAAGCCAAGGGCGTATTACTGCCATGCAGAAATTAATGCCTGAAGCTGTGCAAATTTATCAGCAAAGTAAAGCGAAATAATGCATATTGATGTGTAATTCATAATTAGGGCAATGGCGAAACATTGTCCTATTTTATTTTGATTGATGATGAATAATTGTTCGGGGAAATGATAATGCAATACGATGCAATGGTATTTATTGGACGATTTCAGCCGTTTCATTTGGCACATTGGCAAACGGTAAAAATCGCTTTGCAGCAAGCCAAGCAAGTGATTTTATGCCTAGGTTCGGCACAAGATGAACGGAGCTTAAAAAATCCTTTTTTGGCGAGTGAACGCCAGCAAATGATTTTGTCTAATTTTGATGCCGATGAACAACAGCGAATTGTTTTTGTGCCGATTATTGATGTGTATAATGATGTCAAATGGAAAGCCTTGGTACGCCAAGGCGTAGCAAATTGCGTTGCTGCACAGGCGAGCATTGCACTCATTGGTCATATGAAAGATGAATCGTCATATTATTTGGATTTATTTCCAGAGTGGGATACTTGTTCGCTAGATAGCTTGCATGGTGCAATTTCAGCAACGCCATTACGTCATGCGTATTATCAAGGGAAGATTTTATCGCAACATTTCCCAGCAGGTACGATTGAATTTTTAACGCAATTTCAGCACAGCGAAGCCTATCATCATTTGCAGCAACAATTTTTACAGCAACATCAGTCATAAACAAGGGTTGCATTAGGCAACCCCTTACATGATGATTTTACTTAAGTTTGTTCTTGTGCAGACAAGTCATCATCTTGCTTATGTTTGGCTTTCTTTTTGGCTTTTTTCTTTTTCGCTTTCGGTTTTTCTTCTAGCAATAGTTCCGTTTCACTTTCTTGCCATTGTGCCAATTGTTGCATCACCGCCGCATAAATAGAATGCGGACTGTATTGCCCTTGTGCATTAAACTCACCCACAGGACGGTTCATCAAAATTTCCAGTGCTTGTTCTACATGGTCTATGGCGTGTACATGGAATTTACCTTGTTGCACGGCATCTATAATATCTTGACGGAGCATTAAATGTTGAATATTTTGGCGTGGAATAATCACGCCTTGTGAGCCTGTCAGCCCTTGTAATTGGCAAGCATCAAAAAAGCCTTCAATTTTGGCATTAATGCCGCCCACAGGTTGCACTTGCCCCAATTGGTTCATAGAGCCTGTAATTGCCCACGATTGATGAATAGGAATTTGACTAATGGCAGAAATCAAGGCAGATAATTCGGCAACTGTGGCACTATCGCCATCTACTTCGCCATAGCTTTGTTCAAATGCCAATGCTGCAGAAAAGTTGAGTATTTGCTGTCGTCCAAAGTGGGATTTTAAAAAGCTAGACATTAGCAATGTGCCTTTGGCGTGCAATGAACCACCTAATTCTACACTGCGTTCAATATCTAAAATATCGCCAGCCCCTTGGCAGACCGATGCGGTTAAGCGAGATGGAAAGCCAAATTCACTATCGGCATATTGAATGACCGAAAGAGCATTGACTTGTCCTAGGCGTTGCCCTTGCGTTTCTATTAATTGCGTGCCTTGCGAAAGGTCTTGCCAATATAATTCTCGCCAATAACCCAAACGATACAAACGTTGTTTTAATGCAGTTTGTACATGGCAGGCTTTCACGCCATCACTTTGGGCTTGCATGGCATGAAAATGCGACTCACGCAATAATTCACTTAAACTCGCTCCATGTAAAGATAGAGCATTTTGATCTTCTGCACGGTGGCTGGCATCGGTTAATATTTCTGCTAATGCTTCACGGTCAAAAGGCAGTAATTGATCTTGTTGAATATAATCGGCAATCCATTGTACAAAACTTAACTCATGTTCTGCTTGGCGTGGCAAAGTATCGGTAAAATCGGCACGAATTTTAAATAGGCGAGCCAAATCTTGATCTACCAGCAATAAATCATCATAAGTTTCAGGTTCAGCCAATAAAATGACCGTGAGTTGCAACGGAATATCACTCACTTGCAAGCGTGTTGCAGGCATTAAATGCTGTAAACTAGACCATTGCCAATGGCGACATTGTAAGGCGTGCTTTAAAATATGCCACACTTGGGGTTGTTGTAAAATTTGCTCTAATTCCACAATCAAAAAACCACCATTCGCCTTGAGCAATGTACCTGCTTGTAAATCTAAATGATTGGCTGCTTGTGGTGCGTGAGCATCGTGGGCGATATAGCCAAACAAACGCTGCAAACTTGGAAAATCTTCATAAACAATCGGGCGAATGGCTTGCGAATGG
>JAUNHS010000005.1:14671-20197 GCA_030523805.1 Acinetobacter sp.
CATAATTGTGTTGCATGGATTTGACGAAATGATGCCTGTGCAAAATGTAATTGCTGTTGCTCTATCGCCAAACTGACATCATCTAAATAATGCTTTAATTGCTCCGCAGTAGAACAATGTGCCGCCAAACTGGTATAAATGGTCTGGAATAATGCTTGAATGTGTTGCACATTGGGAAATTGCTCGGGTTTGTGCAAATAGCTGAGCCAGCATTGCTGTAAATGCTGTTGAAAGGTTGCTGCATAGCCTGCATCAAAAGCAAGGATTTGTGCATGATGATGTTGTTTAAAATCATGGACATAGACCCAATCATAAACGTGTTTTGCAGGCGATGATTGTTGCACATAGTGCTGTAAATATTGCAAAATGGCACGGCGTTTGCCCAAGCCATGCGTACCAATCGCACATACATGATAATCAGCAAAAGGCATAGATAAACTAAAATCTAAGGCATTTTTGGCACGGTCTTGCCCTAAAAATGGTGGGGCATTTTTTAAGCGTTTGGTGCTTGCTGGTAAGTGTTTTAATTCTACTTTTCTTGTCAGTTGTGTGGCGTTTAATGCCGTTTTGATTAAAGTCGCTTGAATATTGTTTGGCGATGGATTTGCAGTTAAAGTGGTGTCAGTCATGGGCTATGTGTCAATCATTTCATTGTCGCTAGTGTAGCATATTTTCGCTTAAAACAAAAAATCCATCTGTTGAGATGGACTTTTGCAATCAAAATATTTTAGCGTGTACATTCTATCGTGTATGGCGTTTCAGGAATTTTCTCATCTAATATTTTTAAATGATGCTTATCCAACGCTAAAATTTTAACCGTTGCAGGTGGTTCTGCCAATATTTGCTCTTTTAGCTTGAACATCTCTTCTAGTTCTGGTACATCGGTTTCAAAATGTGTGATTTCTTTTATTACGAAATGAAGCTGATCGCCTTGTAATTGCCATGTACTTTTTGAAGTTATATCATAATTGACATGATCACCAAGCATAGAGAGTGTCATTTTCCCTTGGCTGGTCAGTTCACCATTTGCAGCATAAGTTTCGTTAGATGCTAAACGAATTTGCATCACATCAGGTACATTAACTTCCGATTTACATTGCCATGTGCCAACTAATAATTGCTCTTGTGCTGTTAATTTTTTGGCTACAGCAGGAGTGCTTAAAGTGGCAGCAATTGCCATGCTACCAAGTAATAAACTTAATTTTTTCATAACATTATTCCATGTTTAAAAGTGAAGATGACAGTATTGTAGCAATTATCTTATGAAATACAAAGTAAAAAAATCATGGCAGGCGACATTTCAGTCTTATTTAGATCACCGTGCCTTGTTTATGCTCTTTTGTTGAGATGGATTTTTGTAATCAAAATATTTTAACGTGTACATTCTGCAATGAGTGGCGTTTCAGGCATTTGCTCATCTAGCAATTTCAAATGATGCTTATCCAACGCTAAAATTTTAACTGTTATATCTGGTTCTTCTAACAGTGCCTCTTTCAGTTTGAACATCTCTTCTAGTTCTGGTACATCGGTTTCAAAATGTATGATTTCTTTTATTACATGATGAAGCTGATCACCTTGTAATTGCCATGTACTTTTTGAAGTTACATCATAATTGACATGATCACCAAGCATAGAGAGTGTCATTTTCCCTTGGCTGGTCAGTTCACCATTTTTAGAATAGGTATCGCTAGATGCTAAACGAATTTGCATCACATCAGGCACATTAACTTCTGATTTACATTGCCATGTGCCGACTAATAATTGCTCTTGTGCTGTTAATTTCTTGGCTACAGCAGGTGTGCTTAAAGTGGCAGCAATTGCCATGCTACCGAGTAATAAACTTAATTTTTTCATAACATTATTCCATGTTTAAATGTGAAGATGACAGTATTATAGCAATTATCTTGTGAAATACAATTGTTTTACATTGAAAAAAACGAAGCATTTAAGCGATAATATGCACAATATATTTTTGGAACGAATGAACATGAGTCAATCGCAAAGTAAAAAATCATGGCAGGCGGCATTTCAGTCTTATTTAGATCGCCGTGCTTTGATTATGCTCTTTTTAGGTTTTGCCGCTGGTATTCCTATTTTTCTAATTTTTTCTACTTTAAGTTTTTGGCTGACCGAAGCAGGGATTAATCGTAGCACCATTACCATGTTTTCATTGGCAGGTTTGGGCTATTCATTTAAATTTATTTGGTCGCCTTTGGTAGATAAATTGCCCATTCCATTTTTAACCAAACGCATGGGGCAACGTCGTAGCTGGATGTTGATTGCTCAGTTGATGGTGGTGTTGGCATTGGTGTTAATGGCAATGACTGACCCAAGTGCCGATGCAGCGTATTTCACTTCAGTGAAAAATATTACGCTGATGGCGATGGCTGCGGTATTTTTAGGTTTTTCATCGGCAACGCAAGATATTGTGATTGATGCGTATCGTATTGAATTGAGCCAAGATAGCGATGTACAAACCGTGCTGGCTTCTACTTATAATGCAGGTTATCGTATAGCCAATATTATGACGCAAATGGGTGCGTTATTATTTGCTGCAGCATTAGGGACGGCAGTAGGCAACTACATTTATGAAGCGTGGCAAATGACGTATTTGCTGATGGCAGCATTGATGTTTGTCGGTATTATTACCACATTCTGCATTAGCGAGCCACAAGTGGAGCGTAGCAACAACCATTATCAAAAGAAAGATTATTTACAGCTGATTAGTGTCTTTGTTCTTTCAACGATTGCCTTTGCTGTGGTGTTTTCTTTTGGTGGCGATGCGTTGGCATTGCTCAAAGTCAAAGATCCATTCATGAGCTTTTTACTGGTGGTGGTGCAATTTGCTGTGGCGTTAGTGGCTGCAATTTTAGCTGTGATTGCCCTGATTAAAAGTGGTTTGATTAACCGTACCATCGTTGTAGAAACCTGGGTGAAACCTTTAGCCGATTTCTTTAAACGCTATGGTTTAAGT
Source organism: Acinetobacter sp. (assembly GCA_030523805.1). Classification (GTDB taxonomy): domain Bacteria; phylum Pseudomonadota; class Gammaproteobacteria; order Pseudomonadales; family Moraxellaceae; genus Acinetobacter. Next base: position 17,646 of record JAUNHS010000005.1, read on the forward strand.
GTTGCTTTGGCGATTTTATTATTGATTGGTTTTTATCGTATTTCCGATATTGTCGCTGGTGCAATTGCCAATTTGTTCTATGTAGATTTGAACTTTGATAAAGAAGAAATTGCGTGGTTTAACAAATTCTTTGCCGTTGCTTTTGTCATTTTAGGTGGCTTTTTAGGTGGTATTTTAGCACAGCGTTATAATGTGATGAAAATGATGCTTGTCGGTGCGATTTTAGCCAGTACAACCAATTTAATTTTTGTTGGTTTGGTGAAATCAGGGGCAAGCATGAATGATGTACAATTACAAGTTGGTGCTGAAAAAATGACACTCACGCCTGATGAAGTCGGCAATTGGAGTGTAAAATTACGCCCTGAGCAATTAAAAAATGTACAAAGTTTACACATTCAATCGCAACCTGATGGGCAAGCCTTATTGCAAAGTGAAATTGCTTTAACGCATTATCAAGCTGGCGATGCGGCATCGGTGTATGTAGAAGCCATTTCTGGCGATAATTATTTGTACAAAAATCAGCTGGAGCGTGATGTCATCATCAAAGGTAGTTTGCTGAATTTACCTAAAGATGCTGAAGTGAAGCAAGTGGTACTCAAAGTTGCCAATCAAGCCGATGTGATTACTAAAGTTGATGATAAACGCCGTTGGAATGGTGTGATTGCAGGCAAAAATTTAGCCCAAGCGACACAATTTGGTGTACAAGTAGATTATGTGCTACAAGGTCAAAATTTACAGTTAAATCATGTGCATAGCTACAAAACACAGCTTGACCAAGCACAACCAGAATACCGTATGAGTATGACGACTTTACCTGCAATCAATGCTGATGAACAGCAAGAGATTGAACTCAAAGGGAAGGTAGTTGTACCTTATAGCAAAGTGTGGTTAGTATTGGGCATTATTTTTGATAATTTGGCATCAGGTTTGGCTGGAGCGGTCTTTATTGCCTTTTTATCTAGCTTGACCAGCGTATCATTTACAGCCATGCAATATGCCTTATTTACATCGTTGATGTTGTTATTACCTAAAACGATTGGTGCGTATTCTGGCACTATTGTCAATAATATGGGTTATTCAGGATTTTTCAGTTTAACTTTCTTTATGGGCATACCGATTTTCTTTATCGTGCTATGGGTAGAGCGTTTGTTGTCTCGCCAAAAGCAAGAATGATGATTGTGTAATCGCTTGATTGATTTAAAAATTTAGTGGAGTAGTAAGAATGAGAATGTTACATACCATGTTGCGTGTAGGCAATTTAGAACGCTCAATTGCGTTTTATACCGAAGTTTTGGGTATGAAACTGTTACGCCAAAGAGACTATCCTGAAGGTCGTTTTACATTGGCTTTTGTGGGCTATGGTAATGAAGATGAACATACCGTGCTAGAATTAACGCACAATTGGGATACTTCAAGTTATGAATTGGGTACGGGCTATGGGCATATTGCCATTGGTGTGGAAGATGCTTATCAAGCCTGTGCTGAAATTAAAGCTCGTGGTGGCAATGTCGTCAGAGAAGCTGGGCCGATGAAAGGTGGTGTTACGGTGATTGCTTTTGTTGAAGATCCTGATGGTTATAAAGTGGAACTTATCCAACAAGACCATAATGCACGCAATAACTAAATACGCAATCATTAAAGTTGCTTAAAATGTAAATCCGCACCTGAACCGTGAGATGAAGTCTGATGAGTTAAGGGGCGGATTTTTTATTTACAAATAATGAGCTTAAATCAAAGGATCAAAAACAGCAATCGGCAAATGTGCAAAATCTCGGATATTATGCGTTACAATCGTTAAATTATGATGTAAAGCAGTTGCTCCTATAATTGCATCAGGCGATTTTGTCTTTTTACTACGACGATTTTTTGCACTTAAAAATATGATTTCTTGGCTAATATCCAACCATACAAAATAGTCTTTTAAAAAGCGTTCGGCATGATGAATATCTTGATCACTCGCAGGAAAAGAAAGTACTTCAAGCACAGTCATGGTAGAAATATAAAGTTTGCCACGATTTGCTCTAAAAAAATCCGTCGCCACCATATTGCCTGCAAAGTGGTAAATAATCATATTTGTATCAATTAAATACATTAATCCCACTCATTTCGTATTTGCTGTTGATACGCTAAACCATCTACACCTTGCCACATACCACTCGTTGTATTGAGACTGTCATCTGCATCTTTAGATGGATACAATTCCATAACCACTTTTCCGTGATTGGCAAATTGTATGGTTTGCCCTTGTTCAATATTTAGAATTTGTTGCTGTAAAGCGATAGGCAACATACTAATTTCTATGAGCATATAATAACACCTTATTTATCTCACTAGATTGACCTAAATAGATTTAATCCATATTAATTTCATCATAAATTTTATTGATATAAAAATCAACAATAGTATTGCGTTACACCATAAATTTAGGCGAAATACAAATGAATGACAGCAATAAAACATTTGACCAAAACCCCAAAGTTGGGTACGCTTATACGGCAAAAATTACCAAGCATTTTAACGCATTTATTACAATGAGAATACAATGAGCCAAC
>JAUNHS010000005.1:20297-27398 GCA_030523805.1 Acinetobacter sp.
ATTTATTACAATGAGAATACAATGAGCCAACCACAAACCAAACGTCTCACACCATGTGCAGGTCGTTGTTCTACGGTTTTTGGCGATTATGTCTGTCGTGGCTGTCGTCGTTTTAACCATGAAGTGATTGATTGGAATACTTATAGCACCGAACAACAAATAAGCATTTGGCAACGTTTAGACTATCAATTAGACCAAATTCTACCTGCAATGGTCGCTCAAGCAGATTTAAGCCAAGTAGAAGAATTTTTAAAAAGTAAACGTGTCCGTTTAATGCCGAACGCAAGTGTAGGGCGGAAATATTATCATGCGTTACGCCTGTGCGAAAAAACACCTAAATTCTGTGAAATTAGTGGGTTAGGTGTAGATGAACAACATGTTAAAGCCTTATGGGTAGAGTTTGAAAAACGCATTTTAGCTCTAGCAATGGCAAATTATGAAATGGCATGGCTACGTGCGACATCGTTACGAGAATTTATGCAGCAGATTGAGCAATCAAAACATGATGCTTTAGATGAGTAATTACCATCAATTCTGCTGTATTTTTTGATTTTATGTTATACTGAGTACCTTGTTTTAAGTTCATGGTCTGATATTGAGTGTGGTAAATGTTAAAGCAAATTAAAATCGTCATGGTCAATACCACATTACCAGCAAATATTGGTAGTGCGTTGCGTGCCATGAAAACGATGGGAATTTCACAATTGGTTTTGGTCGCACCCAAGCATTTTCCCCACCCAGATATACAAGCCCTTGCCGCAGGTGCAGATGATTTAATCCCACAAATTCAATGTGTGGCAACGCTAGAGCAAGCCTTGGCAGATAGTCAAGTAGTGTTTGCGACCAGTGCTAGACAGCGTCATATTGCATGGCCATTAATTTCTGCACGGCAAGCCAGCGAGCAAGCTGTCAAGCATTTACAACGTCAGGAAAATGTCGCCATTGTATTTGGACGAGAAGACCGTGGTTTAACCAATGAAGAATTGGCGTTGGCAAATTATCATTTGACCATTCCAGTCAATCCTGAATATGGCGTACTCAATGTGGCTCAAGCCATTCAAATTGTTTGCTATGAATTGTATCAAACCGTGAATGCCGCACCAGCACCAACGCAAGCCGACTATTGGGACGAACCTTTGGTTTATCATGATGATATGCAAAAATTTTATCCGCATTTAGAGCAAATGTTGCAAGATATTGAATTTTTAGACCCCGAAAATCCACGGCTATTGCCTTTACGTTTAAGGCGTTTATTTGGGCGTATTCAATTAGACCGTATGGAATATCATTTATTGCGTGGTATTTTTAGTCGGGTACAAGCACTTAGCCGTGGTCAATGGCAAAAATCGCAAACCAGCAGCACAGGTGAAAATGATGTTTAAACAACTCAAACAACTGAAAGATGATGTACAAGCCGTATTTTCACGAGATCCTGCGGCACGAAATAGTTTTGAAATTTTAACCACTTATCCAGGCATTCATGCGTTATTTATGCATCGTATTGCCCATGAATTATGGAATAAAGATTATAAAAGTTCGGCACGAGCATTATCATCATTTAGCCGTTTTGCCACAGGGATAGAAATTCACCCTGGTGCAAAAATTGGTAAACGTTTATTTATTGATCATGGTATGGGTGTAGTGATTGGTGAAACCGCAGAAATTGGCGATGATGTCACTTTATATCACGGTGTAACTTTAGGTGGGACAACGTGGAATAAAGGTAAACGCCACCCAACATTGTCTGATGGCGTGGTGGTAGGTGCTGGTGCAAAAATTTTAGGGCCATTTACTGTAGGCAAAAATGCTAAAATTGGCTCAAATGCCGTCGTAACCAAACCTGTGCCTGAAAATACCACCGCTGTGGGCAATCCTGCACGTTATATTTATAAAGATAAAGACAAAAATAAAGAGCAAAACGAGCAACAAAAGGTTGAATCGGCAAATTTCCAAGCCTATGCGGCAAGCCAAGATCAAACCGATCCAATGCTGATGGGGATTAAGGTTTTACTAGAACGCATTCAGCAAAATGAAGCACGCATGAACCAATTATGCCAACGTTTATCTGCTTTAGATCCTGATTATAAAGTAGAGCAGGCACAAGGTTTAAGCGATGATGAAAGCAAAGCCTTGCAGGAAATTCAACGCATTTGCGAGCAACATTCATCATAATGATTGAATGGTTTTTACTTGATAGGCAATAGCAAAAATCCCGAACGATACGTCGGGATTTTGCGTTTTTAAACCATTCTGTAACGTTGAATAATGTCTTGCCACGACAGCGTATAATATCGCCAATACAATTCACGAAAGCGTGTTGCATCAATAAATCGCCACGGCTTTGCTTCGGTTACATAGTGTACAATTAATGGCACTTGATCGCCCAAATCTTCTAGTAAATCCAATCGCTTAATGGCTTTAAAATAGACATCAACACCAATTTGATAATTGTAGCCACGATTTAATTTTAACCATTTCTTTTCAAATAACACATTTAAAATTTCTTGGTCGTTAATTTGTTCTTTGACATCATCAACTTTAGACAATTCGCTGGTGTAATATAAGGCTTTTTCAGCAACTTTATGTTGCTTCCAATAGCGATTATTAATCAGTAACACACCAGCATTAAATTGATGTAACTTGTGTAATGTGATTGCCAAAGGGTCTTTAACTGCGGCTACAGCATAATTGCTGACATCGGTTTGCCAAAGTGGTGTTAAATCGCCATTGACCACCAAATCGCAATCTAAATACAGGACTTTCTCTTCAGGAATGCGTTCGCCAATAAAATAACGGTAATAGGTACTTTCCGATTTAATATGCGGCAAAGTGTAAAATGCTTTCAATTCCTTGTGCAAAATGCGTACACTTTCAATGTGGCAATTGATTTGGTGCAATTGCTGATTGAGAATGGCAAACCATTCGCTCGGGTAGTCATTATTCATCAAATAAAAACGCACATTGGCTTGATGATAGCAAATGGATTTAATCGTGGTTTGCACTTGTTCGGCATAGGCATAATCCGCAGCCAGTACAATGGTTAAAGGTTGATGTAACATCATTCAATCATTATAAATCAGATCAATTTGCAGTTATCATAACAAAAAATCCTGAGCAATGTCAGGATTTTTTCGCTTTACTTGTGAGATTGCATTTAGATTAAAGAGCCGCTTTTAATGCTTCAACTTTATCGGTTTTTTCCCAAGTAAATGCTGTGTCTGAACCTTCACGACCAAAATGACCATAAGCAGCTGTTTGCTTATACATTGGTTGCAATAAGTTCAACATACGAGTAATGCCATACGGACGTAAATCAAAATGCTCACGCACCAAAGCAATGATGGTTTCATCAGCCACTTTTGCTGTGCCAAAGGTATTGATAGAAATAGATGTTGGCTCGGCAACACCAATCGCATAACTTACTTGGATTTCGCATTTATCCGCCAAGCCCGCAGCGACAATATTTTTCGCTACATAACGCCCTGCATACGCTGCGGAACGATCCACTTTTGAAGGGTCTTTACCAGAGAATGCACCACCACCATGACGAGCCATGCCGCCATAAGTATCTACAATAATCTTACGACCTGTTAAACCACAGTCGCCCACAGGGCCACCGATAATAAATAAACCTGTTGGGTTGATGTGGAATTTGGTATCAGCGTGCAACATTTCCGTTGGAATCACAGGTTTAATAATTTCTTCAATCACTGCTTCACGCAATTTGCTTTGTGAAATATCTGGGTCATGTTGTGTAGAAAGTACCACAGCATCTACACGGGCAGGCAAGCCATTTTCATAAGCAAAAGTAACTTGACTTTTCGCATCTGGACGTAACCACGGCAATGTCCCATTACGACGTAATAATGCTTGACGCTCCATCAAACGATGTGAATATAAAATCGGAGCAGGCATTAATACATCAGTTTCACGGCTAGCATAACCAAACATCAAACCTTGGTCGCCTGCACCTTGATCTTCAGGTTTTTGACGATCTACACCTTGTGCAATTTCAGGCGATTGTTTACCAATCATATTAATCACAGCACAAGTTGAACCATCAAAACCTAAATCAGAATGGAAGTAGCCAATGCCTTTTACTGTACGACGTACCACTTCTTCAAAATCAATATTTGCCGTTGTCGTAATTTCTCCAGCCAAAACGACTGCACCTGTTTTCACCAAAGTTTCGCAGGCTACACGTGCATAAGGATCTTCTTTTAAAATCGCATCTAAAATTGCATCACTAATTTGATCCGCCATTTTATCTGGATGACCTTCACTCACAGATTCAGACGTAAAAACAGAATATTCTTTCATAACAATCTCTTAAAAATAAAAAGCAAACTTTTTCAGCTATGCTATTGCAAATGTTGCTTATTTTACACTAGTCCTATGATGAGAGAAAGTGTATAGAATGAAAACTTCATGAAAATATTTCACATCATTATGAGTAAAAATGCGAAAATATCCATACGGGCAATAAATAGCGAAAATCAGCCCTGTGCCACTATAAAATTTTAGCATTTTCAAGTAAACTAAACGCATCATTGACACAGTGTTTAGGACAAAAGCGATGCATATTGATTTATTTGCCATTGGCAATGCTCTCGTTGATCAAGAGTTTAAAATCCAAGATGATTTTTTAAGCAAGCATAATTTACAAAAAGGCACAATGCAATTGGCAGATGCCGAACAACAAGCACATTTATATGCAGATTTGCGTGCTTCACAGCATTATCAAGGGCAAACAAGTGGTGGCTCAGCCGCCAATACTTGCGTGGCGTATAGTGCATTAGGCGGAACGGTATTTTATGCGTGCCGTGTGGGCATTGGCGAATTGGGGCAAAGCTATTTGCGTGGTTTAGGTCATGCAGGCGTACATACCGCAGAGCTTTCTGTGGCTGATGAAGGCACAACAGGCACTTGCTTGGTGATGGTTAGCCCTGATGCTGAACGTACCATGCAAACCTATTTAGGTGCGACGGCAGAATTATCAGTCGGTCAAGTGGATTATAAATTATTAGAACAAGCCAAATGGTTATATATTGAAGGCTATTTATCTACCAGCGAAACTGCTCGCCATGCCGTAGTACAAGCACGCAAAGTCGCTCGTGAAAAAGGCATTCGCATTGCACTGACACTGTCTGACCCTGCCATGGTAGAATTTGCTCGTGCAGGTTTAGATGAACTCATTGGCGACGGTGTAGATTTATTATTCTGCAACCAACACGAAGCGATGATGTATAGCAAAACATCAAATGTAGATGATGCCATGGCAGCATTATTAAAAATCAGCCAAACCGTTGTCATCACTTTAAGTGAACAAGGAGCGATGATTGGCTCAGCTGACGGTGTATTCCGTGTGGCAGGTCGTCAAGTGAATGCTGTAGATGCCAATGGTGCAGGCGATGGTTTTGCAGGTGCATTTTTATATGCCTTACAACAAGGCGAAAGTTTGCAAAAAGCTGCTGAATTAGCCATTTTAATTTCAAGTGAAGTGGTTGCACATTATGGTGCACGCCTAGCCGTTGAGCAATATCAAGCATTACAACAGCAATTTAAATCAGCTTAAAATCATTTCAATCATTCATTAGATTGATTGACCGTCATTGATACATCTGATTTCATGCCATACACGGCTTACATCATGATGTATCAATGCTCAATAATTGCAATAATAACATCTATTTAGGAATATGAATGACAGCAAAACTCAATGCTCAAGCCATTATTTTAGATACAGAAACCCATACGCTTAATGGTTTACCCATAGAAATTGCTTATGCTCCTGTGGCTTTGCATCAAGGCAAACTCATTTTGGATCAAGGGCAAATTTTTGACCAATATTATCAAGTCAATGAAAAAATTTCTTATGGTGCAATGGCTGTGCATCATATTTTAGAAAGTGATTTAGTCAATCAACCACATTACAGCACTTTTCGTTTACCTGAAGAAACGCAATATATCATTGGTCATAATATAGACTACGATATTCAAGCGATTGCTCGCTGTGGAGTAGATACTTCACAGCTGAAAGCAATTTGTACTTTGGCATTGGCACGTCATGTTTGGCCAGATTTTGATTCGCATAATATTTCTGCATTGATTTATAGATTATCTAACGGCAGTGAACAAGCACGCCAAATGCTAAAAAATGCCCACCGTGCCGATGCGGATATTTTATTAACAGCAAATATTGTCATGCACTTATTGCACGCCATTCAGCAACATACGCCAATCCACAGTATGCAAGATTTATTTGAATTTTCACAGCAGGCACGCATACCAAGCGTAATGCCATTTGGTAAACACAAAGGCACGCCTTTAAAAGATTTGCCAACGGATTATGTGCAATGGCTAGTAGAAAATAAGCAGGATTTAGATCCGCATTTAAAGCAAGCCTTGCAACCTTATTTGACCAATGCTGTTTAATTCATTTTCATTGCGACTTTGGTCTTAAATAAAAATGCGAACGTGGAGCGTTTTATAAATGTGATTTCATTGGCATTTTGTTCTAATAAAATGCCGAAAATACAGCAAATTTACATAGAAACCCTTTACCCAACACGTTTTTTTTAAGACAATATGCAACAGAACGCTTCAGCCAATCAAACATTGCAATCGCTCGTGTTGTGCTGAATGCTTCAGCGTATTTTATATTATGTTAGATGATCATTTTAATTTGGATTATGTTATGACCACACCACTTAATCAACGCCACAATGCCAATGCCATTCGTGTATTAGCGATGGATGCCGTACAAAAAGCCAACTCAGGACACCCTGGAGCACCGATGGGCATGGCCGATATTGCCGAAGTTGTTTGGCGTGAATTTTACCAACATAACCCAAACAACCCTAACTGGGCAAACCGAGACCGCTTTGTATTATCCAATGGTCATGGCTCAATGTTGCATTATGCTTTATTGCATTTAACGGGCTATGATTTAAGCATTGACGATTTAAAAGCATTTCGCCAATTACATTCTAAAACCCCTGGCCACCCAGAATACGGCTATGCCCCTGGGGTAGAAACCACCACAGGCCCACTCGGTCAAGGCATTGCCAATGCAGTCGGTTTTGCATTAGCTGAAAAAAC
>JAUNHS010000005.1:27498-29973 GCA_030523805.1 Acinetobacter sp.
GCCCACTCGGTCAAGGCATTGCCAATGCAGTCGGTTTTGCATTAGCTGAAAAAACGTTAGCGGCACAGTTCAACACCACAGAACACGACATCATCAACCATTATACTTACTGCTTCTTGGGCGATGGCTGCTTAATGGAAGGCGTATCGCACGAAGTTTGTTCATTGGCAGGCACGTTAGGTTTAGGAAAACTGATTGCTTATTACGATGATAACGGTATTTCTATTGATGGCGAAGTGGAAGGTTGGTTTACTGACGACACCGAAGGGCGTTTCTTATCTTACGGTTGGCAAGTGCTGCGTGTAGATGGTCATGATGCCGATGCTATTCGTGAAGCGACCAAACAAGCTCAAGCTGAAACTCAAAAACCAACGCTCATCATCTGTAAAACCATTATCGGATTGGGTTCGCCAAACAAACAAGGCAAAGAAGACTGTCATGGTGCTCCGCTCGGTAATGACGAAATTGCACTGGTGCGTGAAACTTTAGGTTGGACAGCTCCTGCATTTGAAATTCCAAGTGAAATCTACGCTGCATGGGACGCAAAAGCACAAGGTGCAGCGCGTGAACAAGCATGGCAAGCCAAATTTGCTGATTATCAAGCGAAAAATCCTGAGCAAGCTGCTGAATTATTACGCCGTTTAAATGGCGATGTGCCTGCTGATTTTATCGCCAAAGCTGACGAATTTATCGCACAAACTCATGCCAAAGGCGAAACCATTGCCACTCGTAAAGCAAGTCAAAATACCATTGCCGCATTTGCTCCGTTATTACCTGAAATTTTAGGTGGCTCGGCAGATTTAGCAGGCTCAAATTTGACCTTGTGGAAAGAAGCCAAAGGCGTGCAAGACAATGCAGACGGTAACTATGTGCATTATGGCGTGCGTGAATTTGGTATGACAGCGATTGCAAACGGTGTGGCGTTGCACGGTGGTTTTATTCCTTATACGGCAACATTCTTGATGTTTATGGAATATGCTCGCAATGCGGTGCGTATGGCAGCGTTGATGAAACAGCGTGTGATTCACGTTTATACGCATGATAGTATTGGCTTGGGCGAAGATGGCCCGACGCACCAACCAGTTGAGCAAATTGCTTCATTACGCAATACGCCAAATATGTACACATGGCGACCATGCGATACGGTGGAAACGGCTGTGGCGTGGAAACAAGCGATTTTAAGCAAAACTGCACCAACGGCACTGATTTTATCTCGTCAAAATTTACCATTCCAAAACCGTAGCGATGCTCAAATTGCCGATATTGCCAAAGGGGGCTATGTGTTAGCCGCTGAAAAAGGCGAGTTAAAGGCGATTATTATTGCGACAGGTTCGGAAGTGAGCCTAGCGATGGAAGCCTATGCCGAGCTTGATGGCGTGCGTGTGGTGTCTATGCCGTGTGCGGAAATTTTCTGCCAGCAGTCAGCGGATTATCGTGAAAGTGTGTTGCCAAGTGCAGTACGCAATCGTGTAGCGGTAGAAGCGGCCCATGTAGATTATTGGTGGAAATTTGTTGGCTTGGACGGTAAAGTTATCGGCATGACCACTTATGGCGAATCTGCTCCTGCCAAAGATTTGTTTAATCATTTTGGTATTACGACACAAGCAATTATTGATGCAGTAAGTGCATAAATACCTTCATTTTATTCACTGAAAGCGTACTTTGGTACGCTTTCATAATATATGGTAATAGAATATGAAAAAGTTGTTTATTATTGGATTTCTTTCAACTATTTTATCCATATCTTATACAAGTAAAGCTGAAACTTGGCCTTTATCATTAAATGGTTCTGAAGAGTTCCCCGATACATCTCTAAAAGAACCTAAATTCTTAGGTAATGCAACACTATCAAATGGCGTAAAATTACCTGCATATTATGTATATTTTTCGTCAGGTATAGATATGACGGAAAAAGAACGTTATCAACACTATAAACCCCAAACTTTACATATTTCTAAGAAATTAGATACAGCACTTGCAAATAATTTTGCTGTTTATTATTTTGCTCATGAATGGTTCTTAATTCCTAAAGATTGGAGATTTATGAGTGCTGGAATTGGAGCTAATGCTTCAGCTACTATACATTTTGCACCGCCAATAGGTAAAAAAGGATATTTTTCAGCTTGGACAAATAATGGTGGTTGTTATTCTTGTGGTTTGAATATGGCAAGCTATTTTTTTAAAGAAGCAGATAGATTAAACCAAATAGAATATAATGCTTCTTCCCAATATTTGAAAACCATTCCTAAAGTAAAAATGGTGAAAATACGACCATATACACAAGCATGGCGAGCAACTATTCAAGGACAAAATATTGACGGTATCGCTTATTTTAATCCAAGTGAAGATAATTTAGTGAGAGTTGCTGAAGTGAGTTTACCTAAAGGTCAAGAGAAGTTAGCAACCTCAATATTGAATTGGCAATTATGGTAAAGTTAAAAAGCAAGGCGTATTTTACACTTGCTTTTTTATTAC
>JAUNHS010000118.1 GCA_030523805.1 Acinetobacter sp.
CGCCAAATGTTGCAACAAGGCAAAACGGCAAATTTTATTCGTTTTAGCCCAAACACGGTTGTGCCTGCTGGCGTAACGCATAAAGGCGGCGAGCATATGTATTCTTTTGATTATGCGTATTTGCTTGAACCTGCACGGGATTGGTTGTTGGCACAGCGTAAATAAAGCGTTTGCCGTCTGCACTTATGGCGTGGGCAGCGTCCACGCCCTATTTTAAATTTAATCATCATTTTCAATGAGATATAGTATGAAAACGTGGATTATTTTCAGTGTATTACTCACTTTAACTGCCTGCCAGAGCTTGCCGTCTGCCAATCAAACTGCCGATGAAACACAAATTAGAGCCATGCTCAGCCAAGCTGAAACGGCTTACAAAGCCAAAGATTATGCCAATGCCTTACCTATTTTTGAGCAAATTGCAGCTCAAGGTGACAAACGTGGCGAACGTTATTTGGCGTTGATGTATTTAAATGGCGAAGGCGTGGCAAAAGATGAAGCAAGAGCTTTTGCCGAGTTTAGTAAATCGGCCGCACAAGGCGATATGAAATCGCCACGTTATTTAGGCTTGATGTATTTAAACGGTCAAGGCGTGGCGAAAGATGAACAGCAAGCCTTTACTGCTTTTGCACAAGCGGCACAGCGTGGCGATATTACAGGGCAATATTGGTTGGGCTATTGTTATGAATATGGCATTGGCACAGCGAAAGATTTAACGCAAGCAATCGCTTGGTATCAAAAATCTGCTCAACGTGGCGACCATGTTTCTCAACCTGCGATAGATGCTTTAAAGCGATTGGGGGTGCAATAAACACATCAATCATTTTTCTATCGCCAATAAAAAACAGGTAAACCAATGATTTACCTGTTTTTTTCATCATGCTTAATTGTGCAACTCATCAATAGTTTTTCAATTAACCACCAATTTTCTTATACTTCATACGTTTTGGCGTTGCATCTGCACCGAGCTTATCTTTACGCCATTTTTCATATTCAGTATAGTTGCCATCAAAAAATTCAGGTTGTTCATTTTCAAATGACAAAATATGCGTTGCAATACGGTCTAAGAACCAACGGTCATGCGAAACCACCATCACCGTACCTGGGAACACTAAAATCGCATCTTCCAACGCACGCAAGGTTTCTACGTCCAAATCGTTTGACGGTTCGTCCAGTAGAATCACATTCGCCCCTTGCTGTAAGATTTTCGCTAATTGCAAACGGTTACGCTCACCACCTGACAACTCGCCCACACGTTTTTGTTGGTCTTGTCCTTTGAAGTTAAAGCGACCAATGTACGAACGAGATGGCGTTTCATAATCGCCTACTTTTAAGATGTCCAAACCGCCAGACACTTCTTCCCACACAGTTTTATTGTCATCTAAAGTATCACGAATCTGACCGACATACGCCACTTTTACGCTTTCGCCCAGCGTTACGCTACCTGTATCAGGTTGTTGCTCGCCTGTCATCATACGGAATAATGTGGTTTTACCTGCACCATTCGGGCCAACAATACCGACAATCGCAGCAGGCGGCACAGTAAAGCTCAAGTTTTCGTACAATAAACGATCGCCAAATGATTTACTGATATTTTCCACTTCCACCACTTTATTACCCAGACGTGGGCCAGGTGGAATGTAAATTTCAGATGTTTCATTACGTTGTTGAAATTCTTTAGAGTTTAACTCTTCAAAACGTTCCAAACGTGCTTTATTTTTCTTTTGCTGACCTTTCGCATTTTGGCGAACCCACTCAAGCTCTTTCTTCAAGGCTTTAGCAAATGATTCTTCTTGCTTTTGCTCTTGTTCTAAACGAGCATTTTTCTGTTCCAACCACGATGTATAATTGCCGTGATAAGGAATACCATGCCCACGGTCAAGCTCCAAAATCCACTCGGCAACGTTATCTAAGAAATAACGGTCGTGCGTAATCGCTACAATCGTACCTGGAAAATCTTTTAAGAAACGCTCCAACCACGCCACAGATTCAGCATCTAAATGGTTCGTCGGTTCGTCCAATAGCAACATATCAGGCTTTGACAACAACAAACGGCACAATGCCACACGGCGACGTTCGCCCCCTGACAATTTAGTTACATCAGCGTCCCACGCAGGTAAGCGTAAGGCATCAGCAGCTTGTTCCATTTGATTGTTTAAGTTATGAGCGTCCCACGCATGGATAATCGCTTCTAACTTTTCTTGCTCTTTGGCTAATGCGTCAAAATCCGCATCTTCTGCTGCATATTCAGCAAATACTTCATCTAAACGTGCCAAAGCATCAAGCGGTTCACGCAAGCCATCTTCCACATTGCCACGCACATCTTTGCTTGGGTCAAGTGGTGGTTCTTGCTCTAAATAGCCGATTTTAATACCGGGTTGTGGGCGTGCTTCACCATTAAAGTCTTTGTCCACACCTGCCATAATGCGAAGTAAAGTTGATTTACCTGCACCGTTTAAACCTAGCACACCAATTTTTGCACCAGGGAAAAATGATAATGAAATATCCTTTAAGATTTCACGTTTCGGTGGAACCATTTTGGATACTTTGTTCATTGTATAAATATATTGAGCCACAGACTGCGTCCTAATATAATGAGTTAAAATCCTGCCTATTATACGCTGAAATGCAAAAAATCTAAACTATTCTTTCTATACGATTTGGCATAAATAGACAATTTCACATGGCATATTTCACAAAATTATTTTAAAATAATCCATTCACTTTAAAAATTAGGTCTTATCATGACAACAAGCAATGTGCAAATGAACGTAATGATTTCTCAGCAAGAAATTCAAGCCAAAGTTAAACAAATCGCCCAAGCCATCAATGAACACTATAGCCAGAGCGATAAAGAATTGATTTTAATTGGTTTATTGCGTGGTTCGGTACTTTTTATGGCTGATTTATGCCGTGAGATTAACAAACCCCACGAGTTAGATTTTATGACCGTTTCTAGCTATGCCAAAGGCTCTACGGTTTCTAGCCGTGATGTAAAAATTTTAAAAGATATAGACGGTGAAATTCGTGGCAAAGATGTATTAATCGTGGAAGATATTATTGACTCTGGTCATACTTTAAGCAAAGTGGTAGAAATTTTGCAAACACGTGAGCCAAATTCTATTGAATTATGTACTTTAGTGAGCAAACCTTCACGCCGTGAAGTGGAAATGGACGTTCGCTTTTTAGGTTTTGAAGTGGAAGATAAATTTATTGTTGGTTATGGTTTAGACTATGATCAAAAATATCGTCATTTGCCGTTTATTGGTGAAATTGGTTTGTAATTTTATTGCACTATTACATTCTAAATTACATTTTAAATTGCCTTCTAAAAAATATCCCCTAGCCATGCTAAGGGATATTTTTTATACAACACGGAATGGAATGCAATTAATGGAATGCTTTACTAATAGACAAATTCCAAACGCTATCCGTTGGTTGCTGTACGCCATTGAGTTTTTCATACACAGGTTTCATGTACTCTGCACCCACACGCACATTGCCAAACACTACCGTATTTACACCAAATCCTGCCAATGTTTGACGGCCACCATAGTTCGCTTGCATATCTGCTGGCGATGAATGGTTGTGAGCAACATTATAATGCCCTTGTACCGAATCTGTTTTGGTATGCTGTACACGCAAAGATGTACTCACACTCGGGTGCCATAAATAGCTAATCCACGCTGTACCACCCACTTGATCGCCAATATAATAACCTAAATCATTGTATTTTGATAAAGGCTGACGCGCCGAAAGTTGTACACCTGCATTAATTTTATCTTCCGTATATTGATAAGTAATGCTTGGTAATGCCTGCCACACGCCTGCACCCAACTGCATACCATAATGTACAGGATTGCCATCATCACCTTTCACTTTATAATCACCTGTTGGTGCTGAAAGTGCCAATGTAGAAATCAAGCTATGCTTTTCGCCTTCAAATAAACGATATGATGCACCAAACACCGTATCGCCCCAACCTTTCACGCCATGTGAATGTGCCCCTGTATGGCTGGCATGACCATGATCATGACTAGTGCTCGCTGCATGAGCATTTGCCACCATATCCATGTCCATACTCATATACATTGGCATCAGCATTAACGTGATATTATCCGTTGGTGCATACATCACATGAAGCATATGCATATACATTTCATGCTGATCAGTAAGCATAGTATAAGCACTCAAGGCATCAGTGGTTTTCAGCTCATTTTCCCCTTGCTGATACGCACCATTTTGCACCAAACGTTGGGCATTATAGCCAATCATCAAACCACCTTTTTTGTGCATATGATCAAACATGACACCAGCAGGTGCATGACCATCAGCTCGTGTAACATGATGATGGTCATGTGTATGAGCAAACGCTTGTTGAGCGGCTAAAGTTGCTGTTGCAAGTACAATCGCTGAAAGTGTGAATTTACGCATATTTAATCCTTCTCTGAACACAGAGTTTTAAATTTGAAAAATAAAATCATCAAGAAATAAAAAGTACAATCAAAAATGCTTAAACCCAAGGCGGTGCTTGCTTTAAAGGGCGAATAAACAAACGCTGCACTAGCAATGGATTGCGATAACGATCTACAAAAACGCTTTTCCATTCACCCAAATCATCAAATGATAGCGACCACAACCACGGCTCAGGCAAATGTAATTGCATTTGCAAAGCACATAAATCGCAATGCTGCAAGTGAATATTATGATTAGATGTATCGGAAATAGATTCATCATGCACCAT
>JAUNHS010000119.1 GCA_030523805.1 Acinetobacter sp.
CCCTGTTCACACCTAAACTGTTGATAATCCTGCTCAAATTGCTGCAATCTACTTTTTGTCCAGCGGAAATTTTGCCCTGTAGCCGTTACCCCTGTGGCTTGTAAATGCTTCAGCACCGCATAAGGCGTGGCAAAATACAGCTCATCATGCTGTTGCTGTACGGTTAAAATATTAAAACCTGCATTTTCCACACGTTGTCGCAAAGTTGCCATATCATCATAAATCAAGCCATGCCCTGTTAATTGCTTGATTTGCTTTAAATTATCACTCAAAAAACTGCTAAATACCAACACGCCATCATCACGCAAAGCATGGTGCAATTTGCTCAATACTGGCTCAAGTGGCTGTAACCATTGCAGCACGGCATTGGATAAAATCACATCAAAGAATTGCGTGGGCAACGCAAGCTGTTGTATATCGCCCAGTAAAAATTGTAAATTGCAATCTTGTGCGAATCCATCAAATTGCCCTGTGGCATTCACATCATAAAGATCATTTAAAATCAATTCATTAGGCATATAATGCTGTAAAAATTGCCGTGTTAAATTGCCTGTACCACAGCCTATTTCTAAAGTAGTTTGCACATGATGCGATGGAAAATATTGCCATAAAAGCTCAATCAGCCGTTGTGCCATCACAGCTTGCACACTAGCATTTTGGGCATAATGCGAATGGGCTTTGGCAAAGCGTTGGCGAATGCGTTCACGCATGATGCACACCTTGCAAGCAGTCGGCTAAAGTGTGTTTAAATTGTGCAAAGCGTTCGGCATTGACATTGGCATTTAGGCAAATGCGTAGCCGTGCTTGATTTTTCGCCACTGTTGGGTGTCGCACAGCCATCACATAATAGCCAAGTGATTGTAATTGTTGTGCTTTTTCTAATGCAGATGAATTTTCACCCAAAATAATCGGCACGATATGGCTAGACGATGGACATGTCCATTGCCAATCATGTAAAGTTTGGATTAAATCTTGGCTAATGCCTTGTAAATATTCACGTTTTTGGCGTAATGCCGTATCATGAACCACACGTTGTAGCACAAAATCCGTCCACGCAATATTGAGTGGTGGCAAAGCCGTGCTAAAAATCAACGGTCGCATAAAATTGATTAAATATTGCCGTAAAATTTCATGGCAAATCACATAACCGCCCTGCGAAGCCATCGCCTTGCCAAACGTCCCTGCTAAAAAATCAATCTCGTGCAGCACGCCATATTGCTCAGCACAACCCAAACCACGCTCGCCACGCACGCCAATCGCATGGGCATCATCAACATAGAGCATAATTTTGCTAAATTGACGCTTTAATGCCACCAATGCGTTTAAGTCGGTTTCATCGCCATCCATACTGAAAATGCTTTCGGTAACGATGATAATGCGTTGATAATCATCATGATATTGTTCAATCAGCTGTTGTAATTTTGCAAGATTTTGGTGCGGATAACGGATATATTTGGCTTTGGACAATAAAATGCCATCAATCAAACTGGCGTGAATGAGTTTATCTGCCAAAATCAAGGTTTTTTCATTCGCCACAGCAGGCAAAATGCCCAAATTCATGTGATAACCACTATTAAACAGCAAAGCCGAACGTCCAAAATAATCGCTCAATCGCTGTTCCAACTGGCGATAAACGGCAAAATTTCCTGTTAATAAGCGTGATGATGATGATGTTAAAGGCAAATCAAATGCTTGATTTTGTGGTAAATAATCATCAAAAAATTGTTGTTTTAATTCGCCATCGCTGGCAATGCCCAAATAATCATTGCTCGCCAAATTAAGCATTTTGCGTTGGTTTAAATGAATAAAATCGCCATCGTGCTGAATAGGATAAAATTGACGAAAATTATTCTGCTGTTTCAGTTGTTCTAATTGAACAGCATAATCATCTAAGAGATTGATATTCATTGATATTCTTGCTTCACGACTAAATCATACACTTGCGTAATTAATAGGCTTAATTCATCATCGCTGATGGTATAAGGCGGCATTAAATACACTAATTTACCAAATGGACGTATCCAAATGCCACGTTGAACGCATTGCTGTTGGATTTTTTGCATATTAACAGGGCTGGTCAGTTCAATCACAGCAATCGCTCCAAGCACTCGCACATCTTGCACATAAGGCAATGATTTTAAATCAAAAAATACTGAAAATGCTTGTTCAATACGTTGAATATTGTCCTGCCAATGTTGATTTAATAATAATGTGCTACTTGCCAATGCCACCGCACACGCCAACGGGTTTGCCATAAAGGTCGGGCCGTGCATAAACACGCCAGCTTCGCCTTGACTGATGGTGTGAGCCACTTTGGTGCTGGTCAGCGTTGCCGACAAAGTCATATAGCCCCCTGTCAGAGCCTTGCCAATGCACATTACATCTGGTTGTACTTGGGCGTGTTCCCATGCAAATAATTTGCCTGTGCGTCCAAAACCTGTGGCAATTTCATCAAAAATCAGCAGAATATCGTACTCATCGCACAAAGTTCGCAGTTGGCGTAAATATTCAGCATGATAAAATCGCATTCCGCCTGCACCTTGTACAATCGGTTCAATGATAAAAGCGGCAATGTGTTGATGATGTTCGGCAAATAATTGTTTTACAGGCAAAATATCGTCTGCATTCCATTCGCCATCAAAATGGCTTTGCGGTGCAGGCACAAAAAAGCGTTGCGGTAAACTTGAGCCAAAAATTTGGTGCATTCCTGTAACAGGGTCGCAGACCGACATGGCATTCCATGTATCGCCATGATAGCCTGAACGTGTGGTGGCAATGTTGCTTTTTTGTGGTTTGCCCTGTGCGTGCTGATATTGCACCGCCATTTTTAAAGCGACTTCTACAGCCACCGAACCACTATCGGCATAGAAAATATGTTGTAAATTGGGTGGGCAAATCTTAAGCAATAATTTCCCTAAATCAATCGCAGGTTGATGGGTCAAACCACCAAACATGATGTGCGACATTTGCTCTAATTGTTGTGTTAAGGCTTGGTTCAGCTCGGCATGATTGTAGCCATGTATCACGCTCCACCATGATGACATTCCATCAATCAACACCGTGCCATCGGCTAAATAAATACGACAACCTTCTGCCCGAGACACTTTGAGAGCGGCTAAAGGCTGCGTGAGTGATGTGTAAGGGTGCCATAAATGCTGACGGTCAAAGTCATCGGTTAAGGGCGTTATTGGGTCGTGCATAACCAATCCATTTGTTGAATTTAAGGCATTATAAAAGATTTTGACGTGGCAAGGTATTGCGAAAATCAACAGTTCCACACAAAAATCAAGGGAGATATTTATCCCCCTTTAATTTTTATCGGACAACTTTTTGGACGGCTTGTGCATTCATCATTGACAAATATTAACCAGTAATATCGCCAATCCTTATAACAATGTACCTAAACGTTCGCCCATTTTCACTACACTATTAGCATTGAATTGCTCGTCCCATTGCATCGTATTTGGTTCAAATAATACAATCGCTGTAGAACCTAAATAAAAACGCCCCAATTCATCGCCTTTTGCCAATGCCATTTGATGATGTTGCAATTCTAAACGTCCTGTTGGCTTCACTTTGCCTGTGGCAACGGTTTCAATCCCAGCAACAATCATCGCACCCACCAACACCACAGCCATACGCCCGACAGCAGTATCAAACAAGCACACCATACGCTCATTGCGAGCAAATAAAGCATCAATATGTTCTGCTGTGGTTTGATTGACCGAATACAATTCCCCTGGAATATACAACGTTTCCGTCAGCGTACCTGCAAAAGGCATATGCACACGATGATAATCTCTTGGCGATAAATAGACGGTTGCAAATTGACCATCTTTAAATGGTGCTGCCAGCTGGGCATCGCCAATCAGTTGCTCTACATGAAAGGATTGCCCTTTGGCTTGGAAAATATCGCCTGCCACAATTTGACCAATTTGCGAAATTGCCCCATCAGCAGGGCTCACAATACTCTTGGCATCAGCATCAATCTGACGCACGCCATCTTGCAAAGCTCGTGTAAAAAAGTCGTTAAATGATTTATATTTTAACGCATTTTTCTGCTCAGCAATGGACATATCAATGCCATAATTCATTTTAAATGCTTGAATAACTGCATTTTTAATGATTGGATTTTCACTGGCTGCCACTTTCCCTACTAAACGGCTGAGTTGATGCTGTGGGACACGGCGTTGGGCTTGGATAAAAATTTGTTGTTTTAACTGTTTTAAATTCATGGTTCTGCTCCGCTATGAATAGGGCTATGACTTTCATTTCCCCATTCGCTCCATGCACCGTCATAGGCACGCACCGACCAATGCAATAAACGTGCCACCACATAAGCCAAGCTAGAACGATGATGGGATTGACAATACACCACAACAGGTTGTGATAAATCAAAACCACGTTGTTGTAATTGCTGTTGAATTTCTGCTAAAGGATAAAGTTTTAATTGTCGCTCACGGCAAAATAATTGACACCAATCATAATGCAATGCCGTTGGAATATGCCCTGCACGACGTGCTGCCATACGTTCGCCAAGATATTCATCTTCACTACGGCAATCCCACAGCTGAACGCTTGGCGAACCGTGCTGTACTTGCTGCAATAATTCATCATAATCAATTTGCCAACGCTTCAAAATGGACAAATCCACAGACAACAATTCGCCTTGTGCTTGTAACTGTGGAATTTCATTGGTCATGGCAATGCCAGCTGCCAAGCAAGCGTGCAAACC
>JAUNHS010000120.1:0-1985 GCA_030523805.1 Acinetobacter sp.
ACCAGTAAAATATTCAGTGGGTATATCTTTATTTAATAAATAAAATGTCATATTTTTATTGTGATAGCAAATAGATTTAATTGTAGTTATTAAATACGGAGCATAATTTAAATCACAAGCGAATACAATATGCTTGATTGTTGATTGTTGATTGTCATCAGTGTAAGCCTTTATGCGATAGAAAGATAGTACAAAAACAGCCTAACATCAAGTTAAGCTGTTTTATTCATCATTTAATATTCACACATTTATTTTGATTCATCTTGCTTTTTCTCAAGCATAGCATCAATCATATCGTGTTTATTAAATTCTTTATATTCAGGTTTAGACTCGTAGCTTTGCCATGCTTTTTGTACGCTTTCTGCTGGAATATCATTGACAGTTAAAGGCTCGCTTGGCGTGGCCACTGAATCAAATTTTTTTACGCTCATGAATCAATCCTCGTTTGATGTGAAATTATCGTTTTAAAATACCCTTGTTTTCACAAAGTTGCAAGCCGATTTTACATTTATTTTTATACTATTTTAAGTGAAATCATTTTTATTTTTACATTTCTCTATTACAATATGCCATGAAAATATAGCCCTATTTTTGGAGTATCCTATGGCTCAACTTACCTTATCGGATTTTTTACAACAGCAACAACACAACATTCCTACTGCTTTAGCCAATGTACTAGAAACCTTAGCTCAAGTATGCCAACGTATTGATTTAACCTTGCAAAAAGGTGCTTTGGCAGGCGTATTGGGCAGTGCCGAAAATGAAAATGTACAAGGCGAAACGCAAAAAAAATTAGATGTAATTTCTAATGATTATTTAATGCAAGCCTTAATCGTTCACCCAAATGTTGCGGGTTTTGCATCTGAAGAGTTAGATGAATTTACGCCAGCACAAGATGGTGGCGAATATTTAGTATTGTTTGACCCTTTAGATGGTTCAAGTAATTTAGATATTAATATGTGTGTCGGAACAATTTTCTCGATCTTACCTGCAAAGCAACACAAAGCACAAAATGCTGACTTTTTACAAGCAGGACGTGAGCAAGTCGCAGCAGGTTATGTGTTATATGGTCCATCAACCATGTTGGCATTAACCACAGGTCAGGGTGTTAATATTTTCACTTTAGATACCGATGCAAAGCAATTTATTTTAACGCATGAAAATATCCAAGTCAGCGAAGATACGCAAGAATTTGCCATTAATGCTTCAAACCAACGCCACTGGGAAGCACCTGTGAAGCGTTATATTGATGAAGTATTAGCAGGCAAATCATCAGTGCGTGGTAAAGATTTCAATATGCGTTGGGTAGCGTGTATGGTGGGCGATGTACATCGTATTCTATGCCGTGGTGGGATTTTCATGTATCCTTACGATTTAAAAGATCCAAAAAAAGCTGGACGTTTACGTTTAATGTACGAAGCCAATCCAATGAGTTTCTTGGTAGAACAAGCTGGCGGAACGTCTAGCACAGGTCGTGGACGTATTATGGATATTGAACCAAGCGAAATTCATCAGCGTGTGCCTGTGATTTTAGGTTCAAAAAATGAAGTTGATTTGGTTATGAGTTATCATCAAGCCTAATTTGATTGGCGATTGTAAAAGGCAAAAATACAATTACAAACGCAATCACAAAGACAAACATGAATGCCATTTTAGCTATCTTATTGTTTCATCACAATTTTATGGTTCAATGGCATTCTCTCCTAGCGATCAATCCATCTTAATCCTTTTGGGTGTGTATGATGAGCATCATTTATTTAGAATCTAAAGATAATGCCAAAATCAAACATTTGCGTGCTTTAATTGAGCAAAATCATTATCGTAAAAAGCACCAACAAAGTGTGATTGAAGGGACACACCTTGCTTTAGCTTATTTGGAACATTATCCATTACACGCTATTTTTACTACAGAAATCGCATTACAACACCCTGATTTTGTAAAAATTCAGCAACTTTATCAAGGGCATATTTTTGTTATTGCACAA
>JAUNHS010000120.1:2085-4715 GCA_030523805.1 Acinetobacter sp.
CCACGTTTTCGCATACCAATTTTTGCGACCAGTTTACATCAAGCACAAAGCATTTATCAGCAAGATTTACGCACACCACACGTATGGATTTTGGGTAATGAAGGGCAAGGTGTGAGTGATTTCGCTTTGCAACACGCTCAATCCGTTACCATTCCACAACCAGGTGGGCAAGAATCGTTAAATGTCGCTGTTGCAGGGTCAATTTGTCTATTTGAAATGGTGCGTCAGCGTTTAGCATCTCGCTAACGCACCGAACATTCATTGATGCAATTCTTTATTGCAAACGTAATGGAATAATCGCACTTTCGCCTTGGCGAACCACCGTAATGCGTACCACTTTATTGCTACTATGCTTTTTCAATAAACGAATAAACTCATCTGCCGATGTAATTTCTTGTTCATTAAAATGAGTAATCACATCTCTCGGCAATAAACCTGCCTTACTTGCCAAACCTTGATACGACAAATCAGTAATGACAATGCCTTGTTTTACACCTAAACGTTGGCGTTCATAAGCACTTAAATCACGAATGCCCATGCCCAACACTTGCTCTTTAGCCGATGTTGATGATGATGTGCGACTACTTTGGCGTTTGGTGCTATTACGTTCAGGAGCTGCACCCAAATTGACGCTGACATTTTTACGTTTATTTTGTGATAAAACTTCTAATTGAGCCACCGTCCCTGACGATGCACGATATAAATAATTGAGTAAATCCGTTGTGCGAGCAATGTTTTGTTGATTATATTTTAAAATCACATCGCCAACTTTTAATCCTGCTTTTTCGGCTGGGGAATTGGCTTCTACTTGGCTAATCATCGCCCCTTCAGGTTTACTTAATTGGTAAGATTCTGCCAAATCACGGTCTATATCTTGCAAACTCACACCCAAATACGCACGAGAAACTTTACCTGTGGTTTTCAGCTGTTGAGCCACGTCCATAGCCACATCAATCGGCACAGAGAATGATAAGCCCATATAACCGCCCGTACCACTAAAAATGCGTGAATTGACACCAATCACTTCGCCACGCTGATTAAATAATGGCCCACCAGAATTTCCTGGGTTGAGTGCGACATCAGTTTGAATAAACGGAACACCTGCTTCTTGCGACATACTACGTGCTTTAGCACTCACAATCCCTGCTGATGCCGAATAGTCAAAACCAAATGGCGAACCAATCGCCAACACAGGCTCACCGACTTTCACTTGAGCCATATTACCAATATTTAATGATGGATAACGTGTACCTTCCACTTTTAATAAAGCAATATCCGTTTTTTTATCGCTACCAATCACTTTGGCATCAAGTACGGTACGGTCATTTAAAGTGATACTCACTTTACTCGCCCCATCAATCACATGATGATTGGTTAATAAATACCCATCTTGGCTAATAAAAAAGCCACTGCCATAGCTTTCGCCTTCTCGCTGTGGCATTTGCTGTTGGAAAAATTCTTCGCCAAAAA
Source organism: Acinetobacter sp. (assembly GCA_030523805.1). GTDB lineage: Bacteria > Pseudomonadota > Gammaproteobacteria > Pseudomonadales > Moraxellaceae > Acinetobacter. Next base: position 3,556 of record JAUNHS010000120.1, read on the forward strand.
ATTGACGGAAAAAGTCAGGAATTTGTTGTATTTGTTCATTGCTTTCTTCAGCAATCACCGCATTAACACTCACCACGGCTGGGCTTAACTGATCGACCAATGATGAAAAATCTACCGTATTTGCTGTGGCAGATACACTCATCATGCTCATCAGTGTGGCATAAAGCCCCATTTTGCTGGCTTTCATGGTCAAGGTTTTGTTCATTGTAGTTCCCCATTTTGGTTGATTTGTGATGTAAGATCAACATCTTAAATATTCTATGCTGTATTTTTAGCATATCACTGACGTTGTTTGCGTAAAAATCTGTTATTTCAAAGTTGTACGATTGTTTTTATATCTATCCAAAATCGTAAATGGTTCATATTTTCATTTTATCAATGTAAGTCATCATATCATGAATGTAGCCATGTACGATGAAAAGTGCGATAAAAAAGGATATGCCTCAACATATCCTTTTTAGTGCGAATAGACAAGCAATGATTTATGATTTACGGTAACGCCAACCAATTAGCAATAATAATAACGATACAATCAAAATTGGATAATCGCTAAAACGGCTATACCATGTACGTCCTTCCATCGCTGGTAAATCGCCACGCAATACAGCAGCAATATCTTGTGGGAGTTTACTTACAATATGCCCTTGCTCGTTAATGATTGCCGTAACGCCTGTATTGGTCGCTCGGATAAACCAACGGCCATTTTCTTTGGCACGCATTTGCACCATTTGTAAATGTTGCCAAGGACCTGCCGTTCCAACAAACCACGCATCATTAGACACCGTCATTAAAAAATCGCTATGGATTGCATTGCTACGAGTTAAATGTGGATACGCCACTTCATAGCAAATCGCCACGGCTAAATCATGTTGTTTAATTTTTAATGGCTTTTGTGCAGCTTCACCTGCGACTAAACCACCATTGGCGACATCTTTTTGCATTTCTGGGAGTACCCAATACAGCAAACCTGCCAAAGGAATGTATTCACCAAAAGGCACTAAACGCTGCTTGTGATACACCCCTTGCGATGCACCTAATGCCATCACGCTATTGTAAATTTTTTGTTGTTGCGTATCTTCATAAAATACGCCCGTCAGCCATGTAGATGACGATGCTTGTGCGACACGTCCCACATCATCAAAAAATTCAGGAATAGATGT
>JAUNHS010000121.1:0-1289 GCA_030523805.1 Acinetobacter sp.
TCTTGATGTCGTTCATCAACCAAACGCACATCGGTTTGCGAAACAATCGCCATTTGTGGAATAGGCATCGCAATGCCATGTTGCATAAAACCATTGCAAATGCGTTCTTGCATTTCATCTCGCACTTTTATAAAGTTTTCTTGCTTGCACCACACGGCAAATAATAACTCTATAGACGATTCTCTAAATGCCGTAACGGCAATGGTAGGCTTCGGCTCTTCTAGCACCAAATGATATTGATGAGCCACTTTAAACAGCACTTCTCGCACTTGTCCAATATTTTCACTAAACGCCACCGACAGCGTAATCGGCACACGGCGAATTGGATATTTAGATAAATTGAGTACAGGAGCTTTAATCAATTGTTCATTCGGCAAGCGGATATACACATTATCCAACGTGAGCAATTTTACCGACAACAAATCAATAGACAACACTTCGCCTTCTAATGTATGCCCACGAATCAGCGTAATTTGAATGGTATCACCCACTTCAAATGCTCCTTCGCCAATCAAAAACAGTCCACTAATTAAGTTACTTGCCGATGTTTGCGATGCAAAACCCAAAGCAACGGTTAAAATCCCTGCTGCACCCAAAAATATGCTGAGATTTAGCCCAGCTTCTTTTAATCCTGCAATGATAAAAAAGAGAAAAATACTGTAAAAAATACCACGTCGCCACACCAAACTTTGGTGCGAATTGAGTTTAGAGCCAACCGCTCGGATAAAAGTATTAGACACTAAACGAGCTAAGGCAAAACCAATCACTACCAAAATAATGGCTAAAATCACATCTATAATGCGATCGCTTTTGAGTGCCGCCCACATGGATTGAAATGGAGCAACCAAATCTTTGGATAATTCTTGAGATAGCTCTTGTGCCGAACTCGTTACGCTATTTGCCATCACATTTCCCTAAAATAAGGACTCAAACATATTAAATAACGGTAAATTTTCTCTTGCCGCATGAATATTTTCCACCTGCCCTGCAAAAGCTGGGCTACGATGCTCTACACGAATGCGTGGGCTTTGTTCTTTACCATCATAACTCACCCGAATTTGTGAAGTTAAAAGTCGCCCTGTGCTGGCACTATAATATAAAGGCAATGCCGTTACAGGCACGCTCATACGTTCAAAATGCAACTGTTGCAAACTATTATTTTGAATACGCACAGGCGTTACAGCTCGGAATGCTCGTGGCACAAGCAATGCCAAATCAGTACGAGCATCTACCGATGTTACATGGCAAATTTCGCCTTTTTGCTTGCTTTGTCCAAACCATGTTTCTTT
>JAUNHS010000121.1:1389-4707 GCA_030523805.1 Acinetobacter sp.
AGATGCCGTGTTAAACGCACAATTAATGAACCAAATTGCCACACTTTTCGCTCATTTAAAGCAAAATGCTGCTCGCCCCACCAATGCTGAATAGGCGTTAAATGGGGTAATTGCTGAAAATCTGCCATCATGATGTCTTTCTCACCTTAATTTTGTGGCATACGCATTTGCGACATACGCTCTAAAATCACCCGTCTGCGTGCTTTCACTCGGCTGTGATTAGGATCATTTTCAAAATAACGTGGCTGTGGCAAAATGGCGGCTAAAAATGCCGCTTGCTCTTTAGTGAGTTGCTTGGCACTATGCCCAAAATAACGCTGTGCCGCTTCTTCCACGCCAAATAAATGATTGCCAAATTCCACAGAATTTAAATACACTTCCAAAATGCGTTGCTTAGACCATAAACTTTCCATCATCACCGTGGCAATCGCTTCTTGCCCCTTACGCAAATATGAACGATGATTGGTTAAAAATAAGTTTTTCGCCAATTGCTGACTAATGGTAGAACCGCCACGCACCACGTCACCTGCTTGCTCATTGGCTTGCAAAGCACGCTGCATACTTGCCCATTCAAAGCCATTGTGCTGGTCAAATCCTGTATCTTCCGATGCCAAAATCGCTTGCACAATATACGGACTCATATCGTTTAAATCCACCCATTTATGGCGAATTGGCTGGCTCGTATCGCTATAATAGCTCCATCGCATAAACATCGTGGTTTCTACTGGGCGATATTTCCACCACAGCAGACTGGCAAATATCCATACTTGTATCGCTAAAAATATGGCAATGATCAGCAATACAGCACGAGTAGCAATGGTTTTAATGTTCAATTTATTCATCTCGTGTTTTAACATCAAATAATTCAATTTCAAACGTTAAATCAGAATGTGGCGGAATGATATTGCCCATTTTTCGCTCACCATACGCCAAATGCGATGGCACGATTAATTTACGCTTGCCACCGACTTTCATGCCAATAATGCCTTGATCCCAACCTTTAATCACACGCCCTGTGCCAATCACACATTCAAAATAACGCCCACGGTCTAGCGATGAATCAAATTTTGTGCCATCACTCAACCAACCTGTGTAATGTGTGGTAATTAATGCACCTTTTACAGCCGCTTTGCCTGTGCCTTCTACCAAATCAATAATTTCAAGCTGTGCTTGTGTCATGTCAAACTCCTATATTTTTGTCAGATGTGCCATATCATAGCGTAATTTTAGTATAAAGTCTTGATTAAATAGGATTTTAATGTTTATATCGCATCGGACACTCGTAAGGCATTCAACAACGCCTGCTCAAATGCCAACGCATCAATTTCCTGCTCGGCAATAATCTCCAAGCGATTATCTACATTTTCCATACCCAAGGTATAATTCATCGCTTGTGGATTGCAATTTAAATATACCCAACCTGTATCGCAATACAATATAGCTTTTAAGCGTAAAAATTCTACTTTTGCACACAAATCAAATACTTGCTCAAAATCAAACTGCCAACGTCGGGTAAATTTCCAGCCATACAAATACACGCCCTGCCGTTGCTCATGGTAAAAATACGGATACTGACGCACATCAGGCAATGTGCCTTGCCCTTGCTCACTCGCCTGCTGCTGTAGGCTTAATAAAGGGCGTGCCGCTCGCTTATGACTATGATATGCCACTTGCAACTGCTCCAGCTGAATATTTGTACCATCACTCAACCACCAATGCTGTTGAAACTGTTGATGTTCCTGTTGTAAAGCCTGCCATGCCTGCAGATCGTCTGCTTGCATTTGATCGGCATGGGTCGCAATAATAATTTGTGCCGCTTGTAATGCCACATCTTCACTGATTTTTTCTTGCCATTTCGCTTCATGCAAACGGCAACCATTCACCAACCATACCATCGCTTGCATTGCCAAATGTGGCTGCCAATACGGCTCTAATAATTGCTCCAATAAGGTTAAAGGGTGTCCTAAACCACTCGGCTCAATCCAAATACGGTCAGGTTGCATTTGCCGAATAATCTGCTGCAATGCCTGTTGCATCGGCAATTGACTGCTACAACACAAGCAACCACCGACCACTTCTTGCACTTGAATGCCTTGTTCATTATTGAGCAAATATTGGTCTATGCCGATTTGACCAAATTCATTCATCAGCACCACCCAACGCTCTTCGGCTGGCTTTTGTGTAAACAAATGCTGTAATAAAGTGGTTTTGCCTGCCCCTAAAAATCCTGCAATAATTTGCACAGGAATTTTTTGCCGAACGTGCGATGTAATACTTTGAATTGCCATATTATTTTGCCTGTGTTGCTTGATGCTGCTTGCGTTCTTGTTGTAATTGTTGCAATTTTTGCTGAATGCTTGGCATTTGTGCCAAAGCGGCATCAAATCCTGCTTGAATGCTCACATCACGGCTTTTTACATCAAAAATATGTGCCTTTTCACGAATATCAGGCTGAATGACAATATCGGCATATTTCATTTCTTCATTGGCAAGTTGATTTTGCATGATGTTGATATTTTGATTAAATAATCCCCACAAATTGCCTGTATCGGTATAATGTGGCACAGCTAAAATATTGACAGCAATCACCAAATCTGCCCCCAATTCCTTTGCCACATGGACAGGCACAGGACTTACCAAACCACCATCTACATATTCATGCTCACCAATTTTCACAGGTGCAAACATGGTCGGAATCGTTACCGATGCTCGCACGGCTTGCCCTGCATTGCCATAATTAAACACCACACGGCGACCATTATCCAACTGCGTTGCCACCACATACACAGGGATTTCTAAATTTTCTAAAGGCTGATAATTGACTTGTTGATTAATATAATCTTCAATTTTTTGCCCATCAAACACGCCTTGTAAGCCAATATCAAAGGCTCGCACATCGGCAATTTTCATGGTTTTGGCGATTTGTTTTAATGCTTGAGCGTCTTTCGTGGCCGCATAGACGACACCTGCAATACTGCCTGCACTCGTACCCACTATAAAATTAGGTTGAATGCCGTGCTGCTCCAAGGCTTCCAATACACCAATGTGTGCATAGCCCCTTGCTCCACCACTGCCAAGCACAACGGCAATAATCGGCTGCTGATGTTGCTGTTGCTCTCGTTCTATCAGCGATTGCTGTTCGGCTGGGCGTAAATGCTGTGCTGGGTGTGGCGTTGTATTGGTTTTAATGCTTTGGCACGCAGTTAAAACCAATGCTGTAGCTAAACTTAGGCTATAAATCAGCAATGATTTCAAGCATTTATTTAACATGGTGTACTCGTGAATGGTGGGTGATGTGCCATATTATTTCATTTTTTG
>JAUNHS010000122.1:0-1721 GCA_030523805.1 Acinetobacter sp.
GTTGCATTACAGCGTATAACTGCGAGCCGTTCATTGCGTCGGTAGAAGTTGCAGAGATTTCACCTGCTGCTACGTTTTGGATTGCACGTTCCGCACCTGGTGCACCCACGCTCACATAGCCTAATTCGCCTTTGTTACCAGCGAATTGTGTGCTGTCGTAGTTATAAGTGTATGTGTTGCCACCTGAACCAGCAACGCTTACGTTACCCACAGTGGTACGAGTTTTACCTGATGAGTTGTTACCCAAAATCACAGAGTTCGGGTCGTTTGCAGTTACGTTGTTACCCAATACCAAAGTGTTTGGAGCTGTTACGGTATTGTTGTAACCGATTGCAGTTGAAGTTGTACCAGTAACGTTATTTTCTGTACCAACTGCCGTAGAGTTTGCACTTGTTACATTGCTCAAACGACCAATAGAAACTGCGTTCAAACCAGTTGCGTCTGCGTTGTTACCCACAGCAATCGCACTTGTTGCTGTTGCAGTTGCGTTTTCACCCAATGCAGTCGCACTATAGCCTGATGCTTCAGAGCTTTTACCAACAGCTGTTGCACGCTGACCAGAAGCGTTTGCAGAGTTACCAATCGCAGATGCAGACCAACCAGAAGCGTTTGCAGCAGAACCTGTTGCAATCGTGTTATCTGCACTTGCAGTTGAGTTATGACCGATAGAAATAGCGTTGTTACCTGATGCGTTTGCTTCAGCACCGTAAGCCATAGAGAAGTCGCTAGTTGCGTTCGCATTTTGACCGATTGCAGATGCACCACGAGCAGAAGAAGTTGCGTTGTTACCAATCGCTACTGCACCTTCAATACCGTTTACACCGTTGTTTGCAGGTTTAGCCACAGCACCGTAACCCAATACCACGTTACCTTCGCCGCCCGCAGATTTTGAGTCAGAACCAATAACCACGTTCAAGCCTGAAGTTGCTGATACGTTTTGACCGATTACAGTGTTGTTGGTACGCCATTTAGTGATTTCAGCGTCTTTTACTGCGTCAGCAGAATCTGTACTGCCTGGGTTGATACCTGAAACAGCGTCTGTACCCAATACTACAGAGTTGTTAGACATTGCTGCAACGTTGTTACCGATTACAGTACTGTTAAAACCTGTCAATGAGTTTTTAACGCCTGACAATAATGCATCTGGAATACCCAAAGTGGCATTGTTACCAATCGCAATACCTGAACCTTCGCCCATTTGCGTTTCAGTTGCAGTTTGACCTACTAAAATTTTGAATGATGCAGGTGTAGTTACTTCAACAGTAGCACCGTCTTGCGTTGCAGTACCAGTGCTTGCAGCAATGTTTTTGGTTTCCGCATATACAGGAGTGCCAGTCACAATCGCTTCAGCAGCCACCGCTGAACCAGAAGCTAAAGCAGCCGTTGCCGCAACAACCGCAGCCGCAACAGCTGTAGTTTTAGATTTCGTTTTACCTTTCGCTTTAGACAATTCAGAAGTTGCTACCCAAGTTTGAGTTGCGTGGTTCCAAATAACCTTAAAAATCTTATTCATGATACATTTTCTCTTAACAAATAAAGAAACTGAGAGACAGCACAACGCCTAAACTCTCATAAAAAGCTCTCTCACCCTATAGGAAAGATCGGTTTGTGTGCTAATTATACATAAAAATGTGCAACAAGTCACATATTTTTTAGGGGAATTTTTACAGAAATTTGTAACATTTTACTATATGGTTGAAAAATATGGTGTTTTTTTAGGT
>JAUNHS010000122.1:1731-4699 GCA_030523805.1 Acinetobacter sp.
GTTGTTGTAGCGAATTATAGTGGAGAATAGTTTATTTTTCAAGTGGTTATTTTGATTTTTTTAGGGGGGGGATACACTCAAGTATAGCTTTCGTTTTGCGAGCGGGGCGAATGTGATTCGCCACCACCTGCCCAATTTATTTAATTTTTGGAAATACCACGCATTTGAATTGGTGTGTAACGTACAGGGCGAATGTGATTCGCCCCTACGGATTGAATTGTTTTTTGGGGATATAATCCCTATTAAAATTTTCGTAGGGTGAGAACCAACGGTTCGCAAGATATTTGCCCCATTTCAATTTGCACGACATTTATTGGCGTATGGATTTGGGCGAATGTGATTCGCCCATACCTGCCCAATTTATTTACTTTTTGGAAATACTACGCATTTGAATTGGTTGTGTAGGGGCAAATTATATTTGCCCTTTTTAAATTATGGATTAGTGATGCGTACAACGCCATCATATTAATTTTTAATTCTGGGCGAATGTGATTCGCCCGTACCTGCCCAATTCATTTAATGTTTGGAAATACTACGCATTTGAATTGGTGTGTAACGTAGGGTGAGAACCAACGGTTCGCAAGATATTTGCCCTTTTTAAATTATGGATTAATGGTGGGCGTATATCATTGAGATAATGTAATACTCCCCTTGACCATTTCAGCTTTGTAAGCAATAATAATTTCACCCCCTTTATATTAACATTTTAATATGGAATACGACCTAGAAACTGCAACCGATGCGGAGCTTGAAAAAATGGCGAAAATATTAAACATCACAAAAATGCAATTAGACATTGCCAAAATTCAGCAAGAAATCAATCAAAATCATGAAATCAATATGGCAACGATTGAAAAAATGAAAGCTGAAACAGAAAAAATTCAAAAAGAGACTAAATTTTATCCTATGCTGACGTTTACGATGGGTATTGTTGCTGTGATTGGTGGTACAGTGGCAGCAGTGATTACGAAGTTGTTGTAAAAGGCGTGTTATTTATGGGCGAATGTGATTCGCCCCTACCTGCCCAATTCATTTAATTTTTTGGAAATACCACGCATTTGAATTGGTTTTGCTAAATCACCCCCACCTGTTTCAACATCTGCACCGTTTCATACAAAGGCAAACCCACCACATTACTATAACTCCCTTGAAATTGTGGAATAAACTGTGCGGCAATGCCCTGTATCGCATACGCTCCAGCCTTGCCAATCGGTTCGCCTGTTGCCCAATAGCGTTGCATATCCTGCTCACTTAATGTACAAAATTGTACTTTGGTTTGCACGCATTGCACTTGTAATTGTGTTGCAGTCGCTACACATACGCCTGTCCATACATCATGCCATCGCCCTGAAAGTTTGTGCCACATGGCAAAAGCATGGGCTTGGTCATCAGGTTTTGCCAAAATTTCATTATCTACAGCCACAGTGGTATCCGCTGCAATAATCACTACATTCGGCTCATCTTTAATTTGCTGTAGCACGGCTTGGGCTTTGCTTTGTGCCAAGCGTGCAACATAATCAGCTGCAGTTTCATTGGCGTGTAGGCGTTCATCTATATCAGGGCTGATGATACGAAATTGTAAACCAAGTTGTGCAAGTAATTCTTGACGACGTGGCGAGCTAGAAGCAAGGATAAGATTTGGCATAGATTGTCCTACATTGATTGCTATTTTCTATCTATTTTAAGGCAAATATGATAAATTACCCACATTCAAGGCGAAACATCGCCAAGTATTTTAAAATTATCGCTTTATACGAGGTCCATTTATGTCAAAAGACCAAACTACAGACCAAAATTTACTCAATTCAGACATGGTGTCAAGCATTGCAAAATTGGCAAAATTGTCATTTGATGATGCTCAATGTGGTGAATACGCAGCAAGTTTAAATAAAATTTTAGGCATGATGCAACATTTACAGCAATTTAATACTGATGATGTAGAACCACTAAAAAGCCCTTTTGATAATGCACAGCCTTTGCGTGCCGATGTGGTGAGTGAGCAAAATCAGCGTGATGCTTATCAAGCCGTTGCTCCTGCAACGCAAGATGGTTTGTATCTTGTGCCACGTGTGATTGAGTGATTGTTCAGTAAGGGCGAATGATATTCTCCCACGCTTTATTTTTTGTTTTTATACCAATCCAAAACTATAGCATGAAAATTGAATATTTGGGCGTATGTGATACGCCCCTACCAGCAACATTCATTTTTATGATGTTCTATTATTTGGATTTGTACTATTTTTTATAGATTGTTACTTTTATAGATTGTTACTATGACTGATTTACATCGTTATTCTATTGGTGAGCTATCTACAGGCTTGCAGCAAGGTCAGTTTTCATCTCGTGAATTGACGCAACATTATTTAAACCGTATTGCCAAGTTGGACAGTAAAATCCAAAGTTTCGTTACGGTAACGGCAGAGCAAGCTCTTGCTGAAGCCGATGCAGCCGACCAGTTACGCCAAGCTGGTAAGGCAGGCGTTTTAACGGGCATTCCGTTGGCTCATAAGGATATTTTTTGTACGCAAGGCATTCGCACGTCTGCAGGTTCAAAAATGTTGGATAATTTCATTGCTCCTTATGATGCAACTGTGGTTGCCAAAGCCAAGCAAGCAGGTCTGGTTACGCTTGGTAAGGTCAATATGGACGAATTTGCGATGGGTTCTACATCGGAAAATTCATATTACGGTGCGACTAAAAACCCGTGGGGCTTGGATTATGTACCAGGGGGATCATCTGGTGGTTCGGCAGCTGTAGTAGCGGCAGATTTAGCACCATTTGCTACAGGTACAGATACAGGTGGTTCAATCCGTCAGCCCGCATCATTCTGTGGTATTACAGGTTTAAAACCGACCTATGGGCGTGTGTCTCGTTTTGGTATGATTGCTTATGCGTCATCGTTGGATCAAGGTGGGCCGATGGCTCGTTCTGCGGAAGATTGTGCTTATTTGATGAATGCCATTGCAGG
>JAUNHS010000123.1 GCA_030523805.1 Acinetobacter sp.
GTAAAAAAATAGCGTAACGTAGCGAAATAGTGTAGAGTAAGCACAATTTTTTATGTTCCACCTTGTGTCAATACGACAAGGTGAATTTTAAAATTTAGGTGAAGATGATGAAAAAAATCCTTTTGATGACAGTATTTGCAACAAGCATGACAACAGCATTTGCAAATACGGCAGCATCACAAAATGCTTATATTAGCAATGAAGCCGAAGTGGTATTTATTAGCCCACGCACAGGCGTGAATTATGTATTGGATAATCCAACACGTGCAACAATGGAATTTAAAGCCAACAGTTTAGAAGCAGCAAATGCAACTACTGCAGAGCGTATTGTCGCAAGCAATCCTGCATTATCGCCAGAAAGTCAGCAAAAAGCACGCCAAACTTTGGCTGATGGTGTAAAATAAGTTTTTGTTTTACAATAAAAATTAAAACCGTGTCATTTGACACGGTTTTTTTATGATTAGGATTTTAATCTATCATGATGAATGTTGTTGTTCTACAAACATCGCATCACCATAACTAAAAAAGCGATAACGCTGTTCAATCGCATGATGATATGCATTGAGTACGGCATCACGGGAAGACAGTGCCGAGACTAACATCAATAATGTAGATTCAGGCAAATGGAAATTAGTGATTAAAGCATCAATCACACAGAATTGATAACTTGGATAAATAAAAATTTGCGTATCGCCACACCATGCGTGTAATTGCCCATGATGTGCTTGAGCTGCACTTTCTAATGCCCGAGTGGCTGTTGTACCAACAGCAATCACACGCTTCCCTTGTGCTTTGGCGTGTTGAATGATATTTACCGTTTCAGCAGGCACATTGCACCATTCACTGTGCATCACATGATTTTGAATATCATCTGTACGCACAGGCATAAATGTCCCAGCACCGACGTGTAAAGTAACAAAAGCAAATTGTACGCCTTTTTGCTTCAATTGCTGTAAAAAGTCATCATCAAAATGCAAACTTGCCGTAGGGGCAGCAACACTGGCAATCTTATCAGGATCGTGGAATACGGTTTGATAACGCTCTTGATCTACAGCATTAGCTTCACGTTGAAAGTAGGGTGGAATGGGTAACTGACCATATTGCTCAAGTACAGGCAAAATCGGTCGGTCAAATTGCACAATAAACAAATTTTCATGCCGTCCCTGTACTTCTAGGCGAACCTGTTGTTCAATCCAAATTTCAGTTCCTGCTTTAGGTGCATTGCTGGCTTTGATGTGGCACAATGCGGTACAATCATTTTGCAATCGCTCTACTAAAATTTCTACTGCACCACCAGTCGCTCGCTTGGCTTTTAGGCGTGCTTTCATGACTTTGGTATCGTTGAGTACCAACACATCGCCAGCATTGAGTTGTTGTAATAAGTCGGTAAATTGCAAATCGTGATATGTGCCTTGTGCATCTAAATGCAATAAACGAGAAGCTGTACGCTGTTCTAAAGGATAGCGAGCAATCAATTCATCGGGTAAATCAAAACTAAAATCGGATAATTGCAACATGACACATCAAATCGGAGTAAAAAAGATGGCATATAGTAGCATGAACTGCAAAAAAGGTCATGATTTGCTTTATATTTAAACAAAAGAAAAAGAATTGTTTTTTAAATGAGCAAATTAGTTAAAATCTACTTGCATTCAATGATAAATCAATTTATTATATATCCCATGCCCGGGTGGTGAAATAGGTAGACACAGGGGATTTAAAATCCCCCGCCCCCAAAGGCGTGCCAGTTCGAGTCTGGCTCCGGGCACCATTATTTAGCTAAATCCAAGTTGTTTTACAATTTGGATTTTTGTGTTTTTGTAAGATTAAATTTAAGGTAGGGGACGATGATGGAGAAAAAATTACCACAAACGATTCAAATTCATGAGCATTTATGTCTTGAACGTTTGAATGAACAACACGCAGCAGATTTATTCCAACATATTGATCAACATCGGGATTATTTATCGCAATTTTTGCATTGGCCACGTTTTACCCAGCATATTGGCGATTATGAACAATATATTCAGCGTACACAGCAGGAATACGCACAGGGTATTTCATGTACTTGGGCAATTATTAGTCATCAGCACGCTGTGGGGGCAATGAGTTTTAATGCACCGATAGATTGGCAAAATAAGCGAGCGATGTTTGGCTATTGGCTTTCGCCAGTGGCACAAGGGCAGGGAATGATAAGCCAAGCTGTACAGGCTCTAATACAGGCAACACAGCCAGATGTTCAGCATTTTATTATTAAGTGTGCAGTACATAATGAGCGTAGCAATGCAGTTGCATTGAGATTAGGTTTTCAATGGTGTGAATGCCTACTGCAAGCTGAAAAGATTGGCGAGCAAATGTATGATGTGAATGTTTATGAATTGCATACGAACTAGTGAGATGTGGTAAGTATAAAATGAATAAAATCATCATGTTATAGTAAAATAAAAGGGCGTATATTTCATACGCCCTTAATGTTTGCTAAAACAATTATTTCGCTTTTTTCTGATTGGTAATTAACGTACCCACACCATGATCGGTAAAAATTTCTAACAGCGATGCGTGTGGCACACGTCCATCTACAATGTGAGCACTAATCACGCCACCTTTTACCGCATCTAAAGCACAGCTAATTTTGGGAATCATACCACCATAAATCACGCCTGTTTCTATGAGACGATCAACATCTTGTGTAGAAAGACCGCTGAGTAATTGCTTATTTTCATCTAACACGCCTGCGATATTGGTCAGCAAAATGAGTTTTTCTGCTTGCAATGCTTCGGCAACTTTACCAGCGACCAAATCGGCATTGATGTTATAAGTATTACCTTGTGCATCTACACCTAAAGGAGCAATAACAGGAATAAAATCACTGTTACACAACATTTCCAATAGGTCAATTTTAACATCAACGACTTCGCCAACCAAACCTAAATCAATGCGTTCAGTGCCTGTATCTGTTTGTTTTTCCAAGTATAATTTTTGAGCTTGAATTAAGCCACCATCTTTCCCTGTCAAGCCGATCGCACGCCCACCATGTTGGTTAATTAAATTAACAATAGATTTATTGACGCTACCACCAAGCACCATTTCTACCACTTCCATGGTTGCGGCATCGGTTACACGCATACCGTCAATACGGTCAGATTCTTTGCCTAATTGCTTTAAAAGTGCATCAACTTGTGGCCCACCACCATGCACCACGATTGGATTTAAACCTACGGTTTTGAGTAGTACAATATCTCGTGCAAATGAACTTTCTAGTTCAGGGTCGGTCATGGCATTGCCACCATATTTAACAACAAGCGTTTTGCCTGAAAAGCGTTGAATATATGGCAAGGCTTCGGTCAGCACTTGGGCTTTGTTTTGAGCAAGTTGTGCAGATTCGTTCATTGTTCTCTCCAAATTTTTACGATATATCGTTCATTTTACTATAAAAATTGCTGTAAAGGTATGCTTATTATTCATCGTTGTTAAATTTTATAGCGTTGGTGGAGATAATCTTTTGTTTTAAAAATAGAATGATGTGTTTTATTTATAGCTATTGATTGAAAAAATAAGAACGTTATAATACAGCCATCAACGAAACAATTTCATCTGTCGGTTATCAAGCACGCACAGATGTTGGAGAAGTAAAAATGAAAAAAGTCGCATATGTACATCAAGCACCTGAAAAACACTGGGTTGGCAATGGCTTCCATGTACACGGTATGTTTAATTACCAAGAGCAACACAAAAATTTAGACCCATTTTTGATGATGGATTATGCTGCACCACGCCATTTTGATGGCAATCGCAAGTCGGATTTTCGTGGTGTGGGCGAGCATCCGCATCGTGGTTTTGAAACGGTAACGATTGCCTACCAAGGCGAAGTGGAACATCATGATTCTATGGGTGGGCATGGCGTGATTCAAACAGGCGATGTGCAATGGATGACCGCTGGCTCTGGTATTATGCATCAAGAATATCATTCTGAGCAATTTTCACAGCAAGGTGGTATTTTTGAAATGGTGCAACTGTGGGTCAATTTACCTGCCAAAGATAAAATGACCACGCCAAAATACCAAGCCATTACGGCACAGCAAATTCCTGAAATTGCATTAGACCATCAAGCGGGGATTGCACGCATTATTGCTGGAGAATTGCAGCAACAGTACGGTGCAGCATCAACCTTTAGCCCTGTGAATCTGTGGGATATTCGCCTAAATGCAGGTAAAATGCACACCTTTGCCGTACCAGAAAGCCATAATTTAATTATTTTGGTGCTTGATGGCACGGTGCAAATTAATGGTGAACATATTGCACGACGTGCAGAATTGGTTACGTTTGAGCGTGGCGGTGCAGATGTGCAAATTGAAGCCAATAATGATGCAAAATTATTGATTTTAACAGGCGAACCGTTGAACGAACCGATTGTTGGCTATGGGCCTTTTGTGATGAATACACGAGATGAAATTATCCAAGCCGTGCAAGATGTGCAAAATGGTAATTTTGTGCGTATTCAGCATTAAGTCCCTTAAATTCAAATTCAACTTTTTCATGTGGTTGGGTGCAATGGTTCAGTTGCACCCAACACAAATTCATTAGAGAACATTATGAGCGTAAATAAATTAACAGCCAGTCATAAAGATGTCGGCGGCATTCCTGTGGCACGTTTATTGCCACAAGC
>JAUNHS010000006.1:0-13695 GCA_030523805.1 Acinetobacter sp.
AAATAGGCGATCTATTACATCATCAAAAGAATAGTTTTCGTGTTGTCGCTATGGGTAGGCAATTTTTAAATACACCTAAAAACCGTATGGGATTGTGCGTTGAACCGATGAATAGTAGTGTCATTTTAAATGATGGTGTGGATTTGCAAATTATCACGATGTAATTTTAGATTTAAAATGATACTGAAAAATCAATCAGTTAGCACAATAAAAACGATACTAAAAAACATCAAATATGGTACGACCAGCGGGACTCGAACCCACGCCACAGGCTTCGGAGACCTGTACTCTATCCTGTTGAGCTATGGTCGTAAAAGATAGGAATGCGTTACAGCCACGAATTATAAAGAATAAATAGGCAAGGGTAAAGCAAAAAATCATAAAACGGTAAGATTATTCATCACTTACCGTTTTATGGTACTCATTTTGAGCAAGATTGTATTTAGAATAAACGATTTAAACCATTTAACGCAGCCACACGATAGGCTTCAGCCATCGTAGGATAGTTAAAGGTCGTATCTACAAAATACATCAAATGGTTATTTGGACTACGCATCACCACTTGCCCAATGTGAATAATTTCAGCGGCACTATTACCAAAGCAGTGAATGCCCAATACTTCCAAAGTATCACGATGGAATAAAATTTTTAATTCACCTACGGTATCGCCAGTAATTTGTGCTCGTGCCAAATGACGGAACGTTGCTTGACCTACTTCATACGGAATACATTCTTCAGTAAGCTGTTGTTCAGTTTTGCCGACTGATGAAATTTCAGGAATGGTATAAATACCTGTTGGAATATCGGTGACAGGCAATACATATTCGCCACTCATATTTGAACCAGCACAACGCCCTTGGTCGTACGCTGCAGAAGCTAACGACGGCCAACCTATCACATCACCCGCAGCATAAATATTTTCTACCGCAGTTTGGTAACTATCATTGACAGGCAATTGACCACGTTCATTTGGTACAAGTCCAACATTTTCTAAGCCTAAATCTTCCGTATTTCCTGAGCGGCCATTACACCATAAAATAGCATCGGCTTTAATTTTTTTACCACTCTTTAAGTGTAATACAACATGGTCATCAAAGGTTTCCAAATGATCCATTTGCTCGTTATGACGAATGAGTACGCCTTGGTCTCGCAAGTGGTAAGACAACGCATCGGCAATTTCACTATCTAAATAGCTTAACAATTTTGGTTGAGTATTAATCAAATCTACACGGTGGTACAAGCCAATGAAAATAGATGCATATTCACAACCAATGACCCCAGCACCGTAAATAATGATTTTTTGAATTGGATAGTCTAGGTCTAAAATTTTATCCGAATCAAATACACGTGGGTGGTTAAAGTCAATAGATGCAGGGTGATATGGTCGGCTACCTGTGGCAATGACGATTTGGTCGCATAGCAGCGTTTCTTTTACGCCATCTAAACCATTCATAATGACGGTATTTTTATCTTTAATATAAGCATGACCATAATATACATCTACTTTGTTACGGTCATAAAAGCGAGAGTGCGTTTCTACTTGTTGCTGAATGACTTTGTGGGCACTTTGTAGTACTTGTTTCATGGTCAGTTGTCGCCAGTCGCCCACTTTTTGAAATAGTGAATCACGGCGAGAGCGAATGATATTGGCAACGGTTTGACGCAATGCTTTACTTGGAATAGTTCCCACATGGGCACAGTTACCACCAAGTTGTCCACGCATTTCTACAATGGCAATACGCTTACCTGCTTTTGCCAATTTCATTGCTGCCCCTTCACCTGCTGGGCCAGAACCAATGACAACTGCATCATATTTAATTAATTTGCCTCGCACAATTTCTCTTTTGCGTGACATAGAAAACTCCTTCAATTACACTTTTTGTATGACATCTGCGTATTGTGCCATATTTTACGAGGGAATAATGATTAATTTAGTAAATATCTATATTTATTTAAACTATAATGGTCGTTATCGTGAAGAAAGATGTTGTTCATCGTACAATCTTATAAGATATTCTTTTACGAAAGTCTAAAAAAATTGTGAAAAAGAGAGTATAATAGCAAAATCTTTATTTGCTTTCGCTGATGGCTCAATCCATTGACTTACAAGGCAAAGCAAAATAATGACTAATTATTTTATATGATTTGTGTGGAATTATGAGTATGACCCAACACCGTAAACCAGAGCAGGGCGTAAAACTTCGTGGTGCTGATAAAGTAGCGAGAATCCCTGTAAAAGTCATTCCTACGGTTGAAGTACCTAGAAAACCTGACTGGATTCGTGTCAAAATGACCGCACCAGAAGAAGTCCAACGTATTAAAACAACATTAAGACAACAAAAACTGCATACCGTATGTGAAGAAGCGGCTTGTCCAAATTTACCAGAATGCTTTGGTGGTGGTACAGCAACCTTTATGATTATGGGTGATATTTGTACACGTCGCTGTCCATTCTGTGATGTCGCACATGGTCGTCCGAATGCTTTAGACCCTGAAGAACCACGCCACATGGCAGAAACCATTGCCAATCTTGGTTTGAAATATGCCGTGATTACATCGGTGGATCGTGATGATTTGCGTGATGGCGGGGCTCAGCATTTTGTAGATTGTATTTTGGAAGCACGCAAATTAAGTCCAAAAACGTTGTTAGAAATTTTAGTGCCTGACTTCCGTGGGCGTATGGATATTGCTTTACGCATTATGAGTGAATGTCCACCTGATGTATTTAACCATAATATTGAAACTGTGCCACGTTTGTATAAAGCAATGCGTCCAGGCTCGGATTATCAGCATTCACTCAATTTATTAAAAACATTTAAAGAATATTGTCCAGATATTCCAACCAAATGCGGTTTAATGGTCGGTTTAGGTGAAACTGAAGAAGAAGTGATTGCGTTATTGGACGATTTACACGCACACGGTGTAGATTTAGTTACCATTGGGCAATATTTACAACCATCAAAACAGCACGCACCAATTGACCGTTTTGTAACGCCAGAAGAGTTTGAGCGTTATGCGGCACATGGTCGTCAATTGGGCTTTAAAAATATTTGGTCTGCACCGATGGTGCGTTCAAGTTATTTTGCTGATCGTCAATACAATGGCGAGCCTGTACCACCAGTGCGTCGTAGAGTTGATCCTGCGAAAAAAATTGCCATTCATGCGGTAGAAGCCTAAGGTATTAGCAATTTTATGGCGAGTTATCAATTAGAATCATTTCAGCGTGTTGATGATATTTCCATTGTTGCTGCTGTGGAAGATGTATCAGCAACACGTTTGCAAGTGGCATTTTGGGTGACTGATCCTTATCGCCGTGTGCAATATCCAGCTTTGCTAGAGCAAGCTCAACGGCAAGATTTTTTGTGGAAACAGACCTGTTTTGAGCTATTTTTAGGCGTACAAGGGCAAGATGTTTATAGAGAAATTAATCTTGCACCGTCGGGGGCATGGCAAGCCTATGCCTTTGAAGAGTACCGTTATCCTGATTGTATGCCACCTGCTTATGCACAAGATATTGAACTCATCACTTTACAACGTATGCCTTATGGGCTAAATGCAACCTTAGATATTAAGGCATGGCTATTCGCTCAGCGAATAACAATGGCTGATGTGTATTTGGGTTTAACAAGCGTGATCAAGACCGAACAGCAAATTTATTATTTTGCTTTACAGCATAGTGGGCGAGATGCTGATTTTCATAATAAACGAGATTGGTTGCATCGTTTTTAATGCTGCTAATAAAAAACACGCTAAATCAGCGTGTTTTTTATTGTTATGAATTCGGTTTAGTTTAAACCAATCCCAAATCCTTCACTAACTGACGTGTCGGTTCAGTGTGGTTCATGCTATAAAAATGCAAACTTGGAGCACCACCTGCGATTAAACGCTCACATAATTTAACCACCACTTCATGGCCAAAGGCTTGAATGCTCTTGCTATCATCGCCATAAGCGTGTAATTGCTTACGAATCCAACGTGGAATTTCCGCACCTGTACCATCAGCAAAACGGATAATATTGCTGGCATTGGTAATCGGCATAATACCAGGGACGATTGGTGTATGAACGCCTTGCTTCGCCAAACGATCTACAAAATAGAAATAAGCATCAGGATTGAAAAAGAATTGCGTAATGGCAGAATCTGCTCCTGCTTTGACTTTATCAATAAAATGCTTTAAATCGGCATCAAAATTTTCTGCCTGTGGGTGAATTTCAGGATATGCCGCCACTTCAATAATAAAATGATCGCCTGAATGATGACGGATAAATTCTACTAAATCTTTGGCATACGGCAATTCGCCCAAGCCCACTTGACCAGATGGCAAATCGCCACGCAATGCCACAATACGGTTAATGCCTTGATTTTTATAAATATCTAGCAATTCTGCAATGCGTGCTTTATCATCGCCAATACACGATAAATGTGGAGCAATTGGCGTGCCTTTGCCATTAAGTAGGTTAATGGTGTGTAAGGTTCTATCACGAGTTGAACCACCTGCACCATAAGTGATTGAGAAAAATTCTGGGTTGAGTTGTTGTAACTCTTGGTGTACCACTTGAATTTTTTCCATGCCGACTTCGGTTTTTGGTGGGAAAAATTCAAAAGAAAAAGGGACTTTTTGTGCTACTGATGAGGGAGTAGTCGTTTGCTTGACCTGTGCTAAATCATGCTTTAATGATGATAATAGTGTTTCAATTTGGTCGATTGTGTTGCTTACTTGGATCATGGTTTTACTCTTAAAAATCTGAAATTAGTATTCAATCTAGCCTATTGGTTGCTATATCATAAATATTTTGTCTCTTAGCGGTTGCAATGATCAATATAATCAGCTGTTCATCTTTTACTTGATAAACCATACGATAACCTGAGGCACGCAATGCTTAGTCGAGATGATGGAATATGTGGATTATGAACTAAAGATTTTAGTTTTTTCTTAAATTGAGATTTAATATTCTCACCGAGTTTTTGAAATTCTTTTAAAGATGTTTGTGTAAAATGAATTTCATAAACATTATCTTCAGTCCCTAGTCCTTGATTTGAAAAATTGCTAGATTTCATCTAAATTGACCTTAAAGCTAGGCTCAGGATGAGCAAGTCGCTGCTTTACAATGGCAATTAAATCATCATCATTATCTTGAACTAAACTATCATGTTTTAAACTTTGGGCAATTTGTTCAATCGCTTGAATACGTTCATAATAACTAGCGTGTACAATTTCGTGTATAGCTTGTTCAATTGTCATAAGATTTCCCTTTATGTCTGAATAAAAGTGATATAAACATACCACTTTTATTCTTTCAGGTAAATATTAAATCAATATTTATACGCATCTGCCTTATACGGGCCTTCCACAGGAACACCTAAATAATCCGCTTGATATTGCGTAAGTTGCGTTAATACACCACCAAAGCCTGCCACCATTGCCGCAGCAACTTCTTCATCTAGCTTCTTCGGCAATACTTCTACACGGATTTTTGCCGCTTTTTCTGCCGCAGGTAAGTCTGCAAATTTTTCAGCGAATAAGTGCATTTGACCTAAGACTTGGTTAGCAAATGAACCGTCCATAATGCGTGATGGGTGTCCTGTTGCATTGCCCAAGTTTACCAAACGACCTTCTGATAAAATCACTAAATAGTCATTTTCATCTTGTGAACGATACACTTGATGCACTTGTGGTTTCACTTCTTCCCAACGGTATTTACGCAAATAAGCGGTATCAATTTCGGTGTCAAAATGACCGATATTACATACCACAGCACCTGCTTTTAAGCTGTCCAACATTGCTGCATCGCACACATGATAGTTACCTGTCGTGGTTACGATTAGGTCAGTATTCGCCAATAAATCGTGGTTGATGTCTTCCACTTTGCCAGTTTGTACGCCATTTTTATACGCTGATACAACTTCATAACCGTCCATGCATGCTTGCATTGCACAAATTGGGTCAATTTCCGTTACACGCACAATCATACCTTCTTGGCGTAATGATTGAGCCGAGCCTTTACCCACATCGCCATAACCAATCACTAAAGCACGACGACCAGATAAAAGCATATCTGTACCACGCTTAATTGCATCGTTTAATGAATGACGGCAGCCGTATTTGTTGTCATTTTTTGACTTGGTTACAGAATCATTCACGTTAATCGCAGGGACTTTCAATGTGCCATCACGGAACATTTCATGCAAACGTTGTACGCCTGTGGTTGTTTCTTCCGTTACACCGTGAATGCGTTCTAATAATTGTGGATATTGGTTGTGTACCAAAGCCGTTAAATCGCCACCATCATCTAAAATCATGTTGGCATCCCACAATTTGCCACTCGCTTCGCCACCATCAAATAATTGCTGACGTAAGCACCATTCATATTCTTCTTCAGTTTCGCCTTTCCATGCAAATACTGGAATACCACGAGCCGCAATCGCTGCCGCAGCATGGTCTTGTGTAGAGAAAATATTGCACGATGTCCAACGTACTTCTGCACCTAATTCAACTAAGGTTTCAATCAAAACCGCAGTTTGAATGGTCATGTGGATACAACCTAAAATTTTTGCCCCTGCTAAAGGTTTTGCTGCGGCATAACGCTTACGCAAACCCATCAATGCTGGCATTTCTGCTTCAGCAAGTTTAATTTCTTTACGGCCGAAATCGGCAAGGGTAATATCAGCGACTTTGTAGTCTGTAAACGTAGTCATGGAAAAATCCTAAAAATGTCATGGTCTTGTGAATTTACTTTGAGCTATACTTAAACGTACTTGTCGCACGTTTGCTTCTCTCAAAATAAATTGCTTTGACGAAAAAATGAATATAAAAATCAAGAGCCTATATCATCGTGTACATGAGCAATCGGTATCAAATGAAAGTCATGAATAGTTCTTGATTATGATGATATAGATGTCGTTATTATTTAAATCCGAGCCTAACAAAAATTTGCCGCAACATCTCTCGGTGCATAGGCTATTATACTGAAATAAATAGCCACTGTCCAAGAGAAACAGTGGCAAAATAGAGAATATCATGTAAAAGCAAATCATATTTGCCTTAATTTGTTGGCGATTGTCATTTTGCCCTTGCCAATCATGACAAGTCAGTTTTGTTATTGATTGGCTTTACGCTTTTTCAATTTAGCTACAATCCAAATCAGCACTACAACGGCAATGAGTACCGCAATACTCGCCACCACAGGCATAAAAATAGATAGGGCAGATAAACCGACTGCCGTGCCTGTTTCTGCTAAAGAAATGGCAGGATTGGCGACACCGCCTGTTGTTGCTGTAGAAATGGCTCGCCCTGTGGCTGATGTACCTTTGACAACCGTTGCCGCTCCACCACCTGCTACGATAGCTAATGCCCATGTCATTGCAGGGCTTAAATCGGCAAGGGTAGAAGCCATCACCAAAGTTCCTGCAATACCTGCCAATGGTACAGCGATACTATCTAGGGCATTATCTACAATCGGAATTAAATAGCTTAATGATTCCACCACGCTTGCTACGCCTAAAATGATTAATGCAGGTAAAGAAGCCACCCATTGCCAATCTTCATTCAGTGGTAGAATGCCAAAAAATCCTGCCAAACTTAAACCAAATAGCGGCACAAATACACGAAAACCTGAGCTTGCTGCCAAGCCAATCCCTAGGCAAATGCTTAAAATAATGTCTATATTAAAATTCATGATGAACTCCAAAATGGCTTAATATTGTTGTGATGAATCTCACGATTTTGTGCTGCTATCTTACATGAAAAATAGGGTAATGTATAATGTTGTGTCAAATTTTGTGCATAAAAAAACAAGCGATGATGGGTTCATCGCTTGTTTGCTTATATTTTTGAAATGAACGATTAGAACTTAAATTTCACATTCACACGGAAGTTTAACGGCTCGCCATAGCTGAGTAATAAACCATTTGGCGTTGAACCTGCGAAATATTCGGTGTCAAATACGTTTTTAACCAAGAAATTCGCACCCCAACGTGGAGCTTCATAACCTGCTTGTACATCGTATAAAGTATAGGCAGGCAAGGTTACATTATCGGTACGCATGACAGAGCGATCGCCTTCATGACGCACGCTACCACCAATAAACCAACCTAATTTAGACGCATCAAAATGATACAAGGCAGATAAACTTGCAGCGTGTTTTGGTACATGGTTTACACGGCTACCAGAGAGTTGATCTAAACGAGTACCACTTTCCAAGCCACCCACCAAGTTAGCTGTTGGAATGTAGCTATAAGTGGCTAATAGGTTTAATTTATCCCACAGCGTTGCACCCAATTCCATTTCGTAACCTTTGGTATTGTAGCCTTCATATTGCTCGCTCACACCGCCAGATGTAATTACAATATTTTTACGCTTCAAGTCATAATACGATAAACTGCCTTGGAAACGTTCATCTTTGCTTTGTAATTTCACACCAACTTCAAATTGCTTGCCTGTTTCAGGGTCAAATAAACGACCATTGGCATCGGTATCGGTTAAAGGCAAGAATGATGTTGCATAGCTCACATAAGGAGCAACCACATCATTCCAGTTGTACATAATAGACGCATTGCCTGTAAACGCATTGTCAGAGTTTTTGACTTCACTGCCATTTAATTTGCTTAACACTTGCACTTGCGACCAATCATGACGACCTGCTAAACCAATAATCCATTGATTATTAATTTTGGTATGATTGCGTGCATACAAGCCCATATATTGCGTGCGTGATAAATTATGACGATCAGACGCAGTAATGCGTGTCAAATGCCCTTGACGTGGAGTAGTGGTCGCCAACGTATTTAAATTGATGGTGTTGTAATAATACGCAAAACGTGCAAAATCACTACGCTCACGCATTGCATCTAAACCTACCGTTGTTTCATTTTGAATGGCAGATGTATTGAATTTAAAGTTTAAACTACTGTCTAAAGTATAGTTTAAATCTTTTTTCAATTGGTCTTGCATTTGGCGTGTTAGCGTAACTCGGTTGCCATTAGCATCAGCAAATAGAGCATTGATGGTATTACCTTCAGCCAAAATAGGTTCACCGTCCATTTCAGAATAGTTTACGGCAAAGTTTTGTTTAAACTTCCATTGGTCATTCAATTGGTAATCTAAATTATAACCTGCACGATAAATATCATATTTCACTACACGAGATGGATCTCCAAAGAAACGGCTTGAATCATAAGTCGCTACAGGATTGTTTTCTAATGTACCAAAGCGTGGCAAACCTTGCTGACGTAAATATTCACGATGGTGATAACTGGTCATGACTGACAAATCAATATCATTGCCTAAATTAAA
Organism: Acinetobacter sp.; assembly: GCA_030523805.1. GTDB lineage: Bacteria > Pseudomonadota > Gammaproteobacteria > Pseudomonadales > Moraxellaceae > Acinetobacter. Next base: position 9,293 of record JAUNHS010000006.1, read on the forward strand.
TTTATAAGATGGCGAAATATAATAATTTTTGAAATACACTTCATCTGTCGGGTCATCTTGGTCAGACACACGACCATTGATACGGAATGCACCATCCGAGCTGCCATTTGGAGCATAGTTTACATCAAAAGTCGCTTGCTTTAAGCCAAAATTACCCATCGTCAAAGTTGAGCGGTAAAAGGTTTCATCTTGTGGGCGTTTGGTGGTTAAATTGACCATACCACCAGGGGCAGCTTGACCAAAGTTTACTGATGATGGGCCTTTAAGCACATCAATGGATTCTAAACCTGAAATTTCCATACCACTGAAAATATTGGTGGAATAACGCATACCATCAACAAAAATATTGTTGCTAGACACCTGACCACGAATCATAAAATCGTCCCAACCACGGCGACCATACTGACCAGCAGAGACACCAGCGACACCATTTAAGGCTTCGGCAAGTGTAGCAGCTTGTTTTTGTTCTAATTGTGCTGTGGTAATCACGCTCACCGATTGTGCTGTTTCAAATAGTGGAGCGTCCGATTTTAATACAAAATCTGCTTTACGAGCGGCATAGTCTTTTTCATTGCTTGCTTGAACTTCAATCGTTTCTAAAGTTTGATTGGTTTCTTGAGCTTCAATTTCGTTGCTATTCTTTTTACTTTCTTGAGCAAATGCCATAGAGTAGCATGAACAAAGTGCAATCGCCAAAGCCGTATGACTAAAGCGTTTGAAAATGACGTGTTTAGACATGGGAGATTTCCATCTATAAAAGAAAATAAGAATGATTATTATAGATGAAAATACTTGACAAAGCGATGACAAAAAATGACATTTTTATCTTAAAAATGCACATTTAGTGATATAAAGTAAAAATATGATGAAAAATCATCTGATTAGATTGACTGATTTTACTCATCTTGCTTGATTTGTAATTGCTCTACCAGAAAATCAATCATGACTTTGACTGCAGGTAAAATGCCTTTACGGCTTGGGTACACCATGTGAAAGATACCATGTGGAGCGTACCAATCAGGCAATACATAACACAATTCCCCAGTTTGGATTGCTTTTTGGCTAATACTGTCTGGCAATAAGGTAATGCCACAATGCTCTACAGCCAATTGATGCAATAAAGACAAATCAAACCCTGCTAAAATCGGTTGTACGCTGACTTTGCATTGTTCGCCGTGTATAGAATAAAGTTCCAAATCGCAAATCGGGTGCTGTTCTTGTAGGCTTAAAATGCGATGTTGTGCTAAATCTTGTGGGTGTTGAATGCTTGCCATACTTTGCAAATACTGAGGACTAGCACATAAATGCTGCTGATGTGTATCAAAATGACGAATAATTAAGCCTGCATCTTGGTCTAATTGTGAGCGTACACGCAAGGCAATATCAATATTTTCATGAATAATGTCATAGCGACGATTGCTAATTAATAATTGCACGTTCACATCGGGATAGCGTTGTAAAAATTTAGGCAAAATATGTGCCAATTCATTTTGAGCGATAGACGTTGGTACACTCATTCGCACTACACCACGTGGCGTTTCGCTGAGTTGATGTACTAAATCTTGTGCCGTTTGGGCAGCATTGAGCATAATTTTGGCTTGCTCATAAATTTTAAAACCCATTTCGGTGACAGTAAATTGGCGAGAGTTACGTTGGATTAAACGCACGCCTAAAAATTCTTCTAAATTGAGTACTCTACGGCTGAGTTTGGATTTTGCAATATGGGTTGCACGCTCAGCGGCATTAAAGCCACCGTGTTCTACCACTTGGGCAAAGCAATAATAATCGTCTAAATGTGCATTCATAATTAACCTAAAATCATGTTCATTGCTGTGTTTATTTAATGTTTGTTATGCAAGTATGGCGTACTTACCTTAACCAAAAATGCGTAAAAAGGCAATCATTATAGACCAATGATTGAGATATTCCCTTGAAAAAAATCCATCAAACCCCATCATTATCGTTATAGTATATTTTGCATAAAAGTAATCTAATCTATTGAAAAATAATTAAAAAATTGCAAAAAATTTTCTAAATTGCCCTTGAAAAGTTCAAAATATCTCTTATCTATAATAACAACACAGGGGAACATTCCCCATTCACCAAGACAATGAGGACAACAATAATGCGATTTGAACAATTTACGCAACGTTTACAACAGACTTTATCTACCGCTCAAAGTTTGGCATTAAATAAAGACCATGCCGCCATTACACCTGTACATCTTTTGAGCGTATTGCTAGATGAAGCGAGCAATCAAAGTTTATTGCAACAAGCAGGGGCAAATTTGCCACAATTGCAACAAAGTGTGCAAACGGCTTTAAACAATAGTGCCGTGATTGGTCAGCAAACAGGCGATATTCATCTCAACCCTGAAGCGGTGCGTATTTTAAATTTGGCAGAAAGCTATGCCACCAAAGCAGGCGATAGTTTTCTTTCTACCGATTGGGTGCTGCTTGCCATTAGCGAGCAAGGCGAAACAGCAAAATTATTGAAAAATGCGGGTGTAAATAGTCAAAATTTACGCCAAGTGATTGAAAAAATTAGAGGTAATGATACAGTGAACAGTAACAATTATGAAGATACCAAAGATGCGTTGAGCAAATATACCATTGACCTAACAGAGCGTGCATTGGCAGGTAAATTAGACCCTGTGATTGGGCGTGATGATGAAATTCGTCGTACCGTGCAAGTGCTTTCACGTCGTACAAAAAATAACCCTGTATTGATTGGCGAACCTGGGGTCGGTAAAACTGCGATTGTAGAAGGTTTGGCTCAACGTATTGTGCAAGGCGAAGTGCCTGAAAGTTTAAAGGATAAACGTGTATTATCGCTAGACTTGGGGGCGTTATTGGCAGGGGCGAAATATCGTGGTGATTTTGAAGAGCGTTTAAAAGCCGTTTTGACCGATTTAGCCAAACACGATGGACAAATTATTTTGTTTATTGATGAATTGCATACTTTGGTTGGTGCAGGAAAATCGGACGGTGCGATGGACGCAGGCAATATGCTCAAACCTGCATTGGCTCGTGGCGAATTGCGTTGCGTTGGAGCGACCACTTTAGATGAATATCGTCAATATATTGAAAAAGATGCAGCATTGGAGCGTCGTTTCCAAAAAGTGCAGGTTGATGAGCCGAGTGTGGAAGATACAGTAGCGATTTTGCGTGGTTTAAAACAGCGTTATGAATTGCACCACGGTGTACGCATTTTAGACAGTGCCATCATTGCCGCAGCGAAAATGTCACACCGTTACATTAGCGATCGCCAATTACCTGATAAAGCGATTGATTTGATTGATGAAGCGGCAAGTCGTATCAAAATGGAGCTAGACAGCAAACCTGAAGTGATGGATAAGTTGGAGCGTCGTATTATTCAGCTGAAAATGCAGCTGGAAACCGTGAAAAATGACGAACACGCCAAAGCTGAAGTAGAGCATTTGCAAAGTCAAATCAATGAATTACAAGGCGAATACAGCAATTTAGAAGAGATTTGGAAAGCAGAAAAAGCCTTAGTTGCAGGTACAAAAGATGTACAAGTGAAATTAGACCAAGCACGCATTGCCCTTGAAAAAGCACAGCGTGATGGCGATTTGGCAGAAGCGGCACGTTTGCAATATGGTGTCATTCCTGAATTGCAAAAGCAGCTTGAAGTTGATGAACACAAAGACGATGACAGCACACCAAAATTATTGCGTGATAAAGTTACGGATAATGAAATTGCTGAAGTGGTAAGTGCAGCGACAGGCATTCCTGTAGCGAAAATGTTGCAAGGCGAACGTGAAAAGTTATTGCAAATGGAAGACTTTTTACATCAGCGTGTGGTGGGGCAGGATAAAGCTGTGCTTGCCGTGGCAAATGCAGTGCGTCGTAGCCGTGCAGGTTTGTCCGACCCAAATCGTCCGAGTGGTTCATTCCTATTTTTAGGGCCGACAGGTGTGGGTAAAACTGAATTGACCAAAGCACTTGCCAATTTCCTATTTGATAGTGATGATGCGATGGTGCGGATTGATATGTCAGAATTTATGGAAAAACATAGTGTGAGCCGTTTAGTTGGAGCTCCCCCAGGTTATGTCGGCTATGAAGAAGGCGGTGTTTTAACTGAAGCCGTTCGCCGTAAGCCGTACAGTGTGGTGCTGTTTGACGAAGTGGAAAAAGCTCACCCTGATGTGTTTAATATTTTATTGCAAGTGCTTGATGATGGTCGCTTAACTGACAGTCAAGGGCGAGTAGTGGATTTTAAAAATACCGTAATTGTGATGACATCTAATCTCGGTTCGGCTGATGTGCGTGAATTGGGCGAAAATGCCAGTGATGATGAAATTCATAGCGTGGTGATGAATGCCGTAAGCCAGCATTTCCGTCCTGAATTTATCAATCGTATTGATGAAGTGGTTACATTCC
>JAUNHS010000006.1:13795-25394 GCA_030523805.1 Acinetobacter sp.
AGCCAGCATTTCCGTCCTGAATTTATCAATCGTATTGATGAAGTGGTTACATTCCACAGCTTACAAAAAGCACAAATGCGTGGCATTGCTGATATTCAGTTGGCACGCTTGGCAAGCCGTTTGGCAGAACGTGATTTGGCGTTTAATGTGCAAGAAAATGCATTGGATTTATTGGTAGAGCATGGTTATGACCCAATTTATGGGGCGAGACCGTTGAAGCGTGCCATTCAACAAGAGCTTGAAAATGTGTTAGCTCAAAAGATTTTGGCTGGCGAGTTTGTGGCAGGCGATACCATTCAAGTGCAGGCAGATGGTGAGCAGTTGCGTTTTGTGAAGTAAGTCATTTTTAATCAAACAACAAAAAGCCTAACATTTGTTAGGCTTTTTTATTGCTAAGTTATTGAAAATAATATAGCTGTACTATTCGTCATGCAAACTCATTATTTGATTTTCATTCACAGCCAAAACGCCTTTAATCCATTGAAAATGCTGCTTGGCGTGCTTCATATCGCCATGAAACTGAATTGCTATGGCATTAAAATTATGATACTCATACAATACTTGAGCAGGGTAGCGTTTGACGGCTTTCAGTAAATCAGCTTTACCAATCTCAGCATCATAATAAATAATCAATATATGCTGTGGAGCATTTTCTTGCTGTACGCTAGTTGGTGTAGGCGTATGATGTTGGCAAGCCGTAAACAAGAAAAATGCGGTTAGGGGAACAATTAAGCGAAACATTTTAATCCTATTTCATCATGTGAACATAAAACATGAATATAACCCAAAAACGCATAAAAAACAGCACGCTAGGTGCTGCTTTTTGATGAAAGTTTTAGCATTTACGATTTTAATGTGGTTATGTGTTGGCTTTAGGGTTGCCACCATATTGATTGGCTTCTTTATGGCTATCGCTACATAGGAAAATCAACAACACAATCCCACCAAAAGGAATTAAGTTAATTAACTGCCACCAGCCAGAACGCCCTGTATCATGCAAGCGACGTGTCGTTACAGCTAACGATGGAATGATGAAAATTAAATTCATAATCAACGTTGCAATCCAAATAAAGACCCCAAATTCACTAGAAAAACTTTCGCCAGCTAGCAAAATAAGATGTAACAATGAAAAGAATAGGGCGGTAAATAAGGTAAATCCCCAAAATTCTTTACGTCTCGCACGTCCTTTAAATGTAGAATATTTGCTCGTGAATGCCTTAATTGCATAGCCCCATAATGAAAGATTACTTGGCGTATCATTTTGAGTAACTGCAACCGTTGCAGGTCGTACTAGTGGGCTAGTGGTTGGATTTTGAATATAATCCGTTGCATTCGCTTGTGAAGCAGTGAGCAATTTATAAACTGCAACTGCTTGTCCTTGTTCATTAAGCGTAAAATCTACAGGCATACCACGCTGTGGGAGTTCCTGCTCTTTCCATTCTGCAAAAGCAAATGTATAGCGATTGCCATCATCAGCACTGATAATGCCTTCGCTACTTTGTATAGTAAAGTCTAAAATTTGACCTTTCATAAGTGGTTATTGTCCTATGGTTGGAATGAGTTATTGCGTACACGATGGCGAAACTTTGCTCACATATTGTGCAATCTCATTGGCATGAGCAATCGCTGTTTCTCTACCTAAAATTTTTGCTTCAAAAATACTATTGAAGCTCTGCATACGCTGCTGTTGCAATGGATAGGCAATTTTTTTGTATGACCAATGCCAAGGTTCATTTTCATAGCCACCATTACGTTTGCCAGAATATGGTTCACAAAAGCCAAATTTAGCCGCATTGTTCACCAGCCATTGGTGCGTACGCATACCTTCATCAGAACGCCAATACGCCAATTCTAAACTATTGAAATCAATATCCGTTCCCCAATGGTGGCGACTAATACCAGGATACGATGAATAACGTAAAATTTTATACAATTTTTCATCATTTGAACCTGAAAAACTATTCCACTTACGCTCCCAAATAGAACGCTGATGACCATGTGAACGGAAACCTGAAATTACTTCCAAATGGATACGATCTTTTTTAGCCGCTTCAATCATTGCAATCAAACTGCTTTTTACATCACGGTGTACATAGTTTTCTTTAGATGTATATTGTTCATCTAAATAACTGAGTAATGGATCTTTTCCTGCCTGAATCATACCACTCACAATCGGTTGTGCTGGTACAGTAGATTTAGGAATACTTACTGGCGTATCTTTTTGATTTGCTGTTGGGGTTTGAGTTTTGCTGTCGTCAGCTGTCATTTCTTGTTCCATTGCATCATCAGATGGTAATGGCTGTGCTTGCTTAGCTTGTAAATCTTGCACATAATCTTGACAATACTTAAAACCCAACGCATCACGGTCATTAGATTGCACTAAATCTTGACAATAATTATGCAAAACGTTTTTTGCCATGTTTTCAGCTTTTTGTGAAAACCAAGCAAAAATCATCAAAATGACTAAAATAATCAGTGCAATGATAATGAAACGACTGAGAAAAGACGGCTTTTTAGGCGATGGTTGATTCATGAGATTGCTCTAAATTAGCGTCTTAAATAACCATTAAATACATAACCACTATTGCCATAATAGTCTTGTACTTTTACCCAGCAACCACGAATACCACGAATAGTTTGACATTTAGATGTTTCTGCAATTACGGTTAAATTCTCACCATATTCTAAATGTGAAACACGAGCCGATGCTTGGCTTGGTCTGCGGCGAATAATCAATCTACTGCCTTGTAGGGTAATTGCTGTTGCTGTGTAGTTTACAGGCGTTTCTGTAATTACAGGGTGTGGAGCAGGTTTTGGTACAGCAACTTGTGTTTCAGTCATCACTGGTTGGGCAGGAGCTGTATCTGTTGCATAGCCACTCGTAGATGAACCTGTATTGCTAGAAGAGTCATTTGCCAAAATTGCTTTGGCAATGGCTTTAACAATGTTATCCGATGTTTCACTACAGCCTGCCAATAAGGTAGCAAAAATGCTGACAAAAAGTAATTTTTTCATAGAAATATCTCAACAAAATACACGATGTAGTAATAGATCAATGCTTACTGATAATAAAACATATCCTAATAGTTACAATTTTAACAATTTATGTGTAGATAAATGTGGGATACACTGTAAAGTTTATTTTATTTTATTTTATTTTGTGTAGATAAATGTTTTAAATTAAACAAAAAAACAGCACAGGTTGCCCCGTGCTGTTTTGAATTATACATTGTGGAATGTGTGTTTTAGATTATTTTTTCAAATCAAAACGGTCAGCATTCATCACTTTCACCCAAGCTGCTACGAAATCTTTGACAAATTTCTCTTTAGCATCATCTTGAGCATAAAGTTCAGCATAAGCACGCAAGATAGAGTTAGAGCCGAATACTAAATCTACACGAGTTGCTGTCCACTTGGTTTCGCCAGTTTTACGATCTACGATGTTGTAGCTGTTGCGACCAGTTGGCTGCCAAGTGTTGCCCATATCTACCAAGTTACGGAAGAAGTCAGTGCTTAACACGCCTTCACGGTCAGTAAATACGCCGTGTTTGCTACCACCGTAGTTCGCACCTAATACACGCAAACCACCGATTAACACTGTCATTTCTACTGCTGTTAAGCCAAGTAATTGAGCACGGTCAAGTAACAATTCTTCAGGTTGTGGCTCGTAGTGAGCTTCTTGGAAGTTACGGAAACCGTCATGAACGATTTTTAATACTTCAAAGTTTTCAACATCAGTTTGTTCAGCTGTTGCATCGCCACGACCTGCAGCAAATGGTACAGTGATTTCTACGCCAGCTGCTTTCGCTGCTTGTTCAACCGCTGCAGTACCGCCTAATACGATTAAGTCAGCAATGCTTACGCCTGTTTCGCTTGATAATTTTTCATAAACAGCTAAAACTTTATTTAAACGCTCAGGTTCGTTACCAATCCAATCTTTTTGTGGAGCAAGGCGAATACGAGCACCATTTGCACCACCACGGAAGTCTGAACCACGGAAAGTACGTGCAGAATCCCATGCAGTTGCGACAAGTTCAGCAGTTGATAAACCGCTTGCTAAGATTTTCGCTTTTAAATCAGCAACTTGAGCATCAGTTAAAGTATAATCTACCGCAGGAATTGGATCTTGCCAAATTAAATCTTCGCTAGGAACTAAAGGACCTAAATAACGAGATTTTGGACCCATATCACGGTGAGTTAATTTAAACCATGCACGAGCAAATACTTCATCAAAATATGCTTGGTCATCACGGAAACGTTCTGCATATTTGCGATATTCTGGGTCTTTGATTAACGCCATATCACCATCGTTCATGGTGATTTTGCGTTTAATGCTTGGATCATTTTGGTCAGCAGGCATATCTTCTTCGTCCATTTCAGACGGTTCCCATTGCTTCGCACCAGCAGGTGAGCGAACGATTTCAAATTTATCTTCATATTTGAACAATAATTTGAAAAATTCATTGTCCCAACGGTCAGGGTTAGTTGTCCACGCACCTTCAATACCTGAAGTGATTTTCGCTACAGATGCAGCATCAGTTTTCCAACCTAAACCTTGATTGTCAATGTCAGCCGCTTCAGGTTCTGCACCGACTTTAGACGCATCGCCATTACCGTGTTGTTTACCGATAGTATGACCACCAGCTACAAGAGCAACCGTTTCTTCAACTGTTACGCCCATACGCTTGAATGTGATTTTCATATCACGAGCAGTTTTGATTGGGTCAGGGTTGCCATCTACACCTTCAGGGTTGATGTAAATCAAGCCCATCATGACTGATGAAAGTGGGTTTTCAAGTTCACGATCGCCAGACCAACGGTTGCCTTCAGAACCTGTTGGAGCAAGCCATTGTTTCTCGCTACCCCAGTAAGTGTCTTTTTCTGGGTGCCAGATGTCTTCACGACCAAAAGCAAAACCGAAAGTTTTTAAGCCAGCAGCTTCGTAACCCATTGTACCAGCTAGGATAATTAAGTCTGCCCAAGAAATTTTGTTACCGTATTTTTGTTTGATTGGTTGTAATAAACGGCGTGCTTTGTCAAGGTTGGCGTTATCTGGCCAGCTGTTTAATGGAGCAAAACGGATATTACCTGTGTTTGAACCACCACGACCGTCCATAGCACGGTAAGAACCAGCTGAGTGCCAAGCCAAACGACCCATTAAACCACCATAATAACCATGGTCAGCAGGCCACCATTCTTGGCTGTTGCGAAGTAATGCTGCAATGTCAGCTTTTAACGCATCAACGTCTAATTTTTTCACTTCTTCAGCGTAGTTGAAATCTTCGCCAAGTGGATTTACTTTTTTGTCGTGTTGGTGCAAGATGTCAAGGTTTAGGGCTTTTGGCCACCAAGCCATAGGGGTTTGACCGTCTGTGGTGTTGCTGCCGTGTACTGGGCAACCTGTGATTGATTTACTCATTTGCATTTACCTTTTAGGGTTGTGTGAATGAACTGGACGCTGCTTGAGTGTGGCATATCGTCCTGCCTTTGGAATGGTTGTAGTATAAGAGAAAAAAATTAATTTGAAAAACAGTTTATTTTTTTAAAAATTATTTATTTTTCCGATTAAATAATCTAAATGTCATGTTAAATTGGCATTACACTTCCAATTTGGGCTATTTTAGCATGATATTGGAAGTTTAGCTCTAAATATATACTCATTTTTCTTGACTTTTTGTAGCCTGTGAGCTACATTTCAAGTGTAATAAATGGAGTTGATATGTTTATTGTTGAAAAAAATTATAGACATTTTAAAGGCTAAACATTTAGCAAAAACGTTGGAGCAAACAGATGAAAACCACGAAATTTAACGCTTTTGATTATTTTGAAACGCACGCTGAAATTATGGAATATCTTGATAGTTGTTTTAATGATGACGATCCAGAATTGTTTGTCGTTGCATTATCACATTTAATTGAGAAAAAAGGCGTTGCAGAAGTTGCGAAATTGACAGGGTTAAACCGTGAGAGCCTATATAAAACGATTAAGGGGCAAACGCAACCATCTTGGGCGACCGTGCATAAAATTATACAGGCGTTAAAGTTAAACGCTCATTTTAGTTATGTATAATTTGTATAGTCAAAAATAAATAGGCAACCTAAAAAGATTGCCTATTTTTATTTTGCTTATATCATTACTTACGACATTGAGCAAAAATATCTTGTTCTTTATGATATTCCTGCGTTGCCACATCCATAATACCAATCATAGACGAGAAGAAATTATCATGAGAATAATCTTTGCTCGCATTTTGTGCAAGACACTTCGCATCTAAATTCTTCGCTTGATAAAAACCATCATTCGCCCAGAATACCATTGGAATATGCGTTTGTTCTGATGGTGCGACAATATACGGAGCACCATGTAAATACATACCTTTTTCGCCCAATGATTCGCCATGGTCAGAAATATACCACATTGCCGCATTAACATTGCTTTCTTTCAACAGCTGAATGGTGCGAGCCAAGGTATCATCTACAGCCACAACGGTATTGTTATAGGTATTTTGCAATGCGGTCGGATCGCAATCTTGCAACTGATTACTATCACAGGTTGGTGTAAATTTACGCAATTCTTTTGGATAACGCTGATAATACGCGGGACCATGACTGCCAGTCGTGTGTAATACAATTACACCATCATTTGGCATTTGCTCAATTTCTTGCTTCAAACCTGTCAATAAATTACGGTCATAACACAAGCCGCCTTCACATTCTTCTTTTGGTGAAATTGGGATAATATCCACATATTTCACACGGTCGCACGTACCTTTACAGCCACCATTATTATTTTTCCAGCTCACATACAAGCCTGCACGATTAAGAATATCCAACACACCTTCTTGATGACGAGCTTTTAATGGATCATAATCACTACGGTTCATATTAGAGAACATACACGGTACAGATACCGCTGTCGCTGTACCACATGAACTCACATTTGGGAAGTTAATCACATCTTTCATTGCCGCTAACTGTGGCGTTGTGGCAGGAGCATTGGCATTTAAGCCCCAGTTTTGAGCTCGTGTGGTTTCGCCTAACACAAAAATAAATACATTTTTCTTTTCGCCTTGTGGAGCAATGCGTTTCGCATCTAAACCAATTTGCACAAATGGGCGAGTGCTTTCATAATGTTCATACGCCACTTTAATACTTGCACCCAAATAATTGGTCGGTACAATTTTATGCACAATCGCTTTATGATTACGGAAAAATGATGCATAATTTTGATAACTCACTGCTGCAATCGCTGCAATGACAATAAATGAAATCACCACACTTGCCACACGCCATAAAATTTCCTTATACCAAGGGCGAGTAATTTTCAGTTCAATGCAAAAGGCATAAAATAACGCAGGCAAAATCCCTGTAAAAATAATCCATAAAATGAATTTGGTATTAATCCAAGCCCCTGCTTCATGCACATCGGTTTGCACAATATTTTGGATTTGTTCATCATTGAAATAAATGCCTTGCGTCATGACCGCATACGATGCACCAGCCCCTAAAACCAAAACCAACGGAAACAGGACACGATGCACATAAGGATAAAAAAACAACTGGAAAATAATATTCATGATGGCAATCAAAAAGATTGGCATAGTTAAAATAAGCAATAAATTGCCAGTTGTTTCCTGTACAATGCTAGCAAAATTACTCCAGTAGCCGATATTGAGTACAGCGACACAATAGACAATAAAGAGTAATAACAGCTGATTAGATGTCAGCTTTAGGCGAAATTTTTTCATAAATGAAAATCCATAGTGAAATAGGCGAGAAGATGTCTATTTTATCATCAAAATAGTGTGAAAGTATAATAGAGAAAAGTTAGGATAAAATTAGGGCAAATTATAATATAGCTTGTTATATTATTACAATGCTAAAAGCAATAAAAATCCCTAGCTCTTATTGGAAAGCTAGGGATTGTTGTAGTGCATTTATTGTGTAAATATTCCGCTTTGCATTAATCTACAAAACGTACGCTTACACCTTTTTGTACATAATTACCTAAATTATTTGCGTCCCAGTTACTTAAACGGATACAACCATGAGAGTGGTTGGTAGAAATTTTTGATGGATCAGGCGTACCGTGAATACCAAAAGATTTTTTGCTTAAGCCAATCCAAATATTTCCCACAGGACCATTTGGGCCAGGTGGTAAAGAAAGTGGTTTTAAGTTATTACCTTGTACAAAGTTGCTCGGTGAGTAGCTATACCAAGGATTGCGTGCTACACCAACAATGGTATGTTCGCCCACTAAGGCTTTAGGGTCATTACCAAAAGTGGCAGGGAATGAGCCAACCATTTGGTTTTTGCTGTTGAATAAATATAATTGTTTTGCCGTTTTGTGAGCAACAATTAAGGTAATATCTTCAGGCAAAGTATTGGTTACATTGGCAACGATAATTTTTTCACCAGCGACAAATTTAGCATGTGGATTTAAACGCTGTAAGAAAGTCTCATCCATGTGGAATTTTTCGCCCAACATTTCGCTCACACGGGTGTAGGCAAGAGCTTTCATTTTTGCTTTTAAACCATAATCTGCAGGGATTGAAGCCACATATTGACTTTTATTCACATCTTCTGCTGTAATCGTATATTCCACATAGGTCGGTTGATTTTGGTTTAACTCAACCAATTTATCCCATGTGGCTTGATCTAATACGCCTGTTTTTTGCAAGCCATAAATCACTTGGAATGCACGCAAGGCTTTATCTGTTTTTTGACCACTTGCAGCATCAATCGCACCAGCAGGGGCATAAGCATTATTGAGCATAACTTGTGCTTTGGCAAAAATAGGTAATTGACCTGTGCCAATATTTTCTGACCACGTCGCATCATTGATTTGCTCTAAAGTCCAACCCAATTTGGCAACAGGTTTTGGTGCTGCTGTAGTTGCTTTACTTGCAGTTGTGCTATTTGTGGTTGCCTTGTTTGTTTTCGTTTTTTCTTTTTCTGTTGTGGCTTTATTGGCAGTCGTTGGCTTTGCTACTGGTTTGCTTGCCGTAGCTTTATTTGTTGCTTTTTGCTCAGTTTTTTTGCTATTAGCGGCCTGAGTTGATGATTTGGTAGTACTTGCTTTTTTCTCGGTGCTTTCACTTTGAGTTGCTACAGCCGATGTACTCATTGCTAATGTAAGGCTCGTTGCCAATAAGGTACGCAAAAACATAGTTAATCCTGTCATATTTGTAAAGTATAAAACCATAGTATCGCAGAAATTTAGCAAAAATTCATCTATTTTTTGATAGCTTTTCGCATAAAAAAATTGCAATCATCATCAATACACTACGATGTGCAAAAATATGTAAATCAGAGCCATAAAAAAAGAGCATATTGCTATGCTCTTTTTTATCACAATGACAGTGATGTATTATTCAGCAACGATAGTTACTAATACTTCAGCTGTTACATCGTGGTGTAATTGAATCGCTACATTAAATTCACCGATGTTGCGAAGTGCACCATTTGGTAAACGAACTTCAGAGCGATCAACCGCTAAACCAGCACCTGTTAAAGCATCTGCAATGTCACGTGTACCGATTGAACCGAATAATTTGCCTTCATCACCTGCTTTAGCAGTGATTACAACATTTACGTCGTTCAATTGGTCAGCACGAGCTTGAGCAGCAGCTAATACAGCAGCTTCTTGTTTTTCAAGTTCAGCACGACGAGCTTCAAAAGCAGCAGTATTTGCTTCAGTTGCAGCAACAGCTTTACCTTGTGGGATTAAGTAGTTACGACCATAACCTGCTTTTACAGATACTTTGTCGCCTAATTTACCCAAGTTTTTGATACGTTGTAATAAGATAATTTCCACAGCTCACCTCACTTATGGTTATCAGTGTAAGGGATCAACGCTAAATAACGAGCTTGCTTGATTGCAAGTGATAATTGACGTTGGTAACGAGCTTTAGTACCAGTGATACGGCTAGGAACAATTTTACCGTTTTCAGTGATGTACTGTTTTAAAGTGTCAATATCTTTATAATCGATATACGCAACATTCTCAGCTGTGAAGCGGCAGAACTTGCGACGACGGTAGAAACGTGCCATGTGTGTTCTCCTTAGGCTTCAGCTTCTTGAGCTGCTTGTTGTTGAGCTTCTTCACGTTGAGCTTTACGAGCACGTTTTTCTTCTGCACTCTTCGCTAGTAAAGATTCTTCAGTAATCGCATTATCACGACGAATGATTAAGTTACGAATGATTGCATCGTTATAACGGAACAATTCTTCTAACTCATCAAGCGTAGTTTGACCACATTCAATATTCATTAAAATGTAGTGTGCTTTGTGGATTTTGTTAATTGGGTAAGCCAATTGACGACGACCCCAATCTTCTAAACGGTGTACTTGACCGTTTGCTTCTTTGATGTGAGTAAGGTAACGCTCTACCATACCTACAACTTGATCGCTTTGGTCTGGATGTACCAAAAGTACGATTTCGTAGTGACGCATTGTCAGCTCCTTATGGATTAAACAGCCTTTTTCTGTAATGAAAAAAGCAAGGAGACATTCACAAATACACATTTTGTATTGTGAATGCGGTGCAAAATAAAATTTGCAGGCGAATTTTAGTGTTTTTTTGCACAAAATGCAAGTGTTTTCGTGGTAGATGGTGAGAATGTTAAATGATTGTTGGTGTGATTGGTTTGTGATTATAGATTTGTGATTATAGAATAATGGCTTGGTGTATAAACTTGGTGTGTAAAATAATTGCTGAAAAATGCCTTAAACTTGGGTATGATAGCGTTATTTTAAATGAGCAAAATTAGGTTAGTTTATGTCAAATATGATGTTTCGTATTGGTCAAGGGTTAGATGTTCATGCTTTTGAAGCGGGTGATTTTGTTACTTTGGCGGGTGTACAAATTCCACATACGCAAGGTTTAAAAGCACATTCTGATGGTGATGTGGTATTACACGCTTTGACCGATGCTTTACTTGGGGCATTGGCAATGGGGGATATTGGTCAGCATTTTCCTGATACCGACCCTGCGTATAAAGGGGCAGATAGTCGTGTGTTATTGAAGCAAGTATATGATTTAATTCAACAAAAAGGTTATCAATTAAATAATGCTGATATTACAGTGGCTTGCGAGCGTCCAAAACTTGCACCGCATAATGTGGTTATGCGTGAAAGTATTGCCAAGGTGTTGGGTGTGGATGTAGAGCAAATTAGCTTAAAAGCAACAACAACTGAAAAGTTAGGTTTTACAGGACGACAAGAAGGGATTTTTGCATCGGCTGTGGTGCTGTTGGTTAAGTCTGCATAACATATTGTTTTTATTATTTTTTTATTAAAAACGCCATCATGTGATGGCGTTTTTGATTGATATGGTCTTTCATCAGATTAGCGATTAGGCAACACATCTTTTAATGCTTCGTGCATTTCTAGTAAGACTTTCTCTGTTGTTTCCCAGTCAATACAACCGTCAGTGACTGATTTACCATATTCTAATTGGTTTAAATCTTCAGGAATGTCTTGGCGACCACCTTTTAAATGGCTTTCTACCATTAAACCAACGATAGATTTATTACCATCTAAAATTTGTTCAGTAACATTTTTAAGCACTAAAGGTTGTAAGTATGGGTCTTTGTTTGA
>JAUNHS010000006.1:25494-29211 GCA_030523805.1 Acinetobacter sp.
TTTGTTCAGTAACATTTTTAAGCACTAAAGGTTGTAAGTATGGGTCTTTGTTTGAATTAGCATGGCTGGCATCAATCATGATTTTATTGCTTACTTTTGCTTTGTCTAAAGCAAACTCTGCTTCAGCAACTGAGCCTGCATCGTAGTTTGGTTTACCATTGCCACCACGCAATACAACGTGTGCATAAGGATTGCCTTTGGTGCGAATAACTGACACTTGACCGTCCATATTCAAACCTAAAAAGCTATGACCATGTTTTACTGCCTGCATGGCATTGGTTGCTACGGTTAAGCCGCCATCTGTACCATTTTTAAAGCCAACAGGTGATGATAAACCTGATGACATTTCACGGTGTGTTTGGCTTTCGGTGGTACGGGCACCGATGGCTGACCATGAAATTAAATCTTGTAAATATTGTGGTGAGTTTGGATCTAAGGCTTCTGTTGCACATGGCAAGCCTTTTTCATTTAACTCAAGCAATAATTTACGCCCAATACGCAAACCTTTTTCAATATCAAAAGAGTCATTCATATCAGGGTCGTTAATTAAACCTTTCCAACCTACTGTCGTACGTGGTTTTTCAAAATAAACACGCATGACTAAATATAGGCTATCTTTTACTTTTTCGCTAAGTACTTTTAAACGCTCGGCATATTCATGTGCAGCTTTAGGGTCATGAATTGAGCAAGGACCAATCACCACGAATAAGCGTTTATCTTTACCATCTAAAATGTTGCGTACCGTTTCACGACCTTTTAATACGCATTCGTACGCTGCTGGTGTGAGTGGCAATTCTGTTTTTAATTGTGCTGGTGTTACCAGCGGTTGGATACTATTTAGGTTCACATCGTCAATGTCTGGTCTTGATACTGGATTAGACGTTTGGTTACTCATCACTATAGTCCATCGGTTGGGCGTGTGAATACAACATCACGCTAAAATAAAAAGAATAAGTCAGCATTTGGCTCTGACTTGGAAAAGGTTGCCGTCTAACTATAGCACAAAATAATAGTAAAGTTAAAGCTAGTCGCTTGTTTCTAGGTGTGAAATCGGCTTATTTTTTAGCAATAGGTATGGTATTGCATAAATTTCTAGCATTTTAGCGTGTGAATCATGTTGTTTGAAATGTTTTTAACGCTTATTTACCGATTTTTGCTTTAAATCATTCACAGATAAAATCAAAGCAAAAGTGATTGGCGTAGCAAAAATCCACCAGCTAATAAAGCCAACACTCGAGCCATACAGTCCAATTAAAATTGCACCAGCAGCAAAAAAGCAAAGCCATGCCAATTGTTTATAGCGTTTCGGTGATTGCGTGAGTTTGTGCCAACGGCTAGTTTGCGTTTTTTTAAATTGCTTTTCACTCAAAGCAAATAGGGTAAACATTCCCCATAAAATACACGCAAAAACAAGGATATGGCTGAGTAGGTTTAAAATCATCATGGTTTATCCTTGCATTTCGCTGCTGTTTGGCGATTGTAATTTGCGTTCAATCTTTTGGCGTGCTTTTTGTGCAATCGGCTGAATGCGAGTGATTAAAAATAGAGTAAATAATCCTAATGCAAGAATGAAAATATCTACACGCAAAAAGAGCCAATATTGTTGTACATTTTGAATATGATCAAATGACCATAAATAAATCAAGTCAAACATCGGCAAGATAAAACATAACAATGCTAACGGAATGAGCAATGAACGCCATAAACGTGCTTTTGGTGTTAGCATAGAAAAGGTAAAACTTAATAGCCATGCCCACAAAAAGGTATTAATAAAAGGGAAGCTGAAAAAGTCGCTTAATTCATTGTCTTTCATAATGCTTTGTAAGCGAATAGCGAAAAAGCTCAGTAAAATCGCCAAAGGTAAGCCAATAATGGTCGCAATATTTAGGCGATCCACCAAATAATGTCCCGCACTTTCTTCGCCTGTTTTATTTTGTAATTGACGTTTTAAACTCCATAATAATAAGCCTGAAGCAATCATAACACTACCTAATAAACCTGAAAAAAATAGGGCTAGACGTGTCGCTGTTTCAGCAAATGGTGCTCGGTGTAAGCCATAAATACTGGCACGCATGGTGGCAAGTACGCTACGATTTTTACGGTCGTCCAATAGTTCGCCTGTAATGGCATTAAATTCTAAGCGTGGATTATCTTGGCTGATACTACGGTCTTGTGTTTGTTCAAATAAAATCGTGGCATTGCTACGCTGTGGATTTTTCACGACGATATTTTTAAGTTCTGCATCGCCCCATTGTGCGTGCAATGTTTTCATAAAAATATCAATATCTTGCATGGTGGCAGCTGGTGCATTTTTATTATTACTGATGTCGCTGACTTGTTCTTTAATTTCAGTAAAATAAGGCAAATTATTGTCGCCATATAATTGCTTCATGCCTTGTGGAATATAAAGGTAGAAAAAAATCGCCAAGCCAGTAAAGCAAATGGTGAGAAAAAATGGCAATGCGATAACTGAACTGATATTATGAAAATCCAGCCATGAGCGTTGCCCTTTAAAAACACGCAAGGTAAAGAAATCACTAAAGATTTTTTTATGTGTAATAATCCCAGCAATGATGGCAAGTAACATCACAAAAGCAACAAAACTCATGAAAATACGTGTGTAAATAATATTCATGCCATGCAATTGGTAATGGAAGCGATAGAAGAATTCGCCCAAAGGAACATCATTGTCTAATAATAATTCATCGTGCGTTTGTGGGTTGAGTAGTGCTTGGTTAAAGCCTTCTTTACCATTCCAGTATAAAGCCGTTACAGGCTTCTTTTCGGTTGGTAAATTGATGTACCATTCATCGGCATTGGTGGCATTTTCTTGTAAATATTGGTAGGCATGACGAATGGCATCACTTTGCTGATATTCAATTTTTGCTAATTGTGGTTCAGACCATAGATTAATTTCATCTTTATAATAAGACATTGCCCCAGTAACAAAAATAGTAAACATGACCCAGCCAAGTAGTAAACCTAACCAAGAGTGAAGCCAAGCCATTGTTTGACGAATTGGTTTAAACATGAAGCACCTAAAAGATGAAAAAAAAAGGGAGAAAAATAGTCAATAAGAATTTGCTTATACTAACTGCAACCACGCACACAAGGCATATAATATGGCACAAATTGCAAAAATTTGCACCGAGAGCCATTTTAATGATGAGACACAAAAGCTATAAAGTACAAAAATACAAGCAAAAAAAATCGTTAAAAACGACGCAAAAAATACACTTTCAGCTCTAGGCATGCCTGCAGCATGGAAGCCATACGCCAGCAAAACATTAAACCATGACCAACATAAATAACCAATAACAAATGCCAAGATGAAACGGTAGGTAATGGCTAGGCGATATTGCCAAGTGAGAGCAGATGACATAGCGATGTAAATAGATAGATATAAATGATAATGATTATAAAGAAATTTAATTGGATTGTATAGTCTATGCTGAAGTGCTTTTTGCACTTTAAGAGCAAGATTTTTACTTATAACGTGTACTTTAAAAGCATAAATAATCGCATTTTTATGTCATAAAAATTCTTGAATAACCTTACATTTCCTAGAAAACATCATTAAAATAAAAACATCACAAACATGCAATCAACCCACCAGCAAAAGGAGCTTTCAGATGGAGCATACCCCTGAAAACAAAAACACAGAGCAGCCAACAAGAAGTACAGAAGAAATCGTGAAAGAGGCGAGAGCAATACTCA
>JAUNHS010000007.1:0-4026 GCA_030523805.1 Acinetobacter sp.
TAAACTGATTTGTCGCCCCTGCAATGGGTGTAACACCTGTTAAAGTCGCACCTTTCAGCTGACGTAATTTTTGGCGTTGAGCATCGGTTACATTTTGCGATAATACTTGCATACGGTACATTTTATTGTCTGCTGTGTAAAATTCTAGCCAGCTTTGCTCCTGACCATCAACCATTTTACGTTGTTCTTGAAAACGCACAATATTATGCACTTCGGTGCTTTGTTGCAAGCGAGCAATTTCGGTGGATAATTGTTCACCAAATTGTTTGGCAATAGAGCCTTTGCTTTGCTCATCAAGGCTAATGCTCATGCACGCTGTACTTGCGATGGTCATGAGCGTAATGGCTGTGAATTTGATTGCATTCATGGGAAATATTCCTTTTATTTGAGTAAAAATAAAGGCTTCAATATGAAACCTTTATTTGCCATTATTTCGCTTTTTTATTGGCAGGGGTCAATTCTACAGGGCAATTTTTAAATTTTGCCGCTTGAGCCAAGGCTTCTTGTTCACCCAATAAACGAGCAATTTCACTACGCTTTGAGCCAGAGCCTAATTGTCCCATATTGATAGAGATTGATGGCATAACGCCCCAACCACCACCACTGCCGCCCCAGCCACCTAAACCGATGCCAATGCCTGACAAACCACCACCAGAGCCTTTTACGCCACCTGCGAGATAGTCGCCAATGCGATGAAATTCATTTTGAATTTGTTGGCAATCTAATGCTTGATATTTAGATGGCGAAACATACGATGGTGTAACATTTGAAGTCGTTGCACACGCACCTAATAATGCTGTCGCCGCTAAAAGACCGAAAGTCGCCCAAGTTTTCATAGTAAAACCTAATTTGCAATAAAATAAGGTGTATTAAAAACAATTTTGTGATATTCGTCAAATATTAAAATGTTATTTTTAGTGCAATCTCCCAATTTTCTGCAAGATTGGCTGGATTTGTTGCAAAATTTTACGATTGTGCAACAATCTTTGACACAATCCTAATTTTTCCCTAATTTTTATTATCTATAATGCCTACATCAGAGATTAACACAGTTTAGGAGTTCTCATGAAATTATCTCAATTATTCACAGCAGCAGCTTTAACTACAGCAATTATTGCCAGCCCAGCAGCATTTGCAAATGCACAAATTTCAGCTCAACAAGCAGCAAGTATTGCGGCAAAGCAAGTCGGTGGGAAAGTTACTGATGTAGATTATGAACGCCGCTCGGTAGGTGCAAGCTACTACGATGTAGAAGTACGCAAAAGTAATGGTCAAAAATATGACGTGCGTGTGAATGCGAAAACAGGTAAAGTGATGTCTAGTCGTTTAGATCGTGATGATGATTGGGACGATCGCAATGACCACGATGACCGCAACGATGACTAAACATCTTACCCATTGATGTGATATAAAAAAACCCCAATTTTTGGGGTTTTTTGTTGCAATATGATCTGATTTTTTGTTATAAACGCTATTCAACACACGAGAAAAACCATGCGTATTTTATTAGTAGAAGATGATGTAATGATTGGGCAAGTGGTGAGCGATAGCTTAAAAGATGCCCATTATGCTGTAGATTGGGTCAAAGATGGCGAAATGGCGTGCCATGCTGTAGATGCTCAACCTTATGATTTGGTCTTGTTAGATTTAGGTTTGCCCAAAAAAGATGGCTTACAAGTATTACAATTTATCCGAGCGAAACAGCAAACGCCTGTCTTAATTGCAACAGCACGAGATGATATAGAAAGTCGTGTACAAGGTTTAGATTTTGGTGCAGATGATTATATTATCAAACCATTTGAATTGGCAGAATTATTAGCCAGAATCCGTGCGATTTTACGCAGACACAATCAAAGCACGCCACAGCTTGGCAATAGCAAAATCAGTTTAGATGCAAGCACATACCAAGTGACAATGAAAGAAACAGGGCAGGTGATTGATTTATCTAACCGTGAATTTTCGGTATTGCAGGCCTTGTTAATGCGACCAAATGCCATTCTTTCTCGCAGCGATTTGGAAGATAAAATTTATGCGTGGGGCGAAGAAGTAGAAAGCAATGCTATTGATTATTTGATTTATGTATTACGCAAAAAATTGGGCAGTGATGTCATTAAAAATATCCGTGGTGTAGGCTGGACCATTCCATCATGACAAAGTACGCACAAGGAAACAAAACACCATCGCTACAAGGTAAACTCATTCGTTGGCTTGCAGGCACAACCACGATTGTGGCACTTTTGGCAGGCAGTGCATCGTTTTACCAAAGTTATCTGACAGCGTTGGAATATCAAGACAATTTATTACGTCAAACGGCAGCCTTAATTGACCCTAAAATCAATGCCAATGTAGATATTCAAAGTGATGTAACGATTTATGTGCGACAAATTGGTGGCTCGGTGGCAGGTGGTCAGTTACCTTTTAGTATGTCGGACGGTTTTCATACACTTCGCTTTCAAGATGATGATTATCGTGTTTATGTGTACAGCTATCCGACAGGGGAGCGGATTGCTTTTTCACAAGAAACCAATTTCCGTGATAAATTGGCTTATACAGGGGCGTGGAGCAGTACTTTACCGTTGCTGATTTTAATTCCGTTAATTAGCTTGATTTGTTTTTTCATTATTCGTAGATTTTTCAAACCATTACATCAATTATCACGCCATATTGAACAACGTAAAGACAATTTAGAACCTTTAAGCGAAGAGCAAATCCCTGTAGAAATTAAAGGCTTTATTGCGGCAATCAATGGATTATTACAACGTGTTTCATTGTCGGTACAACAGCAACAGCGATTTATTGCCGATGCTGCACATGAATTGCGTTCGCCCTTAACGGCACTTTCTTTACAAGCAGAACGTTTATCACAAACTGCTTTACCAGCAGAAAGTCAGCAGCAATTAACGGCTTTACAAGATAGCATTCGTCGTCATCGTCATTTGTTGGAGCAATTATTGTCATTGGCACGTCAGCAAGCTCATCAAATGCCAATACAAGATTTAAAACCTGTGTCTATGCTGCATATTTTTCAGCAAGTGGTGCAAACTTTATATCCGATTGCGGAGCAAAAGCAGATTGATTTAGGCATTAGGGAAAGCCAAGATTATACGTTGATGAGTGATGACGTGGCATTATTTACGATTTTTAAAAATTTGGTGGATAATGCCATTCGCTATATTCCTGCACAGGGGCAAATTGACCTTGCGATTGAGCATTATCCGCATTGCATTGTTTTGATTGTAGAAGATAATGGCTTGGGCATTCCAGTTGAGCAACGAGAGCGTGTGCTAGATCCGTTTTATCGAATTTTGGGAACGCAAGTGGAAGGCTCGGGCTTAGGGTTGTCTATTGTGCATACTATTGTACAGCGTTTAAATGCTAAATTGTATTTGAAAGATAGTAGCCATTTTGCACATGGTTTAAGAGTGGAAATTCATTTTCAACGGTAAAGGAAAGGGAGTAAAATACTCTCTTTTTGACTATAATTTTACCTAAATAGTAGGAATGTGTGATGGCAAGTCAGCAAAATATTGATATGAATTATTGGACTTGGTGGCAAGGTTTGAGCAATCAATGGCGTGAACTATTGGTAGGACGTGGGGGAGTAGATGTGGCGTATGTTGCAGACCGTGCGTATATACAACGATATTTTCAGCAGTTAATGAGCTTAGATCTCAGCCTTTTATGCGATAAAGATCTCACGCCTTTGGCGAGTTTGGAAAATTTAAGTGTACTTGATTTAAGTAAAACAGAAGTGAGCGATATTACAGCATTAGCAAGTTTGGAGCATTTAACCGAGCTTTATTTGGGTAAGACAGCGGTGAGTGATATTACTAGCTTGGCGAATTTAAAGCATTTAAGCGTACTTAATTTAAGCAGGACACTAGTCAGCGATATTACAGCGTTAGCAAATTTAGAGCATTTAAAAGTGCTTGATTTAAGTAAGACACAAATTAGCGACATTTCGGCATTAGCGAAATTAGAAAATTTAACGGAACTTTATTTGGTCGGAACAAATGTGAGTGATAT
>JAUNHS010000007.1:4126-25418 GCA_030523805.1 Acinetobacter sp.
CGAAATTAGAAAATTTAACGGAACTTTATTTGGTCGGAACAAATGTGAGTGATATTTCAGCATTGGCAAATTTGACCCATTTAGAGCAGCTTTATTTAAATGATACACAAGTGAAAGATACGTCAATCTTGCAGCATTTGCCGAATTTAACTATTCATCATGATGTGTGAATAGACTTTTAATTTTTATCGTAAGTATAGGAGTTTAATATGAATACAGAAAACGACAAAATCATCGCTGAACAACACAAGAGCTTTTGGGCATGGTGGCAAAGCTTGAGTAAAGAATGGCAAGAACGATTGGTTCAAGCCATTGGTTTGCGTGCCGTATCAGCAGAAGATTTGCAAAATCAAGATTTTATGAAACAACATTGGTACGCAATGGAAAATATAACACACCTTGATTTAAGTGATACCAGCGTGAGCGATATTTCTGCGTTGGAGAAATTAACGAACTTAACACACCTTGTGTTGAGCCACACAAATATTCGTGATATTTCCATATTGGCACAATTGCCTTATTTACAAGAGCTTGATTTAAACAATACCCAAGTGGTCAATCTTTCAGCATTGACAAAATTAAAGCAATTAACTACGCTTGATTTAGAAAATACAAACGTAGATAGCATTGCTGCATTGGCGAAATTGACCAATTTAAAGAGCCTTTTACTAGGTTATACAGGGGTGAGAGATTTTTCTGTATTGGTCAATTTGACGAAATTGACCTATCTGAATTTAATGGAAACTGGCATTAGAGATATTTCAGTATTAGCGAATTTGACCAATTTAAAAGAATTGGGTTTGGGTTGGACAGCCGTCAGCGATATTTCAGCTTTGGCGAATTTAACTAATTTAACCTATCTTGATTTACGATTTACCGATGTGGAAGATATTTCAGCTTTAGAGCATTTACCACATTTAGATCAGATTGATGTAGAAGGCACAAGCATGGAATGATGATGTTCTACAATCAAAAAGCAAGCTCAATTACATGATTGGATATATGATTGGGCTTGCTTTTTTATTGGTATGATTTACCCACAAAAAAACCACCGAATGATGAAGCATTCAGTGGTTTTTTATTGTGATAGTTAGTCAATCACTTTAGTTCAGATTACTTTTTATCATCTTTCACTTCAGTAAATTCAGCATCTACCACGCCATCGTCAGCTTTTTGCTGTGCTGCATTGGCATCAAAACCTTCTGCACCACCTGCTTGCTGAGCTTGCTCATAAGCACGTTGCGTAATCGGCATAATGATATTTTGCAAGGCTTCAGTTTTCGCCTTTAAGTTGTCAATATCATTCTCTTTCGCCGCAGCTTCAAGTTCGCTTACTGCTGTTTCTACTGCAGTTTTCTCATCAGCTGTAACCTTGTCGCCAAGATCTTTCACGGCTTTGGTTGAGCTTGCAATTAACGCATCTGCTTCGTTACGAGCTTTTGCCAATTCTTCAAACTTACGGTCTTCTTCAGCATTCTTTTCAGCGTCTTTAATCATCGCTTCAATTTCAGCATCGCTCAAACCAGAGTTTGCTTTAATTTGAATAGATTGCTCTTTACCAGTGCTTTTATCTTTTGCAGATACTTTCAAAATACCATCGGCATTGATGTCAAACGACACTTCAATTTGTGGCACACCACGTGGAGCAGGTGGAATATCGCCCAATTGGAAGTTGCCCAACAATTTATTTTGAGCAGCGACTTTACGCTCGCCTTGATACACTTGAATATCTACTGCAGGTTGATTATCTGCTGCTGTAGAGAATACCTGTGATTTTTTCGCAGGAATGGTTGTATTTTTCTCAATGATTGGCGTAAGTACACCACCCATAGTTTCAATACCTAAAGTCAATGGCGTAACATCAAGCAACAATACGTCATTCTTATCGCCAGAAAGTACCGCACCTTGAATTGCTGCACCCATTGCCACAGCTTCATCAGGGTTTACGTCTTTACGTGGTTCTTTACCGAAAAACTCTTGTACTTTTTGTTGTACCAATGGCATACGAGATTGACCACCAACCAAAATCACGTCAGAAATATCAGACGTTGATAAACCTGCATCTTTCAATGCAATACGGCATGGCTCAATGGTACGCTCAACCAAATCTGCAACTAGGCTTTCCAATTTTGCACGTGTTACGTTAATCACTAAATGTTTCGGGCCAGTCGCATCAGCCGTGATATATGGCAAGTTGATTTCTGTTGCATTTGAAGATGACAACTCAATTTTTGCTTTTTCAGCCGCTTCTTTTAAACGCTGTAATGCCATTGGGTCATTTTTCAAATTCACGTCTTGTTCTTTTTTGAACTCATCAACTAAAAAGTCAATTAACGCTGTATCAAAATCTTCACCACCTAAGAAAGTATCACCATTGGTTGATAATACTTCAATTTGTTGCTCGCCATCTAAGTCAGCAATTTCAATGATTGATACGTCAAAAGTACCACCACCCAAGTCATAAACAGCTACTTTACGGTCGCCTTCTTTCTTGTCCATACCGAATGCTAACGCTGCTGCAGTTGGTTCGTTGATGATACGTTTTACATCTAAACCAGCAATACGACCTGCATCTTTAGTCGCTTGACGTTGAGCATCGTTGAAGTAAGCAGGTACAGTTACCACTGCTTCAGTAACGGTTTCGCCCAAATAATCTTCTGCTGTTTTCTTCATTTTTTTCAAAACTTCAGCAGAAATTTGTTGTGGAGCAAGTTCTTTATCGTTTACATTTACCCACGCATCGCCATTGCCTGCTTTGATGATTTTATACGGTACTAAACCGATGTCTTTTTGTACCGCTTGGTCATCATAACGGCGACCGATTAAACGCTTAATTGCGAATAATGTGTTTTTAGGATTGGTTACGGCTTGGCGTTTTGCTGATTGACCAACCAAGATTTCGCCATCTTTATACGCAATGATTGATGGTGTCGTACGAGCACCTTCTGCGTTTTCAATTACTTTAACTTTATCGCCTTCAAGTACAGCTACGCATGAGTTGGTTGTACCTAAGTCAATACCAATAATTTTAGCCATTTGCTTATTCCTCTAAAAATTTGTGAATGTTTTCAGTTGTTATTGGATATGAGAGCCTTTTAAAAATTTTCAAGTTTAAAAATGAAAAATCTTTAAAAATATTTTCTAAACTTGATATTTTTCAACGGTTTGCTGATGATTTAACCACCAACCATGACCATTGCAGGGCGTAATAAACGACCATTTAGGCTATAGCCTTTTTGCAAAACTGTGCCGATTTCATTGGCTTTGGCATTTGGGTCAATGCCAACGGCTTGGTGCAATTCTGCGTTAAAACCTTGCGTGGTATCCACTTGTTGAATGCCGAATTTTTCCAATGTTGCCAATAATGATTTTAATGTCAGCTGCACGCCTTCGGTTAAGGCATTTTCTTCGCCAGTTGCTTGTAAAGCACGTTCTAAATTATCAACGCTATTGAGCAATTCTTTGGCAAATTTCTCTAGCACCGCATCTTTATGCTTTTCAGCATCTCGCTGAATGCGTTCTACACTTTTTTGTGCTTCATAAACAGCATTTGCTGTGCGTGCTTTTTCCAGTTTTAAATCATCTTGTAATTGCGTGATTTCGGCTTGTAATTGTTCAACGGATAAAGTTTCTTGTTCCGCTGTGCTTTCAACCGTTTCATCTACTGGCGTTTCAGTAGCATTTTGCTCTTGAGTCATGGATTTACTCCGTTTAAAAAAGTTCAACATGTGCAACAGCCATGTAAATTCATTAAAGTTATCTTAAAAATAGGGTTGATTTTGTAGATTTCAAGCGAAAGGGTGGATTTATTGTGTGAAATGCTGGCAAGAGTAATGAAAATGTTTATTTTGTGGGCGATGAGCGTGTAGGGATTGCATAAAAAAGCCTATCTGATGATAGGCTTTATACTGAATGCAGGATTGAGTTAATCGTCTAACCCTAACACATCTGCCAATAATTCTTCCGATGGAGCAAAATAATATGCACCGTCCATCGCTGTTGTAAAGTGCAATAAACGGTCGTGGATATTGTCGCCACTTGTACCAAACATTTGTAAGAGCATACGGTCAATAATGCTTAAATCATTGCTATACGCCACAAAGTACAAGCCTTTATCGCCCTGTCCATCGCCATAAGGTAAGCTATGACGCAAAATGGCTAATTCTTCGCCATCGTCATCTTCCACAATGGCACGACTAGCATGGGCATTTTCAGGTTTTACATCGTCATCAAGTTCAATAGATTCCAACTTGGTACGACCAATGACTTTTTCTTGAGCATCTACTTTTAAGCGTTGCCATTTTTGTAAATCATGCACATAGCGTTGGGCAAAAATAAAGCTACCATCAGCAAATTCGCCGTGTTCTTCGCTTAATAATGCCGCTTCGGCACGGTCGTCATCAAATTGTGGATTTTCTGTACCGTCAATAAAACCTGTTAAATCTCGGCTATCTAAATAACGGAAGCAAGCACGTTCTTCTAACACTTCTACTTGATCGGCAATGCCTTCAAAAAATGATTGGCTTAATGCAAAGCACAAATCGGCACGAGATGATGCAATGTGTAGGAAAATGTCCGCAGGGGTGGCTGGCATTTGAAATGCACCGTCAATGGCATTTAAATCTAAAAATCCTGCAGGTGTCGTATCATGCAACTGTTGCCAAAGTTGTTTACCAAAACCAATTGCTGTTTTAATATCTGCTTGGCGGTGCTGTGTTTTTAAGCGATCACGAGTGCCTAAGAAATGAGCGAGCTGAGCTTTTAAGTCTTCTACGCTGAGCTGGTTTAAGCGAATTACAACAAAGCGAGCGTGTTCTGATGGTAAAGGTAAAATGACAGATTGAGCAGTCATGACAAATCCTATGTGAGCTATTCAAGGGTGTAAAGCAAGCTATTTTAACAAAAAATAGCAAGGGGATAAATAACTTTTGTAGATGAATACAAGAACGATTGCCGAACAAAATAGAAAAGCACGCAAATCAACACTAGGCAAAATCTACAATCGCCATTACACTTAAGTGAAGCATTTGATTTTGGAATTGCACGATATGAAATATTTTACACCATTATATTTGGCTGTTGCACTACTTGCTGCTTGTCAGCCACAACCAAGCAATACGCCATCAAGCGAAAGCAAAGCCACAACAAGCACCAATACATCATCATCAACACAGCCAACATCATCGGCACAGCATTTGTATTATTCCAATTTGCAAGATGAAGCAACGCAAAACGAAGTCAAACATGCTTTGCTTAAAGCTGGGATTGCTGCTCCACGGGTAGATGCGTTTTTAGCCAATGTTCGCCAATTTAATACATCGGTGGAAGGCAAGCAGTTGGTGAAAAATAATTTTGTGATGAGCCAAAGTGCATTGCCACATTATGACGAACAAGTGCTACAAGAGATTTGGTCGCAAAAGAATGGGCAATTTGTGGGCTATAATTGCCGTATTACATCGTACGATTTAATGAAAGATTTGATTAAAATTGACAAGAAAGCGGAGAAAGACCACAGCATTTTATTTGTAGATGCGGAATCATTACAGCATAGTCCACACAAAGTATTTACAGCACAGGAAGAAGAGAAGTTTTTTACTTTATATGCACCAATCCAAACCCCGATGAGTAAGGATATTGCCGTACATGAGCAAAGCATTGTGCAAGCCTTTCAAGCACGTGGGATTTCATTTCCTGCTGCACAGCAAAGTCAGGCTGCACGGTTAATTTCGGTATTTAAACATAGTGCGATTGATGGTGAAGAAAGCCAATTATTTGTTGGGCATATTGGCGTGCTTGTGCCGTATGAAAATGGCTATTTATTCGTGGAAAAATTAGCATTTCAAGCACCTTACCAAGCGACTAAATTTGCCAATAAGCAAGATTTGTATGATTATCTGATGAAAATGTATCGCCCTGAAGTAGAGACGGATACGGCTTTACCGATTGTGATGGAAGATGATCATTTACTGATTAAACCAGCATAATTTGATTGCAAATAAAAAACGCACGCTGAATTGTCGTGCGTTTTTGCTGTTATTTGCCGAATTTGAGCAATTTCTGTGTACAAAAAATAATGGCAAATAAGCCTGACATGGTGAGAATAATGCTTAACCCTGTGGCTAAATCTAGCCAAGCACTGCCAGCCAAGCCAAGCATGATGGCAAGTTGCCCTAAAATAAAAGCGTATCCCACCATTTGATTGGGTGAGTGAGCCAGCAAACGTGCTGTTAAAGCAGGAATGACCAACAATGCTCCCATCAGCAGAGAACCGACTGCACGCAATGCCAATACGGTAAATAGTGCCAAGAGCAACATAAAAATCAAGCGTTGCCATTGCACGGCTACGCCTTCACTTTGAGCAATATCTGCCGCAATAGATGAACGGATTTGTGCTTTCCAATGATAGCCTAAAATCGCCACACTCACGGCAACAACGCCTGCAAAAAGCGGTAAATCTTGCCACGAAACAGTGAGCAAATCGCCAAATAAATAGCTTAATAATTCTGGGCGTAAACTTGGAACGTGTTGGATAAACAATAATCCAGCACACAGTAAAGTCGCTGAGCATAAGGCTAACAGAGCATCATTCGGCAGGCGAGAGTCGTGCAAAAACCATAAACTTGCCACGAGCAATACAGCAATCAATAACACGCCAAGCCACAATGGCAAACTTAAAAATCCTGCCAAAGCAACGCCGAGCAATGTCCCATGTGCCATGGTATCGGCAAAAAAGGACATTCGTCGCCACAGCATTAAACAGCCCAAAGGTGCAGTAAGAAAGACTAAAATACTGCCCATCGCCCATGCAGGCAATAAAAGAATTAACAGATCAAGCATGATTTATTCCCAAATTGATTGCATGATTGATGAAATGATAAGGTGCCATGAGTGGTTGCGAGATGGTCAATGCGATTGATGATGACAATGTTCATGCTGATGTTGATAATAGGCACGGGATTTACCAAAAATGGCTTGATATTCAGGGTGATGCTGAATGCTTTCAGGCGAACCTGTACAGCAAATATGTTTATTTAAACAAATCACACGTTGCGTACCTTGCATGACCCATTGCAAATCGTGAGAGACAATCACAATACTACAACCATAACGCTGTGGCAGCGAACGTACATAAGCATACATTTCTGCTTCCGATTGCAAATCCAAACCTTGCATTGGCTCATCAAGCACCAAAACGTGGGGTTGCTTCAATAAAGCACGAGCCAATAACACACGTTGCCGTTCACCGCCAGACAGCTGTTGTACTTTGGCATTTAATAATGTGTGTATGCCTGTTTCTTGAATAATTTGTTGTTTAAATGCAGCAGAACACGGCTCTAACGCCAATAAATCTTGCACACGTAATGGCAAAGTATTGGACGGATTAAACTTCTGTGGCACATAAGAAAAGCGTAAATCTTGATGATAGCGGACTTGCCCATGTGTCGGTTTTAAAATAGACAATAAAACCTTAATAAACGTAGATTTACCTGCACCATTTGGCCCAATGATGGTAACGATTTCTTGTGGAAACAGTTCAAAATCAATCTCTTGCAAAATGGTGCGTTGCTCAAGTACCACCTGTACTTGCGATAAACTCAGCAAACAATCCGCAGGATTTACGCTTGATGCTGACATTGCTGGCATAACCCTGAAATTTCAATAATGCTATGTTGTACCTGAAATTCATCAGCATCGGTTAATTGTTGTAATTCATGCAACACGCCTAATGCTGGTGCTTCTTTGACGCTATGGCACGCCGTGCAAATAAAAAATGCCGCTTGATGCCCTTCTCGTGGGTGGCAGCAAGGAATAAAGGCATTGATAGAACTTAAACGATGAATTAACCCTTTTTCCAATAAAAAATCCAAACTACGATACACGGTCGGTGGTGCAGCAGGTCGGTCGGAACGATTTTTGATATTGGCTAATAAATCATACGCTCCCATTGGCTTATTTGCCGTTAAAATTAATTGTAAAACTTCTTTGCGTAAAGGGGTCAATCTTGCCCCAGTTTCTGCACAAAAACGCTCTGCGGCAGATAAACGCTGTTCTACATCATCATGATGATGCACATGATGTAACGTATTATGATGTTCGTGTGAGCTGTGGCAACACTGCGACATAGCTACTCCAGAGTAGAAAAAATGGTCAAAATTTTAATTATTTTAACATAAAAAAGCCAGATAAATTGAGAATATTTATCTTTAGCTGCTAAATTATGTTACACTATAACCGAAAATTTGTCCTGTTGCTATGGGCAAGCGTGGTGATTTTGAGTGTGCAATTTTTGGGGAAGGTCATAGATGTCTGCCATCATGTGTATTTTACAGCGTCTTTTTTTAATGATTTTTATGTTGCTGGGTTTGACTTGGGCGACATCAATTCATGCCAAAAGTTTGGTGGTTACATCGTATCCGATTTATTTGATTGCACAAGAAATTACGCAAGGGATTGAAAAACCTGAATTATTGCTAGAAAATCAAACAGGGCATGATATTCAAATTACACCCATGCACCGTAAAAAAATTCAAGATGCGTCTTTGGTGCTGTGGCTCGGCAAAGAACACGAAGCTCCTTTACAAAAAATGTTGAAAGAACAAAAATCTGCGATTGCGATTTTAGATGCAGGCGTGATTAATCGCTTACCACAACGCCATGTGCGTGGTGGCAGCATTGCCAATACGGTGGATACGCACGTTTGGTTAGACCCAAATCATGCGGTACGCATTGGCTTTTTTATTGCGATTTTACGCTCACAGCAATCACCAGCATATAAAGATAAATATTGGGCAAATGCACAGCGTTTTGCAAAGGAAATGTTTCAAGCCGCACAGCGTTATCAACAACGTGGCACGCCACAGCCGTATTGGGCATATCATGATGCTTACCAATATTTAGAGCGTGCCATGAATTTGAAATTTGCTGGAGCAATGACCGCAGATACACACACTGCACCAACTCCGACACAATTAAAATATTTAGATGAACATCGCCCACAGAAAAAAATGTGTTTATTGGCAGAAGGTCATGCACAAGCACGTCATTATCAGCATTTAGAGCCGATTATTTTCCATAAGGTAGATGAAACTTTGCAAGGCGAGCAAAAGTTTGTAGATGCGTGGCAAAAGCTGGCTCAAGGTGTGCAACGCTGCGTACAACAATCTAAAATGTAATCATATCAATATGATGTTTTAAAATTTTTAGTTTGCGTGTTGTCTATCTCATGCAAAATTGTATATGATAAGCATTTCTATCTTACAAACTGTGCCAACATGAATGCTTTAGAACGCCGTGCCACTTTTGCCTTAAGTAGTATTTTTGCCTTGCGTATGCTGGGCTTATTCATGATTATTCCTGTATTTGCTGTGGCAGGGCAGCATTATGATGCGGCAACGCCAATGTTGATTGGCTTGGCAATGGGCGTATATGGTTTAAGTCAAGCCATTTTTCAAATTCCCTTTAGCTTATGGTCGGATCGTTTAAGCCGTAAACGCTTAATTATCATTGGTTTAGCATTGTTTGCTTTAGGTGGTGCGATTGCGGCCTTGTCTGACCATATTTATGGCGTGATTATTGGGCGAATTGTTGCAGGGGCTGGGGCTGTGTCGTCTGTGGTGATGGCATTGTTAGCCGATGTTACCCGAGAAGAACAACGTAGCAAAGCGATGGCAATGATGGGCATGAGCATTGGTTTATCTTTTGTGGTGGCATTTGCGATTAGTCCGTGGGTTACAGGGCAAATTGGTATTACAGGATTATTTTGGCTCACCGCAGTCATGGGCGTATTGGCGATGTTTAGCCTAGCCCTTGTACCAGATACGCAACGTTATCATCAACCTGTCCAACAAAATTATCAAACACAACTCAAACAAGTTTTGGCTCGTGCCGATTTAAATCGTTTGCATTTTTCTATTTTTAGCTTGCATTTGCTGTTGGCAGCCATGTTTGTTTATATTCCATCTCAGCTGATTCGTTATGCCGATTTGGCTCTGGCAGAGCATGGTTGGGTGTATTTGCCTTTATTGGTAGCGAGTTTGTTGTTGGCATTTCCAAGCATTATTTGTGCTGAAAAATACCGTAAAATGCGTGGCGTATTTCTTGCTGCCATTGCTGGCATTGCTTTGAGTTTTGCTGTTTTAGCGATTGGGGCGAGTTGGTCGGTGGCGTTATTTGCGGCATTATTTTTATTTTTTGTCGCCTTTAATGTGCTGGAAGCCTTATTACCATCATGGATTTCTAAAGCTGCACCAATCCAATCTAAAGCGACGGCTATGGGAATTAACGCCAGTAGCCAATTTTTAGGTGGCTTTAGTGGTGGTGTCTTGGGTGGGCAATTATTGTCGCTGTCACCAAGCGTGGGCTGGAGCATTTTAGCGGTGATTGGCGTGCTTTGGTTGCTTGTTGCGATACGATTGCCACAGCCGCCATATTTATCTACCTTGGTCTTGCGTTTGCAACAGCGTCAGGCACAAGCTGACGTGTTGGCAGGGCAATTATTGGCGGTGCAAGGCGTTGCAGAAGTGCTATTTATGGAACAAGGCGATGTGCTTTATTTAAAAATAGATCGTCAGTCATTGGGCGATGAGCAACGCCATCAAGTAGAGCAATTATTGGGGCAATCGCTGCCTGTGGCATAAAGTCGTCCGTGAAAGCAGAGATTTAACTTGACACATGATGAAAGTCGTCTAATAATAGGGCAACAAATGGTATTCGCATTTGTAGATGAAATTGTAGTATCTTACAAAATATCGTGTTAATGAAATTGTGTTATTAAAAATGAAAACTTTTAGGAACTGTCTATGCGTGGTGTAAATAAAGTTATTTTAGTCGGTACTTTAGGTCGTGATCCTGAAACCAGAGCATTTCCAAATGGTGGCTCAATTACAACATTCTCTATTGCAACAAGCGACTCTTGGGTAGATAAACAAACAGGCGAACGCAGAGAACAAACAGAGTGGCATCGCATTAGTTTAAATAACCGTTTAGGCGAAGTTGCACAGCAATATTTGCGTAAAGGTTCAAAAGTATATATTGAAGGTTCATTGCGTACTCGCCAATGGAAAGACCAGCAAACAGGTCAAGATCGCTCAATTACCGAAGTGCGTGGCGATGTAATGCAAATGTTAGATAGTCGTCCACAGCAAGGGGGCTATCAAAATAATAATTATCAAGATGGTGGTTATTCTGCAAGCCAGAATAATTACCAAAGAAATAATCAAAGTCCAAATTTCCAAAATAATCAATATGGTGGCAATCAATTTCAAAACCCAGGGGGGTATGGTCAATCTGCACCAAACGTTGCACAACCTGGCATTAATCCCCACATGAGCCAAAATTATCCAAATAGTGCTGCACCTTATGGCAATCAGCTCAATGCTGGGCCAAGTGAAAATACGATGGATAATAGCGGTTATCAAGCCACTTTTAATGCTCAAAGCACTGGTGATGTGAATTTAGCAACAGAAGGAAAGGACGAAGATATTCCATTCTAAATATTTCACGATGAAAGAGCAAAAATCCGACAGTAAAATGTCGGATTTTTTATTGCGTGCATAATGGTGGAAAATCTATATTAAATTCATTGGTCAAAATTTATATTTTAGTACAGAGCTATGTTATACTAAACCCAACTTGACGGAGTACAGCCAAGCAGCTGTTGAGATTGTCTTATTTTCATTTAAAAATGCACAAATTACAGACAAATACCGTTGAACCTGATGCAGTTCATACTGCCGTAGGAATCAAGTTAATCAAGAACCCCATTCCCTTGGCGGCATTCTTTATTGGCTTGATTTGTTAAAGCGAACGAAAAGGAAATGCCATGAGCCAAACAAATCATACCCCAAACCCACAACAAGACATCATCGCCCAACACGAGCAAGATGCCAAAGATTTAACACGCATTTTGCCTGCATCAAAAAAAGTCTATGTACAGGGCAGCCGTGCCGATATTCAAGTGCCATTTCGTGAAATCAGTTTAAGCGACACACCGACAGGCCTTGCCAAAGACGGATTTGAAAAAAATGAACCAATTTTAGTCTATGATACATCAGGTTTTTACACCGACCCTAATGTGCAAATTGACTTAAATCAAGGCTTGCCAAGCGTTCGCCATGCGTGGATTGCTGAGCGTGATGACACGGAACAATTACCGACTTTAACGTCAAAATTTGGTCAAGAACGCCTAAAAGACATTCGCACGGAAAATATCCGTTTTGCTCATATCCAAAAGCCGAGACGAGCCAAACAAGGACGTAATGTAACGCAAATGCACTATGCACGGCAAGGCATCATCACGCCTGAAATGGAATACATCGCCATTCGTGAAAATCAACGTCAGCGTGAAAATGTGGATATGCGTCAGCACAAGGGCGAGAATTTTGGAGCGAAAAATCTGATTGAAATCACGCCTGAATTTGTACGTCAAGAAGTTGCTGCTGGGCGTGCCATTATCCCTGCCAATATCAACCACCCAGAATGCGAGCCGATGATTATTGGGCGTAATTTTTTGGTGAAAATCAACGCTAATATCGGTAATTCTGCACTCGGCTCTAGCATTGATGAAGAAGTCGCCAAAATGACGTGGGCGACACGTTGGGGGGCGGATACCATTATGGATTTGTCCACAGGCAAAAATATCCACGAGACACGAGAATGGATTATTCGTAACTCGCCTGTGCCGATTGGTACTGTGCCAATTTATCAAGCCCTAGAAAAGGTGAATGGCGTTGCCGAAGATTTGACGTGGGAGATTTTTAAAGACACACTGATTGAGCAAGCCGAGCAGGGCGTGGATTATTTTACCATTCATGCAGGCGTGCTGCTTCGCTATGTACCACTGACAGCAGGTCGTTTGACGGGAATTGTGAGCCGTGGTGGCTCTATCATGGCTCAGTGGTGTTTGGCTCATCACAAGGAAAATTTCCTTTACACGCATTTTGATGAAATTTGTGAAATCATGAAAGCCTATGACGTGTCGTTCAGTCTAGGCGATGGTCTGCGACCAGGTTGTATCCAAGATGCCAATGATGAAGCTCAATTTAGCGAGCTTAAAACGTTGGGTGAGCTAACCAAACGTGCGTGGGAACACGATGTGCAAGTGATGATTGAAGGGCCAGGTCATGTACCGATGCACATGATTAAAGAAAACATGGACTTGCAGCTTGAACATTGCCACGAAGCACCATTCTACACGCTTGGGCCATTGACCACCGATATTGCCCCTGGTTATGACCATATCACATCAGCGATTGGGGCGGCGATGATTGGTTGGTACGGTACGGCAATGCTGTGTTATGTTACACCAAAAGAGCATTTGGGCTTGCCAAACAAAAAAGACGTGAAAGACGGCATTATCACCTATAAAATCGCTGCTCACGCTGCCGACCTAGCCAAAGGACACCCTGCGGCACAGGTGCGTGATAATGCCTTGTCTAAGGCACGTTTTGAGTTCCGTTGGGAAGATCAGTTTAATCTGGCACTTGACCCTGACACGGCTCGTTCTATGCACGATGAAACCATGCCTAAAGAAGCTCATAAATCAGCACATTTTTGCTCAATGTGTGGGCCAAAATTCTGCTCTATGAAAATTACGCAAAATGTGCGTGATTATGCGGCTAAGCAAGATGAAATGGCAGCAGAAGTGGAAAAAGGCTTAAAAGCCATGAAAGCAGAATATGCTGAGCAAGGCAGTAAGCTGTATCATAGAGTATAAAATGCTGTAAAAGTTGCCATGAATGGCAATAAAAACGTCCGCTCAAGTATATGAGTCGGACGTTTTTAATTGTCTATTGGCGATGGTTTACATATCAATTTCACGCAATCGCATTAAACCTTCTTGTGTGGTGCTAGCAACAAGCTGACCATTTTGCCACATTTTACCTAAATTTAAACCACGAGAGCTGGCACTGGTGGTTGCTTCTATATCGTACAATACCCAATCATCGGCACGCAAAGGACGATGAAAATAAATACTATGGTCAATGCTGGCACATTGTAAATTTGGCGTATAAAGATTGAGACCATGTGGGCGTAGAGCGGTCGTCATCAAAATAAAATCAGAATAAAACGCCACAATGGCTTGGTGCAACGCAATTTGATCAAGTTGGGGTGGAATGGCATCGTGCGTACGCACATAAAAGCGATTTACGGCTTCGCTTGGCTCAGCTTTAAAAGGATTGGCTAAATTCACAGGGCGAATCTCTACATGACGATCACGCAAAAATGATGCTCGCACGTGTTCAGGAATAAAATCTAACATTTCCTGTTTGAGCGTGCGTTCATTTTTTAACGTATTTACATCGGGTACATCAGGCATATGCTGTTGATAATCCAACCCTGCTTCCACATGAGCAAAAGAAATCATCGCTGTAAAAATCACACGGCCATGTTGAATGGCATTCACTTGGCGATTGATAAAACTTTTACCATCACGAATGCGTTGCACATCATAAATAATTGGTGCTGTGGTATCACCGCCGTGCAGAAAATAGGCGTGCATAGAATGTGCAGGTCGGTCGGTAGTATAAGCCGCAGCACGCAAGGCTTGCCCGAGTACTTGACCACCAAACACACGTTTGCCGACTAAATTGCGACTTTGCCCACGAAAGAGATTGTCTTCCAAACGCTCAAGGCTTAAAAGATCAATAAGTTCTTGGGTTAAATGTGGATTTTGTTCAGATTGTGTGCTTGAAAACGTGTGATTCATCGTACCACCTAACGGCAAAAAAAGAGAAAGAATAAGGCATTATGGCATAAAAACCGACTACAAAAAATCATAACAAAAAATAAGATGCGAAAAAACCTAAATTTAGTTACATTAACTACATGATGTTGATGAAAGCATACGATGATAAGGAGATAACATGACCGACTTTCATACAGGCTTGCAGCAAAATGCAGCGAATTATCAAGCACTTAGTCCTATTGATTTTATTGAGCGGACAGCAGCGATTTATCCACATAAAACAGCGATTATTTACGATGACTTACAGCACAACCAATTACAGCAAACATGGGCAGAAACCTTTGTCCGCTGTAAGAAAATGGCGGCTGCATTACGCCAATTGGGCATAGATAAAAATGATACCGTTGCCGTCATGCTACCCAATACGCCTGCGATGGTAGAAGTGGCATTTGGCGTGCCGATGGCTGGGGCAGTGTTGTGTACATTAAATACACGCTTGGATATTAACGCTTTAACCTTTTGTTTGCAGCACTCTGAAGCGAAAGTGTTGATTTTAGACAGTGAATTTGCTCATTTTGCAGAATTAATTAGCGAGACTTTTCCACAGTTGATTTTAATTCATGCGACTGATGCAGCGTTTCACGTGGAACAATTCGGGCAAATGAGTTATGAGCAATTGATTGCTAGTGGTGAAAATATTGATTATGAAAATGCTTGGGAAAAGCCAGAAGATGAATGGGACGCTATTACGCTAAATTATACATCAGGTACAACAGGCGTACCGAAAGGCGTGGTGTATCATCATCGTGGAGCAGCGTTGAATGCCATTTCTAATATTTTAGATTGGGATATACCGAAATTTGCAACATATTTGTGGACGTTACCATTATTCCATTGTAATGGTTGGTGTTTTCCTTGGTCGGTGGCAGAGCGTGCAGGCGTGAATGTATGCTTACGCAAGATTGATGCTGATTTGATTTTGAAATTGATTGTGAAATATAAAGTTACGCATTATTGTGCTGCACCGATTGTGCATAATATGATTGCAGGCGGACAACAGCAGTTAAAAGATGAAATCCATCATACCGTAAAAGGTTGGGTGGCAGGTGCTCCACCATCGGAAGCCATGCTTGAAAAAATGGAAGCGATGGGCTTTCACATTAGCCATGTGTACGGTTTAACCGAAGTCTATGGGCCTGTAACCATTTGCGTAGAGCATGATGAATGGCAAGATTTGAGCGTGGCAGAGCGAGCCAGTAAAAAATCACGGCAGGGCGTACGTTCGCATTTAATGGCAGGTTTTGATGTGTTTAAACAAGGCACAACTGAGCCTGTGGCAGCCAATGGCGAAGAGATGGGCGAATTGGCATTGCGTGGTAATTTAGTGATGAAAGGCTATTTAAAAAGCCGTAAAGCGACCGATGAAGCCTTCCGTGATGGTTGGTTTAGAACGGGTGATTTGGGCGTGAAATATGCCGATGGTTACATTAAAATCATGGATCGCTTAAAAGATATTATTATTTCAGGTGGGGAAAATATTTCCAGTATTGAAGTAGAAAATATTTTATACCGTATGCCTGAAGTGGCAAGCTGTGCTGTGGTGGCAGCACCACATGAAAAATGGGGCGAAGTACCTGTAGCATTTATTGAAATTGCACAAGGTTGTACACTTGATCGAGCGAGTGTGATTGAGCATTGCCGTCAGCATTTGGCAGGTTTCCAAGTGCCGAAGCATATTGTATTTGCCGAAATTCCGAAAACCAGCACAGGCAAGGTGCAGAAATTTGAGTTACGCCAAGCAGCGAAATCTTTGGCACATGAAGAGCCGAAAGTAACGCATTAATTACTTATACAGCAAAAAGCCATTCGGGAATGAATGGCTTTTTTGTGGTATTTCATGATTGATTACATTTTACCGTTACATTTCGGATTCCACTCATCTGACATCATGCAAGATAGCGTTTCAACATAATCGCTAAAGCAAAATTCAAAACCTGTCTTTGTCGCTTTAAAAATATTTCAAAATCGCAATATGCTTGTGCGAATGCTTAAAGCGAGAAAATGCCAGCATGACAGGGTACAAAGCGACGCTCAATAACGCACTCACTACCCACAACCACGCAACATGATCTACACCAAAATAATCGCCGTGTGTTTTGCCAAATAGAGCAACTAAAATCAAATAAATAACTTTTAAAACATAAAGATGCACTAAATAAAAAAACATCGGTACAGAGCCATACACGCACAATTTTGCAATCCATGCCTGCTGTTGATAACGCTCAAAAATCGCTAATAAAGCCAAACCCAGCGATACATTAAACAAAATAAATAACAACGATGGTGGATATTTTGTTAAATTAAAAAAGCTCATCACCGTTTCTAACGTGCTTGGATAACTGAGCCACGCACGGTCGCCATAGACATTGAGCCAGCGAATTGCCACAAAACTCAATAAACCGATGATGGCAAAACGCCATAAAATCGCCATACGCTGCGTGCTATGTACTTGCTTTTGATAAATACAACCCATCAGCCAACCTGCGACAATCACACCAATCCACGGCAATAATGGATATGATGTTCGCATTTTAAAATGCTCACTCACTTCTATCCAACTACGGTCATGTAGCACAAACCACACATAACGCAAAGGGTGGTTAGATTGTGAAAAATCTATAAAATCCAAGGCATTATGCCCAGCAATAATGGCAACAGCAAGTAGAGCTTGTACCATGCGTGGCAAGCCGATGAGAGCAGCCAACGCAATCATACTTAAACCAATCACCCAAATCACTTGTAAATATAACTTTTCAGGTGGGAATTGTGCTGTCCATGCAAAATTGATTAAGGTAACTTCTAGTAGCACCAAAAATAAACCACGCTTTAATAAAAATAAACGTGTTTGCGTTAAATCTTGATGTTTTAAATGAAATAAATAGGCAGATAAACCCGTTAAAAACACAAATACAGGAGCACATAAATGAGCCAAAGTACGGCTAAAAAATAGTGCAGGTTCAGTTTCGCCAATCAGCATAGGGTCGGGGACTTGATGATGCAAATAAATCGTTTCTCGCACATGATCTAACAGCATGATGAGAATCACCAAGCCACGCAACGCATCAATCGCCAAAAGACGTTGGGAAAGTTGTTGCATGGGAAAAGTTCCATCAAATGAAAATAAAGGTGTTATTATAACATTACATGAGACAAAGTCGCTTGGCATTTGTGTCAAAATGAGCTACATTAAAAGATGAAGAATGATTTGATATGAACAAGGAGAAAAACATGGCTTATCAACATATTGTTGTCCCTGTAGATGGCTCTCGTACGTCATTGAAAGCGGTGAGCCAAGCGGTAGCATTGGCAAAAGCATTTTCTAGTAAAGTTACTGCCGTGAGTGTGGTGAGTTTAGAGCCGTTTGTTGGCGTTGAGTTTGTAGATACTCGTCAAATGTCGGCAGATTATGTACAACAAGCCCGTAGCAGTGTAGAAAATATTTTACAGCACGCCCAGCAACTCTTTTTAGAACAAGGTGTAGAAGTAGAGCAATTAATTTTGGAAGGCGTGAGTATTCATAAAGAATTGGTAAAAGCGGTAGAACAGCTCAATGCCGATTTGGTGGTGATGGGTTCGCATGGCCGTAAAGGCTTCAAAAAAATGGTGCTAGGAAGTGTCGCACAAAGTGTATTGGGCGAAATTCATGTACCAGTGCTGGTGGTGCGTGATTAACATCTAACATCATATAAAAATAAAGGGCAAGTGATATTGCCCTTTATTTTTTAGGAGCATCACACTTTAACGCACCCAGCGTACAATATAATCTTCCAAATCATCATCATGCACATCTTGCTCGGAAATACATCGCCCTGCGACCGATTTTTTGGCTTTAATCACACTTTTGCGTGAGCCTGTATTTAAATAATGCCACGATGGCAATGCCTTGCCTTCACTCAAACGTCGGTAAGCACAGCTCGGCGGCAACCAATAAAATGATGCGACATTGTCCATAGAAAGTTGAATACAATCAGTAACTTGTGATTTACGATTGCGATAATCCGAACACGCACCTGTTGCACAATCGAGCAATTTACACGCCACTTTGGTGTAGGCGACTTCGTGTGTTTCGTCATCTTCCAATTTAATGAGACAGCACAAGCCACAGCCATCGCATAAGGCTTCCCATTCATCGTGCGAAAGCTCATGTAAAGCATAATTTTTCCAAAATTGTGGGCGTAAGTTGGCAAGGTTCATAACAGCGACCAAAGTAAGGTGAAATATTGACACAGCATAAAAATATCGTGTTATTATAGCATTGAAAAGTACAAAAGAAGGCGATGTGTTCGTATATTCTTTTGATTGATAATCCTGTGGGAGTAAGGCATGAGTTATTATCATATTTTAATTGAATGCAAAGATTATATTAGCACCATAGAACAAACCCGAGATATAGAACTATTTGATATACAAGAGATTAAAGGCTATCTTACGCCTGTACTTTTACCTTATTTTCATGAGCAAAGTTTAACCATAGATGATGAAGAAATTGCCTTTGAAGATGTATTGCATTTAACCATTCGCCAAACATTATTGCCGATTGGTGAGTTGATTCAGCAAGAGCAACGCCTATTACCAAGCGATACCGATATTACCATCAGTGCGTATGAAATTTTTAACGATCGCAGTTTAAGTCGTGATGTTACCAGCGTGGTGTTTGACTTGATTGAAGCGTTAAATGATGTGGAATAAGTTCATCAAGCTCAAATGAAAATGAAAGCAATCAAGCAAAGATTGCTTTTTTTATGCTTAAAATTTAGGTTAATAGATAAAAAATATAGAAAAAACAAAGCCTTGCAATCTCTCCCAAAATTACAAGGCTTAGTGGTTTAGCAACCTCTATCTACCTGCATCCTGCAAGCCTCTAAAATTACTATGCGGAGCGACAAGAATTTTAGAGATAGTACCCAACGTCCTGTTTGGTTATGCATTCATATTATAACATACGATAAATTTATGCAATAGTCCAAAGGGTAAAAAATTGCAAAGAATGTAAAAAAATATGAATGAATTAATTGCTTGATAAAGAATAATAACT
Source organism: Acinetobacter sp. (assembly GCA_030523805.1). GTDB lineage: Bacteria > Pseudomonadota > Gammaproteobacteria > Pseudomonadales > Moraxellaceae > Acinetobacter. The sequence goes on from JAUNHS010000007.1 coordinate 23,908, forward strand.
TTCTACCTTTTTGACCAATCGGCTTGAGCGTTGGGTTTTATTGTGCAAGGCATCTTGCAAAGCCTGTTCGGTGTACCACAAACTCAACGCATTTTTAGCACGAGTAATGGCAGTATAAAGCAATTCTTGACTGAGTAAGCGTTCTGCACCATCATCAAGCACCACAGCGGTATGGTTAAATTCTGAACCTTGAGATTTGTGAATGGTCATGGCAAAGGCTGTTTGAATATCTTTCGGTAGGCGAGCGGCAGGATACCAACGCTCTAAACTTGGAAAATACACCATAAATTGCTGATCGGCTGTTTCACCCAAGCATAAGCCAATATCACCATTGGATAAATCAAGTTGATAGTCGTTATGTGTCATCATGACTGCTTTACCAAAGTACCATGTAGATTTGTGCTGATGAGCTGATGGGAAGATATGCTGTTTGATGTAATTTTCACAGTGTAGGTTGAGCTGTTCCACACCAAAGTTGCCTTGTTGTGTCGCTGTTAAAACTCTATAATAATCAAAGGCTTCACATATTTTATTAACAATTTCATTGCTAGATGTGGTAAGTGTTTCACGTTGTGGGTAATAGCGTTTTAATTGTTCGGCATAATGTGCAAAACCTTGAATAATATCATCATGATGGACGTGTGAGCTTAATGGGTAGCCATGGGCAAATTCTGTCGCTGCTGTGGTATCTGCATGGCTTTTTAGCGTGAGTAATTGTTTAAACGCTTGGCTAGATGGTTTGCTTGTTTCATTGTTAAAGCATTGTTCTATAAAGAATTTTGCTAATTTTCCAATCGGGTTGTCATCAGAAAAGCGGCGACTTTTCAGTAAGTGCTGACGATTATGCTCTAGTGCGTTGATGTGTTGCAAATCGGCAAGCACTGAACCAACATCTACCGATGCCAATTGATTTACATCGCCCAATAAAATTAAACGGCATGATGTAGGAATGGCTTCAAAGAGCTGTCGTGCGAGATTTAAATCTAGCATTGACGCTTCATCTACCACGATGACATCGTAAGGCAACGGATTTTTGGCATGGTAGCGAGCTTGCTGTGTGTAGCCCAAACCAAGTAAACGATGTAGAGTGATGGGTTGCTGTTGTTTTAATTTTTCTTTTGCCGTAGAAAAATCTTGTGGTAAACGATTGGCAGCACCTTGCAAGGCTTCTTTCATACGCTGGGCGGCTTTACCTGTCGGAGCTGCCATGGCAATGCGTATGTCTGCTTGCCAATCTAATAAAATGGCAATAATTTGTGAGAGTGTGGTGGTTTTTCCTGTTCCTGGCCCGCCTGTGATAAGTGTAAAGCGTTGTGTTAATGCGTGGCGTAATGCACTTTCTTGATGTTGGTCTAGGTCTTGGCTGTGTTTGATTTTGGCAATGGCAAGGTTTAAATCTTGTGTCTCATGTGCTGTATTCTGCTCGCTGTGTTGTGTTGCGTGTGGTGTGGCAAGTTGTTGAATATATTGAGCAAGTTGCATTTCCCAGTACCAATAACGATACAATGCCA
>JAUNHS010000007.1:25518-29069 GCA_030523805.1 Acinetobacter sp.
TGTTGAATATATTGAGCAAGTTGCATTTCCCAGTACCAATAACGATACAATGCCAAATATTCGCCATCATACACAAAAGGGGCTGGGGCGTGCTGTAATTGCACAGTGGCAGATTGCTGCTCCATGTGAATGCAAGCGTGTTTTAAGAATTGCACATCTTGCTCACGGCATTTCAATGCACTATTACCAAGCGAAAGTTCATAAAATAGATTAAAAACAAGGGTTTGTATGCCGAGTTGCTGGCTTTGTTCTAGTTGATATTGCTCCATAACCCAATCTAACCAAGGGGCAATGTGTGGCACAATTTCTTTTTTAATGTGTTGCTGTATCTTTACATCTGAGTGATACACAGCTTTATCCACAAGGTTATTAACAGATTTATTCATAACTTTATCCACAAGATTTTCCATAGTCTATTAACATTGTTCAGAGTTTGGTGTGCCTAAAATTTCATCTAATTCTAAAATGAAATTCGCATCTGCTTGCCAAGACCAAATGCCGTGCTGCTCATGTATTGGCGACATTCCACGCAAAAATAAGAAATGTGCTGCACCAAGATGTTGCTGAATATCATAATGAGCAAGGCGAGTTTTCAATAAACGGTGTAGGGCGACCAAATAAATACTGGCTTGGAGCTGATATTGTTTCTCTTGCATTTTTTGATTGAGATATTGTGCTTGATAATGCTCAAACGTATCGCCCAAAGAATTGCTCTTAAAATCGGCAATGTGGTAGCGTTCACCATCAAAAAAGACCAAATCTATCGCACCTGCTAAATAACGTGCAGAAAATGCGTCATTGAGTTGTAGCGAGAGTCCATGCTGTGCAAATAATTGCTCAATTTTTTGCACGTCAAATTTTTGATTTTGTAATGCCAAGGTGAAAGTCATTTCATGTTGGCGATGTGTTTTGGGAATTTCCGCCAAAGTCGTGCCTGCAAATGGCGTATTCACAATCGCTTGCAACCAATCGGTTAAATCTTCACATAGTTGATTTTTTAATTGCTCTTCGTTAGCTCCACGATATTCATCTTTTGCTTGGTATAATTCAAGCAACTTTTTTAGCAAACCAGGGGCATCATTTTTTAAGCGACTGTTGAGTTCTGCTTTATAATCGCTCGCTTTGGCTAACTTTTGCAATGAAATATGCTCTAGCACGCTGTGTAAAAATAATCCCGCTTCTGCACCTTTCGGCATATGATTGGCAAGCCACGGCAAAGGTGTGCGTGTAGTCGCTATGATGTCTTCATTGCTGATGTCAAATACGTCTGGATCATCAAGTTCAATCGTGCTATCGCTGATAGGATCTTTCGCTTGGCGATGATCTTGATCTTTGGTGAGCGAAGAAAAGCTGGTATGTTCTACTTTATAAAACGTGCGATGTGGCTGGGCAATGGTTTGCCATTGTGGTGCATTATGGTCGCTTGGTGTGTCATGGTAAGCACTTGAAATTTCTTGCATTTGCTCGGTAATCACGCCGCTTGCAGGGTGCTGATAAATACCAGCACCAGCGGTGAGTTCGGCATACCAATAGGCTAGACCGATCGAGCGTGTAATTTTACCATCAGTAACTTTAGCGAGTTTTTCTTGTGTGGCACTCATCATGGCATATACACGATGGCTGGCACGTGTGAGAGCAACATACCATAAGCGATGGCGTTCACTTTGTTCACGTTCACGGAGATGCTGCTCGTCTTGTTCATTTGCATTGTGGGTAATGCTAATTTGCCGTTCATTATTGGCATTTTTACTAAAGATAAAGTTTGTACTTGTATCTTTGTTGGATAAATTCTCATCAGCAGTGAGTAAAAAGACAATTTTAAACTCTAAACCTTTAGACGCATGAATGGTCATCATTTGTACGCCGTGTGTATTGCTGAGTTTGCGTTCAATTTCCCAATCACGCTCTTGTGGGTAATTGAGCTGTTTATGATACCAAGCCAATAAATGTTGAATACCGTGATGGCGTTCGCTATGTTCACTCAAAATTTCACTTAAATGACGTAAATTAATTACAAAACGTTCGCTTTCACTATGAGCATTTTTGACTAAATTTTGCCAAATATCAAAGGTTTGCAAACACTTTTGCCAAGCAGTAAGAAAGCCGTATTTTTGCCATGTTTCGTTAATTTCGGCAAGTTTTTGCATATATACACTGAGTTCATTTTGCTTGTCTGGCTGTTGTAATTCGCTTAATTTCCATGCAAATAAGCGAGAAAGTAGCACACGGTTGAGTTTTTGTTCATTATAAGGCGAGACGATGGCATTGAGTAAATGCCCAACATCTCGTGCAATGACACTTTCAAATACACTCTTTTTGCTGTTGAAATAATTAGGAATTTTATATTGATTGAGTAGGTCTTGCACTTCAGCTAAATAATCTTTTTTTGTAGCCAAAATGGCAATATCGTTTACGCTGATCGGCGTTTTTTGCTCGCCGTGTTGGAAATATAGCGTACCTTGAGCAGATTGCTGTAACAAATGCTGAATGTGGAATACCACCTGTTCCGCCTGTTGTTCTTTTTCTTGTAAAAATACCCAACGTAGTGGCGTGTGATTTTCCTGCCCTTGATCGATCAATGCAGGATGTGGGCGTTCGCCAGCGTGAATTGCTTCATAATGCACGCTTTCGCCAAAGTCGGCTTTGCGTTGGAATAAGGCATCTACAGCAGCAACTAAAGGTTGTACAGTACGGTGGTTTTTATCCAAAGTATATAGGCGTGCTTGATGATTTTGAGCCAATTGCTCTACGGATTGGCGTACTTTTTCATAAGTGAGTATATCGCCACCACGGAAGCTATAAATGGCTTGTTTATCATCACCGACCATGACCATGCACCCTTGTTGATAGCGTGGAGCTGTTCGCCAAATCGTGTGTAAAATTTGATCTTGGTCTTGGTTGGTATCTTGAAATTCATCTACCAAAATCACAGGATAGCGATGATGAACGGCATTGGCAAATTTTTCGCTGGTTTCACCTGAAATGCTAGGATTGAGTGCATTGGCAAGGTGGCGAGTTTGCAGGCTAAATAAAGTTTCATGATGCTGTTCCAATAATGCTGGGAGCTGTTGTTGGACAGATTGAATTAAATAGCCGAGCAAATAGCTTTGCATTTGTTCTTTGAAATTGTCTATACAGTCGGCATATTCCTTACAAGCAATAATGATAGGGTGTTGTTGCCATTGCTGCATAATATTCGCAGGGACTTTATCTATCCCTTTCGTTTGACTACTTTTAATATTGGGTAAGCTCTTTAAACTTTTTCGGATCGTCTCGCCAGGTTCAGTATTTTGTTCTTGCTGGAATTTATACAAATTTTGATATTCTGTAGCAAACCAATCTAACGTTTTTTGACCAGTAGGCGTTATTCCCTTTTTAAAATCAGTAAACAAAAAACTTAATTCTTCACCACGTTCAAAAGGAATGGCTTTAAATAATTTGAGCGGTTGTGGCATTTCAGGGAATTGCCAACAGTCTGGTGGAAAATTTAGCGATAATTCAACATCTTTAAAATAATTTTCTGGGTCTTTTAAAATACCTTGCTCGTATAA
>JAUNHS010000124.1:0-3108 GCA_030523805.1 Acinetobacter sp.
CATAAAAGCAATCAAACGGCTCAACATTGTTTTTAAATCTGTGGTTGCCTGCCAACCTAACTGCTCTAATTTCGTTGTTTTTAACTTAATTTTAACCACAGGATTATAGCCAAGCGACTGTGCATCTTGAATATCAATCACGACTTTGGTTGTTTGCGTATCATCTAAACTTGCTGCAAGCTCTGCCATTTCACGAATGGAAATCATAGTGGCTTCATTAGCCACATTGTACGCCTGAGCATTTTCGCCTTTTAATAAAATATATAAAATGGCTGAAATTGCATCGCTGGTATAGCAATAATTACGTTCGGTTTCCCCTGTGGTATGCAGTACGATATTTTTCTTTTCAATCACTGCACGGGCAAATTGAGCAAATACTCGGTTGTCCTGATAATCTACGCCTGCACCAAAAGTTTGCCCTAAGCGAGCAATTTTTACAGGTACTTGATATTGTTGAGCATAGGAAATACTTAAACATTCTGCCATTCTTTTGCCTTCAGAATAGCTACTACGCACATTAGTAAAATCAATATAACCAAAATCTTGCTCATAAATATCTTTTTGATTGACTACGCCATACACTTCCAATGATGATAAATAAACCATTGATTGAATGTGTTTTTGTTTTGCGAGTTCTAAAATAGATGTTGTCCCTTGCAAAGCCACTGCAATGGTATCCACTGGCTTGGTTACAAAATCTAATGACGACGTAACACTTGCACCGTGAATAATATAATCAATCGGTTGAGTAATGGTTGGAATTTGTAATATATCGCCTTGAATAAATTGTAATTGTGAATGCTCCTGCCCAAATAACGCACGGGCTTTATCAGCATTACGCACTAAAGCTAAGATATTGATATTTAAATGATATAAACGATTTAAAATTAAAAACAAAAATACGATTTGTGAGCCAATCAGCCCCGTTGCACCTGTTACAAAAACGGTTTTGTTTTGTAATTGTTGCAGTAAGACCTGTTCACGCTGTGCAAGTTGTTCTAAATCTTGTTGAATAAGTGTGTGCATTGTTTAACCTAAAATTTGAGCATTTTCTCTTAATTCATAAATCGCCCGAAAAATATAAAAATCCGATGGTGTGGTGATTTTAATATTATCAGGTTCGCCCATTACCGTATGTAATTTCACGCCATAATGTCGCATTAGTGTGGCTGAATCGGTAAAATCAATACGTTGTTCTTGCTGTGCTTTTTGGTGCAAATGATAAATATCATTCAAATAAAAACTTTGTGGAGCAACTGCAGTTTGGCAATTGGTGCGATCTACAACATCTACAATGCTATTATTTTCATCTACTTGAATAACGGTTTCTATCACAGGTTTAACCGTAATCGCATTGCCATTACGTTGTACACATTCTATATTTTTAGAAATAATGTCTTCGTTAATGAGTGGTCTCACGCCGTCGTGAATAAGCACAATATCATTTTCAGATTGGGCATAATCTTTCAAGGCATTTAACCCATTAAAAATAGACATTTGCCCTGTACTGCCACCTGCAACAATTTTAACGACTTTGCGGATTTGAAAACGCTGTAATAAATTTTCTAAATAATCAATCCACGATTCAATACACACCACAACGATATGATCAATCTGATGATGCTTTTCAAAATGCTCTAGTGTATGAATAAGAATAGGTTTGCCGTGCAATTCTAAAAATTGCTTTGGCTTGGTGCTACTCTTCATTCGTGAGCCTGTTCCACCTGCAAAAATTACAACAGAATTCATTCTATTTTCCCCTTATTATTCGTATAGCGTTGTTCAATATCATCAATCAAACGGCTTGCTGAAAATTCGCCATTATAACCATAATCAACTGCTATTTTTTCCGATAACCATTGCACGTTAATATGTTCTACATCATCAAAAACTTGTATATACTGTGCATTATAAAAAGGCATATTCACCACATTTTGATTATTGGTTAATAGCTTTTTATTATACATAATCGCTTCTTGATAACGCAGCGTATTACCTGATTGATTTTTTTGTACCAATTCTAAAATCACATTTGTGGCTAATACATATTGAATATTCTGCTGATACGGTATGTAGTCGGACAAAATATTCATTTTTAACAAAGTCGCCTTTTCATCTTCATTTTCAGGCAATACTTTCAAATTTAAATTCAAAGCATTTCCGACTTTCTCTTTTAATGCCAATAATAAAGGCAATCGCCCTTTGGTTCGCCCCAAAAAGTAAAGATCTGATTTATGCTGAGCAGCATCAATACGAATTTGGCTTAATGGCTGTACAAAATAGCTAAAACCATATTTTTGGCAATCATTTTGGTCAAAGCTATAAATGGTATTAAATAACGTTTTATCATTTAAATAAGCTGCAACTTCTCTACCTTTTTCAGTATGTACCGAGTCCACCATATATAAATAATAATGCACATTATATTTTTGCTTCAGTGATTTTAAATAACCAATGTGATATTTCACAATAGATGTATTAATAAAAATAATGTGGTAATTTTTCTCTGCTGAAAAATCAATTTGGCTTAACGATAATGAACGATCCCATACCGACCGAAAAGGTAAAGCAATATATTTATTAATGCGTGTTGCTAAATGCACACTTCTTAAAAGTGATTGCCATTTAGAATAAATAGGCTTTAATGGCTTTTCTAAATACTGCACCCGAGCATCATATTGCAAATCACCAAAAATTAAAGGGGCTTCTGTCCCACCCGACATCACCATAATATATTGATTGATATTATTCATTATAAATACCTATCACACTATTATATTCCAACACGGTTTTGAAAATCGCTTCAAAGAATGGAATTTGATCACTGGCTCGGAAGAAGTATTGGAAATAAATATAACTACCCATTGATAACGTAAATAATATGGTCATCAAAAAACGGATATTAATATCAATGGTGCGTTTTGAAATAAAGTTGAAAAATAAAATATAAATCAAAATATAACCTACACGGGCATAACGCTCAAACTCATTACTTGCCATAATTGCTGCATAGCTCACCAAGAGAATCAAAATTGCAGCATTAGTGAGTAATTCTTCGTATTCAAACTCACCTGCTTTTTTATTAAAATATTTGAGTAAATAAACAAA
>JAUNHS010000124.1:3208-4522 GCA_030523805.1 Acinetobacter sp.
TAAAATTAAACTCAACACCCGATTAGGTGCAATACTATATAAATTAACAATTTTTAAAATAAAAAAAGTACAAATTAAAAAATAAACAATTAAAAAATCAGCATAATCTAAACCGATAGCATTCCCAATTTTAACTAAAGACATATAGCCAAAATCAAGAATAATCCCTGTATAATGCCCAATTCCCACAAAGTAATACATACTTTCGTAGTTAGAATAATCTGGATTATTCACATTAAACGCAGCAATTAGAAAAAGATACGTAATTAATATGTATTTCACAATAGGGTTATTTTTTAGCATAAGCCCTAAGGATAACATCATTGAATAAACTAGGTAAATCATACGCTGCTCTATACCATCAGTTCTCTATGCTAAAATTAAAATAACACCTAAGTGATATAAATTGTATTATTCAAACGCTTTAAATTCAATGACTGAATGCGTTTGCTTTTGCTTGGGTAATTGCATATATGTATCGCCATATAGCATCGTGAGATATTGCTCCACCTGACCAGGTACCTTGACTTGAATATCTATAAACGGTATTTCTTTAAATGGCACAAACACAGCTCTCGGCAAAATTTCACCGACATAGTGCTTTGAACCCATTGCACTGGTAATATTCTGTGAATGTTCATTCGCATTGGCTACAAAGCGATCCACCACATTAAACCATTCCGATTGCGATTTAAATGAACACAATGTACCAATTATCGTACGAAGCCAATAATTGATTTTACCCACTGTTGTAGAATAAAAAATTTCTTTTGCTCGTTCATTTTTAGATTCAACTAAGCCTACACAGGAGCTAATTAACATTAAACTATCTGAAATCAAACCTTTACAACGACAAATCCATTGAGCATCACTCACTGCATCATACGGAAAAATATCTAAAAACAGCATTTGCCATTCAGGGTGATTTCCATTATGTAAGGTTTTTAATACGGTATTTTTCTTATACAATTGCAAAAATCTATTTGGCGTATTTTCACTATAATTCGGTACTTTTAAAATATATTTTTCTGCAAGAAACGAACCTTCAAATGCAAAAATAAATTTCTGATAATCAGAGCGTAACATTCCTAGATCAATATCATCGTCCCAAGGAATAAAGCCTTGATGACGCACAGCTCCCAATGCTGTTCCCCCTACAGCAAACACATCAAGCCCTTGCTCATTACAAAATTGAATGACATCTTTATACATTTCTAATAAATGCTGCTGTAGCAGTTTCAACTCTGCATCGTCTAAAAGTTCTAAATTAGTTTCATTAAAATTTTGTACTAATTTTTTGACTGAAAATATTTT
>JAUNHS010000125.1 GCA_030523805.1 Acinetobacter sp.
ATTCTTCATCGCATAGATGACTTAGAAAAGCAATCTCTTTAAAAATTGCCTTATCTATGGATTCTTCATCGCATAGATGACTTAAAAACTATTAAATAGCGTGGACGCCCACCCACTCGCTCTTCATCGTGTAGATGATTTATACAAACACCCAAAAAATCATTGACCCATATTCATTTTTCATGTAAAAAATAATTTTAGGGGGAATTGTTTTATGTGGTTTTTTTTACTTATTCTGTTTTGGTTTGTTGTTTTGTTTTATCGCCTAGGGGGAAACACTATTAGCGGTGCTGTGATTGTTTTCCTTTATGTGTCTTACATGTATTGGGTTATTATCATGTTGAACCCGTAGGGCTTGCTTTACTACTAGCTGTAGCTCCCGTTTGGCTAATATTAATTATTTTTGTAGATGATTGGTAATAATAAACCCACTGATTATTCAGTGGGTTTATTCATCAAAGCAATCGGATTTTAACTCACAATATTACTTTGCTCTTTTTCCTTCGCTTTCACCAACTTTTTCGCTGTGCTTGCTTTTGCCAATGCTTTCGGCTTCTTCGTTAAAGCGAATGGTAAAATTTCATCAATGCTATGCACGGCTTTAATTTCCAAACCTTGCTTCACATTATCAGGAATTTCATCTAAATCACGCACATTTTCTTCAGGAATAAAGACTAATTTAATCCCCCCACGATGTGCCGCCAAGAGCTTTTCTTTCAATCCACCAATACGCAAAGCACGACCAGATAACGTCGTCTCACCCGTCATCGCAATATCCGCACGGATTGGAATATTGGTAAATGCCGAAACCAAAGCAACCGTTAAAGCCAAACCTGCCGATGGACCATCTTTAGGTGTCGCACCTTCAGGCAAATGCACATGAACATCTTGCTCAGCAAAACGGCTCGCATCAATCCCTAACTCATTCGCACGGGTACGCACCACCGTCATTGCCGCCTTGATAGATTCTTGCATGACATCGCCTAACGAACCTGTGGTTACAAACTGCCCTTTGCCTGACATAGTCGCAGCTTCAATGGTTAATAACTCGCCACCGACCGATGTCCAAGCCAAACCATTCACACGACCGACATGAGCCTGCTGTTCCGCCTGACCAAAGTCAAATTTATGTGGGCCAAGATAGTCATTTAAACTATCTTTACTCACCTGCACTTGCAGATTTTTAGACTTTTTCAAAACAGCTTCTTTCACCACTTTGCGTGAGATTTTAGAAATTTCACGTTGCAAATTACGCACACCAGCTTCACGCGTGTAACGACGAACAATATCTCGCAACGCATCTTGCTCAATATTTAATTCTTTCTCTCGCAAGCCATTATCTTTAATCGCTCGTGGCACAAGATAGCGTTCAGCAATATTCACTTTTTCATCTTCAGTGTAGCCAGACAAGCGTATCACTTCCATACGGTCAAGCAAGGCTTCTGGAATATTCATACTATTTGCAGTACAAATAAACATCACTTCAGATAAATCTAGATCCAAATCCAAGTAATGATCATTAAACTGATGATTTTGCGATGGATCTAACACTTCAAGCAATGCCGATGCAGGGTCGCCACGATAATCTTGCGACATTTTATCAATCTCATCAAACAAGAATAATGGATTTTTCACCCCAACTTTTGCCAAAGATTGCACGATTTTACCTGGCATCGCACCAATATATGTACGACGATGACCACGGATTTCCGCTTCATCACGCACACCGCCTAAAGCCATACGCACAAATTCACGACCTGTTGCTTTAGCAATGGATTCACCCAAGCTCGTTTTACCAACACCAGGTGGGCCAACCAAGCATAAAATCGGGCCACGAATTTTTTTCACACGAGATTGCACCGCAAGATATTCTAAAATGCGTTGCTTCACTTCTTCCAAGCCATAATGATCTTTATTCAACACTTCTTCTGCTTTAGCAAGTTGAATGCTGACTTTGCTGGCTTTATTCCAAGGTGTTTCTAAAATCGTTTCCAAATAGGTACGAATAACCGTCGCTTCGCTTGATGATGATTGCATCATTTTTAATTTACGCAATTCGCCTTCTGCTTTTTTACGCACGTGTTCAGGCAAATCAGCTTCTTCTAAACGTCGTGCCAAATCAGCTTCGTCATCATCACTACCATCTAAGCCTGATAATTCACGTTGAATGACTTTAATTTTTTCATTTAAAAAGTACTCACGCTGATTTTTATCAATCTGCGTTTTCACTTTTTCTTGTAGCTCTTGCTCCATTTGCTGCTCAAGCACTTGCTCCAGCAAATAATCGGTCAAACGGTCAATATGCCCTTTAATGTCATCTTTTTCTAAAAATTCCTGCTTCGCTTCGGCAGATAAAGACACACGTGTCGCAATAAAATAGACCGATTGCAACACACCATCAAAACGAGACAATGCACCAATCAATTCACGGCTATTCCGCAATTTTGCTTCTGCATAGCGTGTAAATGAGCGACGTAAATTTTCTACATAGTTTTGTTCTTTATCTTCATTGAACGGCACAGTCATGGCTGCAAGCTGATATTCGGCAGTAAAGTAATCACCGACATCTTCACATTGCACCAATTCAGCACGATGCAAACCTTCAATCAATACTTTAATGCAACCTTCTTCTTGCTCATGATTGACCACTTGAATAATACGAGCCACTGTACCATATTGATATAAATTATCTGCAGTAATTTCTTCGCTTAAAGAGTCTTTTTGACTGACCACAAACACCAATTGGTCTTGTGCTTGTGCTACATCTACTGCTTGAATAGATTTTTCACGTCCTACAAATAAAGCAATTTGCATATGTGGATAGACCACTACATCTCGCAATGCAAGCAATGGCAAAGTCTTTGGCAGTTGTTCTACGCTGTTGTCGTGTTCAGTTATATTGTCAGACATCGTCATTTCTCACTTTGTTTTCAACTATAGAAAATTATAATGATGTATCTTTAGAAAATTACAAGGGGAAGTGGTGTATTTTTTGTGCTATTAAATTGAAATTTTTCCTATCGTCTTTACACAATGGAAAGATGTTGCTTCATTACCTATCACAATCTTTTGATCATTCTTCACTAAAATAATCCTTTTTCAACAGAGCAAATAATAAAACCCTTGTTTTACAAGGGCTTATTAAATCATATCACTATGGGAAATTTTTATTTTGTATGAATTTGGTGGAGATGGCGGGAGTTGAACCCGCGTCCGTAAGCACTACACTAAAGAATACTACATGCTTAGATATCGTTTATTGTTTTAACCTTAAGCGACCCAACGAACAGGGTGCAAAAAGCGATTCTCTTAATTTGGTACAAAGCCCCGAGACTTGACTTCATACGGACTTGTGTGCGTTCGCTTCAGTCGGGCTATCAGACCACAAGTATTCTGATAGGCGGACAAGCGCCCTTAGGCAGCTAGAGCGTAAGTTTCGTCGTTTGCGACTATTTAAATTGCGTATTTAATTTACGAGAGAAAACGCACTCTCGACATGCATCTACAAGTTTCGTTACCAACGTCGAAGCCAATAACATCCCCAATAGGATTATTCATTATAAATGAATAAATATAAAAAAACTAGCCTATCCCATCGTAAATGCAAGCATTATTGCTCATTTTTTACTCTAAACACACTCACGCCAATAGATGCCACCACAATGCAAGCAATCCCAGTTAATTGCAACCAAGATAAATATTCATGCAACAACACCCAACCAGACAAGGCTGCAAATGCTGGCGATAGACTTGTTAATGTGCCATAGCTCATTTTATTCAGATATTTTAATGCATATAAATCAAGGGCATAAGGAAATGCCGTTGCAAGCAATGCCAACATAAATGCCGAACCCCAATAGCTTGGATTAAGCAAAGTTGGTGCATCGTACCACAGCCCGATAGGCAGCAAAGTTAAAGCAGAAAGACCAATCCCCAAAGTTAAAGCATGAACACCAATATTTTGTTTGACCACTTTTTGTCCAAAATGAATATACAACGCCCAACAAACACCTGCTGCCAACGCCAACAATGCCCCAACCACTGAAAAATCATGATGTTGTTGCCAAGGGACTAAAGTAACAATGCCAACAATGGCCAACACCACCCAAATATAATCCCTACGCTGCTGAATGGCGAGCAATGCCAAAGACAGTGGGCCGACAAATTCCAAGCCAACTGCAATACCCAAAGGAATTTTGGCTAATGACATATAAAACAGTAAATTCATCAACCCCATAGAAAAACTATATAAAACCGCATCTTGCCATGAGACTTGTGAAAATTGACGGATTATTCGCCATGAACGAAACATGATACAAACCAAAATCGTAGCAAACACAAGGCGAAACAAAGTTACACTCAATGCATCTAATTCTAAAATCAATTTTTTAGCGAATGATGCACTGGTTTGATACGATAGCATGGATAAAATCATGCTCATCAAAGCGATATAATAGGTTGAAATTTTCATGATTTTACT